>JBCCIN010000408.1:0-4588 GCA_039028235.1 Pseudomonadota bacterium
AACGATGCCGGCGGCATCGACCACAATCGGAGGCTCTTGAAGGCCTGGCAGCGTGCGTTGGATGAGACCAAGACGGCAGATGATCTCAAGGCGGCCATGGTCGACGCCATGGGCGAGCTTCCGGGTGAGTTCTTCCTGGATATCGCCATCAAGGCCATTCGGGGATAGTCGAGCGGCGCCGGCATGACAGCGACGGGATATTGTCACCCAGCGGCGCTCGTCATGCCGGCGTAACGCGGGACGCGGGCTCAAAGCGTCCCGACCTCAGGCATAGCCGCTAAAGAAAACGAAGGATTCCGCGAGCAAGTCCGCTATGATCCCGGCGAGAGACTGAATGCGCCTACATGCGCAGTCCAGTCATGCCGTTCGATCAGCCATCGACCGGCAAAGGAAAAAACACCGCCTGAGCCTTTGCCGCCGCCAATGCAATGGGAAGACGAAGCCATCCTCCTTTCCGCCCGCCGTCACGGCGAGGGGGCTTTGGTGCTGCAGGTCTTTACAGCAGAGCATGGCCGCCATGGGGGGCTTGTGCGCGGTGGCGCCAGCCGCAAGCACAAATCCACCTACCAACCCGGCAACCGTCTCGCCATTACCTGGCGCGCGCGTCTCGCCGATCAGCTCGGCACCATCACCGCCGAATTGATGACGCCTAACGCCGCTCTCGTCATGGATGAGGCGCATCGCCTCGCAGCGTTGACCAGTGCATGCGCGCTCGTCGAAAAAGCCCTGCCCGATCGCGATCCACACCCGGATCTTTACAATCTATTGTGCCATCTCATAGATACACTCACGACATCTAGTATCTGGGCTGACGACTACGTGCGTTTCGAACTCGCCTTGCTCGCCGATCTAGGCTTCGGCCTCGACCTGTCGTCCGACGCGGACCTCGTTTACGTATCTCCGCGAACGGGAAGGGCGGTGACCAGGGAGACGGCGAAAGGGTATGAGGACAGGGTGTTGCCGCTGCCGGGGTTTCTGCTCGGTAGGGGTGAAGCCGATGGCGCTGCCATTCGTGATGGGCTTAAGCTTGCAGGATACTTCTTGGAACGCCATCTCTTCGCGGCGCTGGATCGCCCCGTCCCCGAAGCTCGCCAGGCCCTGGTTGACCGGTTCTTGCGAGCCGAAAGAGAGACTCCTCGACAGGTGACAAAAAATGGCAGCTAATGATAACGCCGCTGAGAACAGTGAGATCCGCCCGGTTCCGTTCGCGGACGCGCTTTCCGAACGCTATCTCGCCTATGCGCTCTCGACCATCACCTCGCGCTCGCTGCCGGATGTTCGAGACGGCCTGAAGCCGGTTCAGCGGCGGCTTCTCTATGCCATGATGAAGCTGAAGCTCGACCCTGATCAGGGTTACAAGAAATGCGCGCGCGTGGTCGGCGACGTCATCGGTAAGTATCATCCCCATGGCGATGCCTCGATCTACGATGCCATGGTCCGCCTCGCCCAGGACTTCGCGCAGCGCTACCCCCTCGTCGATGGTCAGGGCAATTTCGGCAATATCGACGGCGATAACGCCGCCGCTATGCGTTATACCGAGGCGCGACTGACCGAGGTCGCGAAGGCACTTCTTCAGGGAATTGACCAGGACACCGTCGACTTCCGCCCGACCTATGACGGCGGCGACGACGAGCCGGTGGTCCTCCCCGCCGCTTTCCCGAACCTGCTCGCCAACGGCACCACCGGCATTGCGGTCGGCATGGCCACCTCGATCCCGCCACACAATGCCGGCGAACTCTGCAGGGCGCTGTGCGATTTGGTCGAGGAGCCGGAAACATCCATCGATGCCCTGCTCACCCATGTCAAAGGCCCGGACCTGCCGACGGGCGGTGTCTTGGTGGAAAGCCAGGAAAATGTTGCCGAGGCATACCGCACCGGCCGCGGCTCAATGCGGCTGCGCGCCCGCTGGGAGAAAGAAGATCTCAGCCACGGTCAGTATCAGATCGTCATCACCGAGATGCCCTATCAGGTGCAAAAGGCCCGTCTGATCGAGCGCATCGCCGAGTTACTGGCGCAGAAAAAGCTGCCACTCCTTGGTGACATCCGGGACGAGTCCACCGAGGACATCCGCCTGGTCCTGATCCCGCGCTCGCGCACCGTGCCTGCCGATCTCCTGATGGAGCAGCTCTTCCGCCAGACCGAGCTGGAAACCCGTCTGTCCTTGAACCTGAACGTCCTGGATTCGAAGGGCGTGCCGCGGGTCATGAACCTGAAGGACGTCCTGCAAGCCTTCATCGAGCATCGGATGGAGGTGCTGATCCGGCGCACCAAGTTCCGGCTCGGCAAGATCGACGATCGCCTGGAAGTCCTCGAAGCCTACCGCATCGCCTATCTGAACCTCGACGAGGTGATCCGCATCATCCGCGAGGAGGACGATCCCAAGGCCGAACTCATGGCCACCTTCGAGCTCTCCGAACGCCAGGCTGAAGCCATCCTGAATATGCGCCTTCGCAATCTCCGCAAGCTCGAGGAGATGGCGATCGTCAAGGAGCAAAAGGAGCTTCGAGCTGAGCGCAAAGAACTGAAGGCGCTCCTGAAGGACGAGCTGCTGCGCCGGGCCAAACTTAAGGAAGAATTCGAGGAAACGATCGAAAAATTCGGATCAGGCGAGCTCGGCGCGCGCCGCACCAAGCTCGGCCTTGCCCCGACGGTCGATCTCGAGGCCCTTGAAGAAATCGCGGTCGAAAGGGCACCGGTGACCGTTGTCTGCTCCAAGCTCGGCTGGGTCCGGGTGATGAAAGGCCATGTCGAGAACGACGCGGACCTGAAGTATAAGGACGGCGACTCGCAGAAATTCGTCATCCGCGCCCAGACCACCGACAAGCTGATTCTGATCACCTCGGATGGCCGCGGATTCCTTTTGCCGATTGATCGCCTGCCGGGCGGTCGAGGCCAGGGCGAGCCGCTCAGCCTGCAGGTCGACCTCGCCAAGGGCGCCCAGGCCCTCTATCTCAACGTGCATCGCGCCGACGGCAAGCTGCTGCTCGCCAGCAGTGATGGCCGTGGCTTCCTCGCCGAGGAGAAAGCGATCGCGGCGCAGACCAAGTCAGGCAAGCAGGTCTTCAACCTCGACCCGCTCGCGAAGCTCCTGGTGGTCACCCCTGGTGACGGTGACCACGTGGTCACCGTCGGCTCCAACCGAAAGATGTTGATCTTCCCGGCGGCCGATCTCCCGGTCATGAGCCGCGGCAAAGGTGTCCTTCTCCAGCGCTTCAAGGACGGTAAGCTCGCGGACGCCTGCAGCATTGACCTCGCCGATGGCCTCTCCTGGCCAGCCAAGAACGGCACCCGCATGGTCAAGGAACTGGAAACCTGGCAAGGCAAACGTGCCAGTGCCGGTCGCATGGCCCCGCACGGCTTTCCAAAGAACAACCGCTTCAGCAGAAGCTAGCCTGCGCATCACGGAATCGGCTCGATCCAGATGAAGCCGAGCTCAAGTATGCCGAAGATGATCTTTTCGACGACGCTTTACGCTTCCTTAACCAACAGGGTTTAATGTTCGTCAAGGTCTTGAAAGGACATAGATCACGGCGCCGGGGCCATGGCCGAGACGCCGCCGATGGCTCAGGTCCGGACGCTGTGCGCGAGTGAGGAGAAAGAAAGCCCTCCTATCACGATAATGAATCCACATTATAGTGTCTTCGGCGGGTTTGTGCCGTTGACTGTTGGTCGCCGACGTGGCTTCTGTACTTGCTGACATTGAGGATGAAAAGCGCTTCGCTGGTTAAAGTTATTCCACTCTTTTCGCCTTGCTGGTTCCGGCCGCCGTCCGGTTTGATGAGCTTATTGCCGGCAAGGGTCTTACGCGGTCTATCTATTGTGGCCGACGTTGGAGCTGGAGATACGATCCCAGAAGAAGCCGCGATGTTCTTAGAGTTGCAACCCTAATCGACGACGGAACTTCATGGGAAGGATGGCGATACTGCGTTTTGGAACCAGGCCGAAGGTAGACGTGCCGTTGCTGACGTCGCTCGTCCTTCTGGCTTCGATTCTAGTGTCTTCGCAGGCGTTGTCAGCCGTCGATCATGATGCCATCCTGCGCGATCGCTTGAACGACGTTCGGGAACTGCTGGATCGGCGACAAGCCTACCGTTCCATGCTCACCGGTAAGGTCGACCGATTCTCGCGCCAACTCGATGAATTACAGGCGGAACGCGAAACTGCCCTCGAGGCTCTGGCCGATCACCAGGATCGGGCACGGGGTTATGAGCGAGAGCTGGACAGGCTGATCCCCCGCCTCCTCCCCAGACTGAGCCGTCTCGACCAGTTTCGAAAGGATGGGGCCCGCACCATCGCCGGCCTCGTCAATATGGAACGCAACATTGAGATCGAAGACCAGCGGCGCTCACGTCTGGCTGCGGCTAAGACGACGTCGATCGAGCAAATGCGCCGCGCGTCGACGGCGGTTCGCCTGTTGCGGCGCACGCCCAACGCGCTGACCGCTCAACATCGCGATGTCGACTTTCAAATTCCGCTTCTGGCAGCGGCGCTCAGCCGTCTCGACCATCGCCAAAGCCAACTTCTGCGCCGCCGGGACGCCTCGATCCGCGACCTCGCCAATCTTACTGTCGACATCGATCGATTGACG
>JBCCIN010000409.1:0-4583 GCA_039028235.1 Pseudomonadota bacterium
AGGCCGAATATCAGCCAGCGGTCATTGTCAGCACCAGCACTTACAATCAGCAGCGCGACGACGTCCTCATCATGGGCATTGCGGTTCAGGACCGGCCGGATGCGAGCTCGGGTGAGATGACGGTGCAGCGTGCGGAGGCTGCAGGCCTGGACAGAGGTGCCGTCTTCAAGCCAGTGATGACGACGATCGACCAGCGCCATGTACGCCTGATCCTCGGACGCCTCGAAGAGCGCGATCGCCAGCGTCTGCGTCACCTTCTCGAACTGATCGTCGGCATCTAGTGGCATGGCCACCTCATTGACGTTGGCCTTCGTCGCTAGGATCGACGGTATGCCGCCTGGTTTTGAAAAGGCGTAGCGAGATTCGTCCGACGTGGCTTTGGTCCTGGACGTTGCGCCCAAGGGCAGCCGTCAGCTTTTCCAGACGGCGACGTCCTGAGCTGCGATCTCGGAGCCGCCCACGAGGAAGGTTGAGCCTTTCGGGGCGGGTGCTTCGACCGGCTCGAAGCCGCTGTTGAAGGCGAACGTAAGATCGGCGAGGCGGCGCAGGCGAAGCGGCTCGGTCAGGCGGACCGTCTCGATCTCCAGATCCGCCAGCACGGCTTCGATATGGTCAATGAGAAAGCTTTCGTCCGGCCAGAAAGCGAGATAGGTCCAGTTGTTGGACTGGTAGATGGCGCCGCTGCCTTGAGTGAAACTTGCCTCCGCTTCGAGTTCGGTGGCGATGTCCTCCTGCCAGACCTGAAGCGGATAGGTCTTGTTGCGCCAGGTGATGCTGCCGTCTGCGCCCGGCGGCAGGCTACCGACCTGAATTACCTTGAGTGGAAGCCACTCCTGCAGACCGCCTGGTGGAAGCTCGCTCGGGGTTCGCATGGTCCGCGTCTTGCTGCCAGTGCGTGGCCCGGCAATGACGCGGCCCTCATGGGCGGCAAGAGCCTCAACCATCGCCTTCGGGACCAATGGCAGGCTTGGAATCAGGACGAGCGCGTAGCCGGAAAGGTCGGCACCCGGACGCAGCACGTCAACGTCCAGGCCGAGGCGACGGCATGCGGTGTAGAAGGCAAGGTTAAGCTTTTTCAGATCAAAGCCCGCGCCTTGCGGCTGGATGCCGAAGATCCAGTGGGACGGGTCGTCGGTGATCAGGGCGACCTTGGCCTGAACAGGCGTTTTCGCCTCCAGGTCCAGCTTCTTCATGTCCTTTCTCAGACGTTCGATCTCGGCGACCACCGGCGCCGGCTCGCCGTCCGAACGCAGCAGGCCTGCATGCATCTGCTCCTGGCCGAACGGTGACTGGCGCCAGCGGAAATAGCTCACCACCTCGGCGCCGTGCGCTAGAGCCTCCAGGGTCCAGAGGCGTACCATACCGGGCGCCGGTATCGGATTGTGATCGGCCCAATTCACCGGCCCGGGCTGCTGCTCCATCACCCAAAAGCGCCCGTTTTCCACCGTGCCCCGATAGAGATCGTGATGCCAGGCGGCGATGTCCGGATGGCCGGTGCGGGCGAGGCGGGCCCTGGTCTCGCCGTCGAGACCCATGCGCTGATCGGTAAAGCCGAGCGGGTAGCTGTCCCAGGTGATCACGTCGAGATCGCGGGCCAGTGCCTGGTGATCGAAATCGTGAAACAGGCCCATGGCATTGTGGCTGACAAAGCGCTCGGGCGAATGCTGGCGGATGATCTCGGCCTGCATGCGGTTGTAGTCGATCACCTGATCCGAGGAGAAGCGTTGGAAATCGAGGCGAAGGGCGGGATGAGCCTCGGTGACGGTCTGATAGGGCAGTCCGATCTGTCCAAAGTCGCCATATTCCTGGCTCCAGAACACGGTGCCCCAAGCCTCGTTCAGCCGATCGATAGTGCCATGGCGGCGTTCCAGCCAGCGCTGGAAGGCGGGACGGCAATGAGGGGCGTATGACAGGACCGTGTCGTGGCAGCCGTATTCATTGTCGAGCTGCCAGCCGACCACGGCCGGATGATCGCCATAGCGCCTCGCGATCTTCAGGCAGATGCGCGCCGTCTCCTCGCGCCAGGAGGGGCTGGTGAAGCAATAATGACGTCGCGCGCCGAAGCGCCTTGGCTGGCCGGTTTCATCCCAGGCGAGAATGTCGGGGCGCTGGTCGATTAGCCATTTGGGCGGTGTGGCGGTCGGTGTGCCCAACACCACCTGCAGTCCCGCCATGTTCAGGACGTCGAGGGCACGATCGAGCCAGGTCCAGTCGAACTGATCGCGTGTGGGCTCGATCCGGCTCCAGGCGAACTCGCCGATGCGCACGAAGCGGATGCCGAGATCCGCCATCTTCTTGGCATCCTCGGACCAACGTTCCTCCGGCCAATGTTCGGGATAGTAGCAGACGCCAAGCACGTCGGTCCCCTCGTTCTTCTTTAAGTCGAACAACCTAGAAAAGGGCGGTCCTCCTCACAATGGCCGATTATCGCCTTGCCGCGTGACGCTGTCCGACCATGTCCTTCCTGTGGCGTTCGAACCACGCCCGATCATTCGCCGACGGCGTTGCCGCCGCTATCGGCAATTGACCTTCGCTCGTATGATCGTACGTCGACGACCACGAACGGCGCCGTCGTCGTTCGCGACATGGATCGACTTTGCAATTTGGACGATCGACATGCGCTTCAAGTCCATTGCCTTCGCCACTATTGCCATAACGTCGCTTGCGGCCTGCGAGACCGCGCCGGTCACCGGTCGGAGCCAGCTTATTCTGGTTGGCGACGAGCGGGTCGAGGCGCTGGGCCTGCAGGCTTATAACCAGATGAAGCAGCAAATGCCGCGCTCCAAAGACCGGGCGCTCGATCGTCGCATCCAGGATGTCGGCAAGCGCATCGCCAGGATCAGCCCCAAGCCCGACTGGGAGTGGGAATTCACCCTATTCGAAAACGACAGCCCGAATGCCTTCGCGCTCCCTGGGGGCAAGGTCGGGGTCAATACCGGCCTCTTTAAAGTCGCGAAGAACGACGATCAGCTCGCCGCCGTCATCGGGCACGAGGTAGCGCATGCCATTGCTCGGCACGGCAATGAGCGCATGTCCCAAGGCATTCTCGCCCAAGGCGGTGTCGCTGCGGCAGGGGTGGCGAGCGGCGGTGATCAACTCACCACGATCGGCGCAGCGCTCGCCGCACAGTACCTGTTCACGCTGCCCAACAGCCGAGTCCAGGAGTCCGAGGCCGATCATATCGGACTCCTCTATATGGCCGAGGCGGGGTACGATCCGCGCGCCGCGGTCGATCTCTGGCGCAATATGGAGGCGGCGGGCGCTGGTCGTCAGCTGGAGTGGATGTCGACCCATCCGTCGCCGGGCAACCGCATCGCGCGGCTGCAGGAACTGATGCCGGAAGCGCTGGAGGTTTACCGGCCTCGCTGATCAATCCTGGCGCAGCTTGTCCCGGTAATGCCGCGCCCGTTCGATATAGACCTCGGCACCTTTTTGCATGCGTTCGATATTGTCGGGCGTGACCTCGCGAATGACCCGGGCCGGTGCTCCGACCGCAAGGGCGTTATCCGGAATCTCCATGCCTTCGGTCACCAGAGCCTTGGCGGCGATCAGGCAGTTCTTTCCGACCTTGGCGCCATTTAGCACCACGGCGTTGATGCCGATCAGCGCGCCATCGTCGATGGTGCAGCCATGGATGCAGGCCATGTGACCGACGGTAACGCGCTCGCCGATGACCACGGGAAAGCCCGGATCGGTGTGGATGACGGTGCCGTCCTGGATGTTGGTGCCTTCGCCGATGGTGATCGGCTCATTGTCGCCACGCAGCACCGCATGCCACCAGATACTGGCTTTTTTCGCCAGTTTGACCTTACCTATGACCGCCGCCGTGGGTGCGATCCAAACATCATCACCATCGGTTTCGACCTGGTCGTTCCCCAAGGCGTAGCGCATATCGCATCTCCATGACTGCGGATCATTCATGACCCGATCTCCCCGATGACCCCATCTTCGAGAAACCGGACGATCCGACGATGACCATAGCAGAGCTTGCTCCGTTGTTCTCCGGGCCGGACAAATGGCCGCGTGCCTACGGGCTCCTGCGCTCGCTGGTGATCTATTATGGCCAGCCTTGGCGCCTGCCGAAGCTGAGGCGCCTGTACCGGTCGTTCCTCGAGCCTGGCGACCTTGCCTTCGACATCGGCGCCCATGTCGGCAATAGGAGCCGGATCTGGGCCGGGCTCGGCGCGAAGGTTGTCGCGGTGGAGCCGCAGGCCGACCTCGCCGCCTTCCTTCGCTGGAAATTCGAGGGCCGGGACGACATCATGGTGGTGGAAACGGCGCTCGCCGCCTCGCCCGGAACGGCCTCGATGCATGTCGATCCGACCAACCCGACGGTGACCACGCTTTCCAAGGCTTGGATCGATCAGGTCACCCAGGGAGACGGCTTCGATGGGGTCGCCTGGAAGCCGCCCGTCGAGATCGAAGCGACGACGCTGGATCGTCTGATCCAGGCCTATGGCGAGCCCGTATTCATGAAAATCGATGTCGAGGGCTTCGAGGCCGAGGTCTTGAAAGGCCTCTCACAACCGATTAAGGCTTTATCCCTTGAATTTTTGCCGGCTGCGATCGACGTCGCCATCGAG
>JBCCIN010000410.1:0-4561 GCA_039028235.1 Pseudomonadota bacterium
GGAGACCGGTGGCCGACTCGGCTTCATCACCCCGCTCACCCACAATTTCTGCGAAAGCTGCAACCGGGTACGCATCACCTGCACCGGCCGCATGTATATGTGCCTCGGCCAGGACGACGAGGCCGATCTCTGCACGCCGCTTCGCGCCTCAGAGGGCAATGAGCTTCTGAAGGAAGCGATCCTGGAAGGTATCGGCCGCAAGCCCAAGGGCCACGACTTCGTCATCGACCGGCGAGACGCCCGCCCCGCGGTTTCAAGACATATGAGCACCACTGGCGGGTGAGGCGGCGGGGCCGCCTGCCCGGACTTTACGCTAAGCGCCGGTCAAGAAGCGGTCGGCGTCAGCCGATGGGTGCCAGGAGTTCGACCGGATCGGGCACGCCGCGGATGCTGTGAATTCCGGTGCTTCGAAGGGTCGATCCCAGATGTCGGTGGATCGCCTCGCTGCAGAGGATCGGCTCGCCAAGGGTCTTGCAGAGGCCTTCGATACGACTTGCCAGGTTCACGGTATCGCCGATCACGGTGAAGTCGAGGCGATCAGGGCTGCCGATATTGCCGTAGCTCACCTCGCCGACATGAAGCGCGGTGCCGAAGTCGAGTGCTTCCTGGCCGTTCGCTTTCCGGGTCTTGTTGAGGTCGATCAGTTTCTGCCTGGCATCGAGGGTGGCCTGCAGCGCCTGGGCGCAGCGTGCCGATATCGCGGCTTCGTCCTGGATCGGAAAGATGGCGAGGATGCCATCGCCCAGGAATTTCAGGACGTCGCCCTCATGCTGTTTGACGGCGTCGACCACCACTTCGAAATAACCGTCGAGGGCGTCCAGCAGGTCTCGGTCCGACCAGCGGTTGGACTTGTCGGTGAAGCCGCGAAGGTCCGAGAACATGACCACGGCACGCTCGGTCGAGAGATCACCGCGGCGGATCGAGCCGGCACTCACCGCTTCCGCCGGACCCTTGCCGAGATAGGTCTTTAGCAGGCTCTTCGTCGACCGGCGCATGGCGACCGGCTCCATCGCGGCGGCGAGTGGATGCCTTACGCGTTCGAACAGGCTGATATGGTCCTCGCTGAAACCGTCCTCGCCATCCGCGACGAAGCTCATGCCCTGAACAGACCCGTCCCCGAACTCCAGCGGCATGGAAAAGAAATCCGTGCCGCCGATCTCGGCCATTTCGTGGAAGACGACATAGTCGTCCGGACGAAGATCGGTAAGCCGCTTGCGCAGCGAGGCACGGGTTTGCACCACATGCTGGAACGGACTGCCGATCCAGGTGCTGGTCTCGAGCAGTTTGGCCGGAACGACGTAGTCCTCCGATCTGCCGAGATCGCGACGCCAGATCACACCCCAGGCAGCCAGCAGCGGATTGGCGATGCGCTGGGCGATGCGCAGGCGAAGGAGCGGCACGCCTGCTGCGATGAGCCGGTCGGCGAATCCCTCGGCGATCGCCACGCCATCACCGAGCAGGCGCCCTTCGCCGATGAGCCACTCCGCGATATCGCCACCGCGCAAGCTCATGATGTAGGTCTCCCGAAAAGGACGAACGGCCGGCACCAGGACGATGCCGACCGTTTGTCAACCAATGCTAGACGCTAGCGATGCGACCCAAAGTCAATGACGTGGTCACACCACTAGACAAGGCCTTCCTGGCTGAGCGGCAGCTTGGTCGGCATGCTGCCGGTCGCGGCGAAGATCGCATTGGCGACCGCAGGCCCGATCGGCGGCGTGCCGGGCTCGCCGACGCCGGTCGGCGGCTCGGCCGACGGCACGATATGCACCTCGATGTCGGGCATGTCCTCGATCCGAAGCGGCTCGTAGGTGTCGAAGTTGCCCTGATCGACCTCGCCTTCGGTGAGGGTGATCTCGTTTCGGAGGATTGCGCCGAGGCCATAGCCGATGCCGCCCTCCATCTGCGAGGCGATATTGTCGGGGTTGACCGCGATGCCGCAGTCGACCGCGCACCAGACCTTCTCGACCTTGATCATGCCGTCGTCCTGCTGGCTGATCTCGACCACCTGGGCGACATAGGTGTTGAAGGACTTGTGTACGGCAACGCCGCGTGCGCGCCCGGCCGGCACCGGTTCGCCCCAGCCTGATTTTTCAGCAACCAAGTTGAGCACGCCGAGCTTTCTGGAATCGCCTGAGAGCATGTCCCGTCGAAACTCGACCGGATCGCGCTCCGCCGCCTTGGCGAGCTGATCGACCATGGTTTCCATGGCATAGGCGGTGTGGGTGTGGCCGACCGAGCGCCACCAGAGCCCCGGCACCTGCACGTCCGTGGTATTCAGCTCCACCGAGAAATTGTCGATGGTGTAGGGCGTGTCCTCCACACCTTCGACCGACGTCTTGTCGATGCCGTCATGCACCAGCATGGCTTCGAACATGGTGCCCTTCAGGATCGACTGGCCGACGATGCGGTGATGCCACCCGGCGATCTTGCCATCCTCGGTGACGCCGGCCCTGATCTTGTGCACATAGGCCGGGCGATAATAGCCGCCGCGAATGTCGTCCTCGCGGGTGTAGACGAGCTTGATCGGCTGCGCCTTGCCGGACGCCTCATGCCAGGTCTTGGCGATCGCTGCGGCCTCGGCGACGTAGTGCGAATTGTAGATCGCGCGCCTGCCGAAGGAACCGCCGGCCCAAAGTGTCTCGACCGACACCTTGGTCGGCTCGATGCCGAGCACACTGGCGCCGATATTCTGATCCAGCGTCTGCAGCTGCGAGCCGGTCCAGAACGTCGCGGTCTCACCGTCGAACAGCACAGTGACGTCGATCGGCTCCATCGGCGCGTGAGCGAGGAACGGAAACTGATAGGTCGCCTCGACCACGCCGGCAGCGCCCGCGATCCCGGCTTCGGCGTCGCCGACCGCCTTCACGGGCGCACCCGCCTCATCGGCAAGCGCCAGATAGCTGGCCATGATATCGGTGCTGGAGCGGGTCTCGGCGCCCGAAAAATCCCACTGGATATCGAGCAGATCCCGCGCCTTGATCGCCGGCCAGGTGCTGGTCGCGAGAACGGCGACACCCTGCGGCACCTGGATCACGTCGACCACGCCGCGCACCGCTTTCGCCGCCTCGGCATCGAAGGACTGAACCACGCCGCCGAACTTCGGCGACACCGCGAGTGCGGCGACGAGCATGTCGTCCATCTGATGGTCCATGCCATAGACGCCGACGGCCCCTTCGCTCTTCATCTTGGTGTCGAGTCTCGGGAAGGACTTACCGATATAGACCCAGTCTTCGGGCGTCTTGAGAGCGACGTCTTCAGGCACCGGCTGTTCCGCGGCCTTCATGGCGAAATCGCCGATCCCGGCCCATTTCTCCGAGCCGTGACTGATCACGCCTTCCGCGATCGTCAACTCGTCTGCCGGCACGCCCCATTCATCGGCGGCTGCGGCAAGCAGCATGGCGCGCGCGGTGGCGCCTGCCTGCCGGTACTGATCGAATGAATTCGGTATCGCTGAGGAGCCGCCAGTGCCCTGCACCTCACCCCAAAGGAGATTGTTGTAGAGCGCAGCGTTGGCCGGCGCGAAGCGGACGGTCATCTGCTCCCAGGCGGCATCCAGCTCCTCGGCCACCAGCGTCGCCAGACCCGTCGCCGGACCCTGGCCCTTGTCCAGATGCTTGATGACCACGCGGACGGTGCCGTCGTCCATGATCTCGACAAACGGATTGAAGGCCGACGCGGCCTTCGTTGACGCTGTCGCGGCGTTGGCCTCCAACGGCAGGGACACGCCGAGTGCAAGCCCTGCGCCTGCGCCGACGGAAAGCTGCAGAAACCCGCGCCGGGTGGGTGCCGCCAGGCTTGCGAACGGCAGCCTGCTTGTCTCGTTCAAAAGGTGCATCATGATCAGGCCTCCATGATCTCGGCGGCCCGATGGATCGCCTTTCGAATGCGGTGATAGGTGGCGCATCTACAGACATTGCCGCTCATCGCGGCGTCGATGTCCTCGTCGGACGGCTTCGGCGTCTCGCTTAAAAGGGCGGTCGCCGACATGATCTGCCCGGACTGGCAATAGCCACATTGTGGCACGTCCAACTCCTGCCAGGCGGCCTGCACGGCCTGGGCCGGCTTGCTGTCGAGCCCTTCGATCGTCGTGATCGAGGCACCTGCGACATCCTCGATGAAGGTCTGGCAGGAGCGCACCGGCACACCGTCCATGTGCACGGTGCAGGCACCGCAAAGGGCGAGCCCGCAGCCGAATTTGGTCCCGGTCATCCCAAGCTCGTCACGGATGACCCAAAGGAGCGGCGTATCCGCGTCGACGTCGACGCTGACCGTCTGTCCGTTGAGGTTGAAGTCCACTGTCATGTGAGAGGCTCCCAAGAAATTCCGATGTTGATGGCGCCACATGCTGGCGAGCGGCAGAACGCTCGCACATTGCCAGGCCGCGATCCTTCGAAGGAACGACTTAGTAGGGTGACATGACACATTGTCGAAATTTGTCCACCCGATCGCCCGGAAGATTTGTGACGACCGGAACGCGAAACCCCTGGATGAACCCGTGAACGACGGATCTGGACGTAGAACGACGGCCGCCGCCGATGATCTGGGCTTATTAGGTCTA
>JBCCIN010000411.1:0-4555 GCA_039028235.1 Pseudomonadota bacterium
ACGGTGCTTAATCTCGGGCTCAACGACGACACGGTCGAGGGCCTCGCCGCCGAGAGCGACGATGCCCGCTTCGCTCGGGACAGCTATCGCCGTTTCATCCAGATGTATGGCGACGTGGTGCTCGGGGTCGATCATTATCTGTTTGAGGATCAGCTCGACCAGATCAAGCGCGACAACGACTATCGGCTCGACAATCAGCTTACCGCCGACGATCTCGCCGATCTGATCGAGTGCTACAAGCGCATCGTCCAGGACGAGACTGGCGAAGCCTTTCCCCAGGACGTCAACGCCCAGCTCTGGGGCGCGATCGGCGCCGTCTTCAGCTCCTGGATGACGCCGCGTGCCGTCACCTATCGCCGCCTGCACGACATCGACGCCGCCATGGGCACCGCCGTCAATGTCCAGGCCATGGTGTTCGGCAACCGCAGCGACGACAGTGCAACGGGTGTCGCCTTCACCCGCAACCCCTCGACCGGCGAGCGCCGCTATTACGGCGAGTTTTTGATCAACGCCCAGGGCGAGGACGTGGTTGCCGGCATCCGCACGCCGCAGCCGCTGACCGAGGCGATGAAGGCGGAAACCAAGAGCGATCTCGCCTCGATGGAGGAGGTCATGCCCGATGCCTTCGCCGAGCTCACCGCGGTCTTTGACAAGCTCGAAGCCCATTACCGCGACATGCAGGACGTCGAGTTTACGATCCAGGACAAACGCCTCTGGGTCCTTCAGACCAGGTCCGGCAAGCGCACGACGCCTGCCGCCCTCAAGGTCGCCGTTGACATGGTGAATGAAGGACTGATCAACCGGGACGAGGCGATTTCGCGCATCGATCCTGCCGCCCTCGATCAGCTTCTACACCCCTCGCTCGACCCTGATGCCCCGCGCGAGGTTATCGCCAAGGGCTTGCCCGCATCGCCGGGTGCCGTTTCCGGCAAGGTTGTCTTCGACAGCGACGAGGCTGAGAAGCTCGGCAATGCCGGCACCGCGGTGATTCTGGTGCGTGTCGAGACCTCGCCCGAGGACATCCATGGCATGCACGCCTCCAAGGGCATCCTCACCGCCCGCGGCGGCATGACCAGCCACGCCGCCGTGGTCGCACGCGGCATGGGCAAGGCCTGCGTCTCGGCTGCCGCCGGCATCGACATCGATTACGGCACGCGGCGCTTGCGTGCCGGCAGTCACGAAATTGAGGCCGGTGACCTGATCACCATCGACGGTGGGGCCGGCGAGGTCATGCTCGGCGCTGTGCCGACTATCGATCCGGTAATATCCGACGATTTCGCGACATTGATGGGCTGGGCGGACGAGAAACGCGTCTTGAAGGTGCGCGCCAACGCCGAAACCCCGGAAGACGCGGAAACTGCCCGAAAGTTCGGCGCCGAAGGCATCGGTCTCTCACGCACCGAGCACATGTTCTTCGACGATGACCGCATCGTCGCCATGCGTGAGATGATCCTCGCTGAAACCTCTGAAGGCCGACGCAAGGCTCTGGCGAAAATCCTTCCGATGCAGCGCAAGGACTTTGTGGAGCTGTTCGAGATCATGGCCGGCTGCCCCGTGACCATCCGGCTGCTCGATCCGCCGCTGCACGAGTTCCTTCCCCATGAGGCCGATGACATCGAGGAGGTCGCCGAAGCGTCCGGCATTGATGCGGACGCTTTAAGGAGGCGTGCGAGGGAACTCAAGGAAGCCAACCCTATGCTCGGCTTTCGCGGCTGTCGTCTCGGCATTCTCTTCCCCGAGATCTATGAGATGCAGGCGCGCGCCATCTTCGAGGCCGCGATCGAAAGCGAGAAGAAAACCGGCGAGGCCGTCGTCCCCGAAGTCATGGTCCCGCTGATCGGCACCGCCCGTGAATTCGACATTCTGAAAGCCCAGATCGATAAGGTCGCCGAGGCCGTCATCGAGGAGACCGGCGGCAAGCTGACCTACCAGACCGGCACGATGATCGAGGTTCCGCGCGCCGCCCTCCAGGCCGGCGAGATCGCGAAGACCGCCGAGTTCTTCAGCTACGGTACCAACGATCTCACCCAGATGGCGCTTGGGCTCTCCCGCGACGATGCCTCCAAATTCCTTGAGACCTACATCCAGCAGGGCATCTATCCCACCGATCCTTTCAGCAGCATCGACGTCGACGGCGTCGGCGTCCTGGTCAAGCTTGCGACCGAGCAGGGCAGGGCCATCCGCCCTGACATCAAGCTCGGCATCTGCGGCGAACATGGCGGCGATCCGGCAAGCGTCGCCTTTTGCCACCAGATCGGCCTGGACTACGTCTCCTGCTCCCCCTACCGCGTCCCCATCGCCCGCCTGGCCGCCGCCCAATCCGCGACGCGCCGCGTCGAGGGCTGACTTGCCTGAGACTGTGCTGACGAGGCTGAGGGAAGGGGGGAAGAGGGCGCTGGCGGATGCGCTGGCAAGGATTGAAGCCTCGCCGACGGCACCAGGGACGATCGATCTCTTGGACGAGGCCTATCACGATGCAAAAGGCCATGTCATCGGCATCACTGGGCCACCGGGCGTCGGCAAGTCCACCCTGATCGCCGCGCTCATTGCTGCCTATCGTTCGCGCGAGGAGACGACCGGAGTCATCGCCATCGATCCGTCGTCCCGCCGCTCTGGCGGAGCACTCCTTGGCGATCGCGTGCGTATCGATACCGACCCCTCGGACCAGGGCATCTTCGTCCGCTCCATGGCGGCGCGCGATCGCCTCGGGGGCCTCGCCGCGATCACCGCCTCCGCCGTCGTCCTGATGCGCGCCGTGTTCGATCGCGTGATCGTCGAGACCGTCGGCGTCGGCCAGAGCGAGACCGACATCGCCTCGGTCGCCGACACCGTCCTTCTCTGCGTCCAGCCCGGCTCCGGCGACAGCCTGCAATACATGAAAGCCGGCATCGCCGAGATCCCGGACATCGCCATCGTCACCAAGGCTGACCTCGGCCCGATCGCCGTCCAGACCGCCCGCGACCTCCGCTCCGCCCTCACCGCTACTGGCAAGGCCACCGGACAGGCGGCCGCAGCATCCTGGCGGGTCCCGGTTCTCTCGATCGCAAGCGGGCGCGAAGACGGCATCATCGAGCTGATCGAGACGCTTGACCGCCACCGTCGGTATCTCGATGCCGGATCGCTAGCCGAACGTCGCCATGCGCAGGCTGAAGCCTGGCTACTCAGCAGCCTGAAGGAGGCCTATGGCCGGGAGGGTTTGAAGCTGATCGAGTCCCCGCCGGACGGCATTCAGCTTGAGCCCGGACAGTCTCCGTTTCGTCGGCTGGAGAGCCTATCGCGCAGCCTTTCGGTGAAGCTCTCCTCCTAAGTCATCTCACAATAAGACCATATGCAAAGATGCGGCAGCGCCTCCTTCAAACCCGCGCGAAATCGCGTGCGCCTACACGCCCAGCTCTTCAAACCCGTCGCAAAATGCGCCAACCTTGACAGGATTTCGCACGACCACCTACCGTGCTAAAGAAGTACACCAACTGAACAAACGTTCAGCACGTTCGGCGATGCGGCCGGATGAGCGTCAAAGGGGCGATCGGGGTTGGCGACCTTGGTATCAGAGGGGGGACGTGGACGGTCGTGGTCGGGCCTGCCCCGCTGGCTGACTGGCGACCACCCCTTTCCCTGGCTCGCCCCGCTGATCGCCATGATCCTGGCGTTCGGCATCTATCCGCTGGTCTACGCGGTCTGGCTGACCATGAACCAGCAGAACCGCTTCACTCGCCAGATCGAGTTCGTCGGGGCGCAGAACTGGCTAAAGGCCTTTGGCGACGAGCGCATGTGGAACGCGCTCAGCGTGACCTTCACCTATACAGCGGTCTGCCTGGTAATCCAGGTGGCGCTTGGCCTCGGCATTGCGCTCCTTCTCGACAGCGACCGCCGGGGCTATGGCGTGCTGCGCGCGCTGATGACCCTGCCGTTGGTCGTGCCCCCTGCCGTGACCGGGCTGATGTTCCTCCTGATGCAGGATGGGCAGTTCGGCGTGCTCGCCTACTATCTACGCCTCATCGGACTCGCCGATCCCAGCAGTCCGATCCTGGCCAATCCGCAAACCGCGCTTGCCGGCGTGATGCTCGCCGACATCTGGCAATGGACGCCGTTCATGGTGCTGATCATGCTTGCAGGTCTGCGTGCCTTGCCGAAGGAGCCGTTCGAGGCCGCGGCGATCGACGGCGCCAGCGCTCTCCAGACCTTCCAGCATCTGACCTTGCCGATGCTCGGCCGGGTGCTCGCGGTGGCGGTGCTGATCAGGACAATCGATCTCTTTCGCATCTATGACTACGTCTACGCCATGACGGCTGGCGGACCGGGCACGGTGACGACGACCCTTAGCTTCTATGCCGGCCGCGCCTTTGGTGTTGCCGACTTTTCCTATGCGGCCACGCTCAGCCTGATCACCCTGATCCTTCTAAACATCGTCTGCTTCGTCTTCATCAAGCTCGCGAGGGTGAAGTTCTGATGCCAGGCAACCACAGCTCCAAGATCATCCGCGACGTCTTCGCCTGGCTGGTCGTCCTTATCTTCGTCTTTCCGCTTTTCTGGTGGGTGCTGGCATCCTTCAAGC
>JBCCIN010000412.1:0-4551 GCA_039028235.1 Pseudomonadota bacterium
GATCATTCTCGACTATGCACTCAGCTCATCAGTCCGAGAGATCTGGTACTTCGTCACCAACGACACGGTCAGGCGCGCCATTGAGCGGGCAACGAAGAATGACGACGACTTTCGAATCTTCACGATCGATCTTGGGGACAAGAAATTACCAAGCGACTTTCCGACCGGTTCGAGCCACCGGTCCAAAGGGGATGACAGCTGGGCTCGTTCTAACTGCGCTTCTCGGGGCCTGGTGTTTTCACCGTCGGAATGACTGGCGAGCAACAAACCACGCTGGGACGGTATCGGGCTACCCCTGGACGCAAGGTGTCCGTTGCACGGCTGGAGGCTGCCCTCCTGAAGGTCGCACATCTCGTGGCGCGCGATCCTGCGTTCACACCGATTTTCGAACGGCTGGAAGCCGAGCTTGCCTTAGCGCGAAAGGAGGCCAAAGCGATGACCGCGGCACAGCAACGCGCCAGGTCACTTCTCGATCAAAAGGCCAGGCCTGCCAGAAGTTCCGCTTTGCGGGCCAAGGACGCTCCTTTGCCATAGCGCTCACGATCAAGAGTGTGGCCAAAGAGATCACGGCGGATGCGTTCATCAATGCCGGCCTCAAGCATCCGATCCTCAAACGAATGCCGGAGCGAATAGAAGGAATGCTCGGGCGTTTCCAACAGTCCGTTGGCTTTGAGATATTTGTTGACCGTGGCGCTAAGCGAAGCGCTGTCACGGTAACGGGGAAAGCCGTCCGGGAAGCATCGGAAGGCTTCGAGTGAAACCCCAGTCAGCGGAATCTCACGGCGGGCATATTGGCTTTTCAGCTGCCGTCCGTCGGGTTCGATCCGAATATGCGGCACGTTGTCGTTCAAGGAGATCGTTTGTTCGGTAAGCGCCGCTCCCTCACTCGGCCGGTAGCCGGTGTTGACCATCCCGAGGATCAATCCCCGTGCTTCGGCATTGAGCCCGTCCAGGGCCCTGGGCGCCAGGATCTTGTCCTTGATCCAAGCATCCGAGAAAGGAGGGCGGCTTCGCTTCTCGCCTTCCTTGAAGGAGAGTTCGCCCAGGGGCAGATCAAGCCCAAGGCGCTTCATCCGGTTGATGGTCTTCAGGATATCGCCCAGATGGATCAGATCTTTGTTCGCCGAATTGGGGGTAAGCCCTTCACTCTCGATCCTCTCCAACCAGTATTGGCGAAAGTCGAGCATATCGTCGCGCGTGATCTGATCGATCGGCTTGTCGCCGATGACGTCGATGAGGTTGCGGATCGCCTTGATCCGAGGATTGCGCCAACGGCGAAGCTGATCCTCGCTTTTGCCGAAGGTCTTATCCTTGGCGAGCTCCCAATAGAGCGCAAGCGCCGCTGTGACGTTGATAGCTGGCTCTTGCACCGTGCCGAGAAGCGCGGTCGCTTCTGCCTGGTTAGGTGTTCCAGCAGGCGCATCGATCGCTTCGACCCGTTCAACAAGTTCGTTCACAGGCAAGCGCCTCACCCGGTCGACATCGAGATAGCGAAAGCCGCGAACGGCAGCCAGCTCTTGGGCCGCTGCGAACCTCGCCTCGGCGTCCGCACTGTCGCCAGCCAACCTCGCTTCCCACCCCTCGATCATCTGCGCCCAGGCTCGCCTCGCTTTGTTCTCAGCAATCTCCTGGCTGTCGGTATGCAGGCTGATCCAGACCGTCGATCGCGGCTCGATAGCACCATACCGCCGAGGCACGCGCCGTCTGAGCTGATAAATACTGCCGCGCTTGAGAAGGGTCATAGGTGTTGCCAGGATTCGTGTGCTGCACTTTTTACAGCACATCATAGGTAGAGACCAGTTTGATCCTCGAAGATACAGCCAGTAGATGCTATCTGTACAGTGCTTTGTGCTGCTTTTTGTGCAGCAAATTAGTCAATTCCAAAAGATCTCTGGGAAGGGTTTTGGATAAATCTGCTGATTTTTCAGATATTTAATCGAGAGAGTATCATATATATTTGGCGGATGGGGTGGGATTCGAACCCACGAGGAGCTTGCACCCCTGCTGGTTTTCAAGACCAGTGCCTTCAACCACTCGGCCACCCATCCGATCAATCGGTCGACTGCCAAGTAGCCAGAGAACAGACAGGGGTCAAGGGAAGCCGGGACGGCCTGGGCGATGAGCGTGGAATTTTGTGGCATGCTTGTTTCGACCTCCCATCCGCCCTAAAGCTTGTGCTGAGATGCATGGATCAAGGGAGGATCGAACGTGGCGGCGAGCATTGGGGATGAAGTGCTGAACGGCGTGTGGTGTCCGGCGTTAATGCCGCTCGACGCGAAGCTGGAGCCGGACGTCGGAAAGTACATCGACCATTGCCGCTGGGTTCTGGAGGAAGGCTGTCACGGGTTGGTGATGTTCGGAACCACCGGCGAAGCCAATTCCTTCTCGGTCGAAGAGCGCATTCGCGTGCTGGATGCCGCCATCGATGCCGGGCTTCCGGCGGATCGCATGATGGTCGGCACCGGCTGTGCAGCGCTGCCGGATACGGTCCGGCTCACCCACCATGCGGTCGATCGCGGCGTGCTCGCGATCCTGATGTTGCCGCCCTTCTATTACAAGGGAGCGTCGGACGACGCGCTTGCCGTCAGCTATGATCGGGTGATCGAGGGCGTGGGCACCGAGGACTTCCAACTGGTGCTCTATCACATTCCCGGCGTCTCCGGCGTACCGATCACGCCAGAGCTGGTCGATCTGGTGAAGGCTCGCCATCCGAAAACGCTCGCTGGCATCAAGGACAGCACGGGGGACTGGGATCATAGCAAGATGCTGATTGAGCGCTTTCCCGATCTTGCCGTCTTCCCAGGTGCGGAGAATCTGGTCGCGGCCGGGCTCAAGGTCGGCGGTGCCGGTTGCATCAGTGCCGGCTGCAACGTCAATGCGCGAGCGATCCGCGATCTTTATGACGCAGCGTCAGGAGGCGATGACGTGACCGAGCGTCATGGCGAGGTCGAACGTGTGCGACAAATCCTGCAGCGCTATGCGCTGATCCCGGCGATGAAGCAGATGATCGCCGATGCCAAGGGTGATCCCGGATGGGCGCGGCTCCGGCCGCCGCTGATGCCGCTGTCGACGGCGCAGGCGAAGGCGCTTTCGGCCGACCTCGAAGCACAGGATTTCAAGCTCGCGGCTTGACCTCGGAGATCGGGGATGGAGGCACGCTTCAAGGACAAGGTTGTTCTGATCACCGGTGGCGCCAGCGGTATTGGCTTCGCGACTGCCGAGCGCTTTTCGCGCGAAGAAGCTGTGATCGCCATCGCCGATCTCAACGGTAAGGCCGCGTCGAAGGCCGCCGAGACGATCGGCAAGGACGGGGGCGACGCCCATGCGTTCGAGGTCGACGTCGCCGATGAGGGATCGGTGAGCAGCATGGCGTCGGCGGTGACCAAAACCGCAGGTGCGCCATCGATCCTCATCAATTGCGCCGGCATCGGCACCACCCTGCCCCTGCTCGAGACCGACCTCGCGACCTGGAACAAGACGCTTGCCGTCAATCTCACCGGCAGTTTTCTCGTCGCCAAGGCTGTGCTTCCCGGCATGATCGACGCCGGCTTCGGGCGCATTATCCTCATTGGCTCGATCAACAGCCGAAAGGCGCTCAAAGATCGAAACGCCTACGCCACGTCCAAGGCCGGCGTAGCCAACCTCGCTCAGCTGATCGCGGTCGAGTTCGCGGAGCATGGCATCACCGCCAACTGCCTTCTACCGGGCCCGGTGGATACCGCCCTGACCCAACGCATGCATGATCAGGCGATCCGCGATGCCTATCATGCGCGACTGCCGATCAAGCGTTACGGCAAACCCGAAGAGATCGCGGCGGCGGCGGCCTTTCTCGCGTCGGATGAAGCCGCTTACATCACCGGCCATCTTCTCGATGTCGACGGCGGTTTCGATGTCGCGGGCCTATAGGCAACTAAGGCGTCGATCGATGTCTGTGAGGCGTCAGCCTTGTCCGACAGGCTGACGCTGACGGCGCTCGCCGGCATTCCCGCAATCGTCAAAGGTGATGACCTCGCGCTTATCCTGGGCGACGCACTCAGGATGCGAAACCTCTCGCCTGCCCCTGACGACATTCTCGTGATCACCCACAAGATCGTCTCCAAGGCGGAGGGCCGGATCGTCGACCTGCATGCGGTTACACCATCGAAAGCCGCGGAAGACCTGGCAGAGGAAACCGGCAAGCCGCCCGCCTTTTGCGAGGCGGTGCTCGGTGAGTCCCGGCGCATTCTCAGAAAACGCCGAGGCTTGATCATCGCCGAGCATCGTCTGGGCATGGTCATGGCTAATGCCGGGGTCGACCGGTCAAACGTCGACGGCGGCGGGGATCAGGAGCGTGTTCTGCTCTTGCCGGAAGATCCGGACCGAAGCGCTGCAGAGCTCGCCGATGCGCTCTCGGCGCGCTTCGGCGTGACGCTCGCCGTGATCATCAGCGACAGTGTCGGTCGGGCCTGGCGCCGAGGAGTCGTCGGCCTGGCGCTGGGGGCTGCCAATCTGCCGGCGGTGCAGGATCTTCGCGGCCGCCAGGATCTTGACGGCCGGCCGCTTGCGGTCACC
>JBCCIN010000413.1:0-4551 GCA_039028235.1 Pseudomonadota bacterium
ATCTCTACGGCAAACGGCTTTGCTGCCAGTTCGTCGAGCGCCTGCGCGGCGAGATGGCGTTCACGGATGTCGAGCTGCTGAAACGGCAGATGGCGAAAGACTGCGCGAATGCGAAAGAGGTTCTGGGCAAAATGCCGCCGGATACCTATCTAGGTTTCTGAGTAGTGCTTGAAGGCGAGATTTTGATGAGCGCCCCGTTCAGAAGAGCTTCTAAGCGACAGGTCCTGGAGGGTCTCCGCCCGGGTTTTGGCCCGGGCGTGTCCATTTACGGCGCCCATCTTTAAGTCAACGCTGCACCGCGTCGGTGCTGACTTTTTCTGAAATTCGCGTAAACAAGGCCGGTGCCTCCGCTTTCGCCGCGACCATGAAGAACGAGCTGACCTGATGACGAAGGATTATCGCGACACCGTTTTCCTGCCGAAGACGCCCTTTTCGATGCGCGCCAACCTACCGACGCGCGAGCCGGAAACGCTGGCACGCTGGGAGAGACTGGACCTCTACAAACGTCAGCGCGACGCGTCGAAGGGCAAGGAAAAATTCATCCTGCATGACGGCCCGCCCTATGCGAACGGCCATCTGCATATGGGCACCGCGCTGAACAAGATCCTGAAGGACGTCATCAACCGCAATCAGCAGATGCTCGGCAAGGACGCGAACTACGTGCCGGGCTGGGACTGTCACGGCCTGCCGATCGAGTGGCAGATCGAGCAGAAATACCGGAAAGCCAAGAAGAACAAGGACGACGTGCCGGTGGACGAGTTCCGCAAGGAATGCCGGGAGTTCGCTGAGTACTGGCTGGACGTGCAGCGCACCGAGTTCAAACGCCTCGGCTGCCTCGGTGACTGGGACAATCCCTATACGACCATGAACTACAAGGCCGAGGCCGGGATTTTCCGCGAGCTTGCGAAGTTCGCCATGTCGAACCAGCTCTATCGCGGCCGGAAGTCGGTGATGTGGTCCGTGGTCGAGAAGACGGCGCTCGCCGAGGCCGAGGTCGAGTATCACGATCATACGTCCACGACGATCATCGTCCGTTTCCCCGTGGCCACAGCGTCAAAGCCCGAGCTTGACGGCGCTGCCGTCCTCATCTGGACGACGACGCCCTGGACCATCCCTGCAAACGCCGGCGTCGCTTATGGCGAAGACATCGACTATGTCGTGATCGAAGTCGGCGAGGCCGCCGAAGGCTCCCTTGCGAAGGTCGGCGAGAAGCTGGTGCTGGCGGAAGCGCTGATCGAGTCGACGACGAGCGAAGCCGGCATCACCGGCCACAAGGTTCTGGCTCAGTTCAAGGGCTCCGAGCTCGCCGGCACGACGGCGAAACATCCGCTGCACGGTCTCGGCGGCTATGAGTTCGAGGTGCCGCTGCTGCCGGCGGATTTCGTCACCACGGAGCAAGGCGTCGGCCTCGTCCATATCGCCCCATCGCACGGTGCCGACGACTTCGAGCTTGGCCAGAAATATGGGCTCGACGTGCCGGACACGGTCGCCGAGGACGGGCTTTACACCCGGCACGTGCCGCTGTTCGAAGGTGTTCATGTGTTCAAGGCGGCGGAGCCCGTGATCGAGGCGCTGATCAAGAACGGATCGCTCCTCGCCCAGGGCAAGCTGGTTCACAGCTACCCCCATTCCTGGCGCTCCAAGGCACCGCTGATCTTCCGTGCCGCCCCCCAATGGTTCATCCCAATGGATGGTGACGGCGAGCTGCGCAAGAAGGCGCTCCAGGCGATCAGTGACACCCGCTGGGTCCCGGCGGCCGGTGAAAACCGCATCAAGAGCATGATCGAGCATCGCCCGGACTGGTGCGTTTCGAGACAGCGCGCCTGGGGTGTGCCGATCGCGGTCTTCGTCGAGAAAAGTACGGGCGAACTGCTCCAGGATGATGATGTCAACGAGCGGATCGCGTCCGCCTTCGAGCAGGACGGCGCCGATGCATGGTTCACCAACGATCCCGGCCAGTTCCTTGGCCCGGACCGCAATCCCGACGACTACGAGCAGGTAACCGACATCCTGGATGTCTGGTTCGACAGTGGCTCGACCCATGCGACCGTGCTCGAACAGCGCGACGATCTTCAGTGGCCAGCATCGCTCTATCTCGAAGGCTCGGACCAGCATCGGGGCTGGTTCCACTCCTCCTTGCTTGAGAGCTGCGGCACCCGCGGGCGAGCCCCCTATGAGGCGGTCCTGACCCATGGCTTCGTGGTCGATTCGGAAGGCCGCAAAATGTCGAAATCCCTCGGCAACGGCATCGATCCGATGGATCTGATGAAGACCCAGGGTGCCGACATCATCCGGCTATGGACGGTCAGTTCCGACTATTCAGAGGACATCCGCATCGGTGACGAGATCCTGAAAGGCCAGGCGGATGCCTATCGACGTCTGCGCAACACCCTTCGATATCTCCTCGGCAACTTAGCCGACTTCCAAGAGAGTGAACGCCTCGCCGCGTCGGCGATGCCGGAGCTGGAGAGATGGGTGCTGCATCGGCTGACCGAGGTCGACAAGGTGGTCAGGGAGGCGAACGAGGCCTTCGACTTCCAGCGTCTCTACTCGACCATCCACCATTTCTGCGCGATGGACCTCTCGGCCTTCTATTTCGATATCCGTAAAGACGCTCTCTACTGCGATCGCGCCGACAGCACTCGCCGCCGCGCCGCCAGAAGTGTTCTGGATCAGCTGTTTTCCTGTCTCACCGCCTGGCTGGCGCCGGTGCTCGTCTTTACCGCCGAGGAGGCCTGGCAGACCCGCTTTCCGGACGAGGAGGACAGCGTTCATCTCCGCCTTTTCCCTGACGTGTCGGCCGAATGGCGCGATCCCGAGCTTGCCGCCAAGTGGGAAAAAATCCGCCGGGTGCGCCGGGTTATCACTGGTGCGCTTGAGGTCGAGCGACGGGAAAAGCGCATCGGCTCGTCGCTGGAAGCCGCACCCAAGGTCTATGTCAGCGAAGCGGAGGCCGCCCTTCTCGCCGATATCGACGGCGCCGAGCTCAGCATCACATCAGCCCTCGAGGTGATGGTCGGCGAGCCGCCGGCGAATGCGTTCACGCTCGAGGATGCGCCCGGCATCGGCGTGGTGCCGGCCAAGGCATCGGGCCAGAAATGCCGGCGCTGCTGGCAGATGTTCGAGCATCTGGTGGCGGAGGGGGTCTGTGCCCGCTGCGCCGAGGCCGTGGCGATCTTGGAGGCGGCGTGACCTCATCCCTGCGCCATGGACTGCTGATCGCAATTCTGGTCATCGTCTTTGACCAGATCACCAAGTGGATCGCGCTTGACGGCCTTGATTTCGGCCAGAATCCGATCGCCGTCACGCCGTTTTTCAATCTGGTGCTGGTGTGGAATCGCGGCGTCAGTTTCGGCATGTTCAACAATGCGGGTGATGCCGGTCCCTGGATCCTGTCAGGACTCGCAATCGCCATCGTGATCGGCCTTCTCTACTGGCTGCGCCAGGCCGAGGGGCGGATGATCATCAGCGCGCTCGGCCTCGTGATCGGCGGCGCTCTCGGCAATGTGATCGATCGTTTTCGCTTCGGTGCTGTCGTCGATTTTCTCGACTTCCATATCGCCGGTTATCACTGGCCGGCGTTCAACGTCGCCGACGCTGCCATCTGCGTGGGTGCCGCTCTGCTCCTGCTCGACGGCTTGCTGTCGCCCGAACGGCGGACTACATAGGCTGTCTGCCCTCTAGCCAACGGGAGAGCTGGTTTGGTCCGCGTGTTCCAATCAAAAACCACAACAATCGCGGCGCTTGGCCTCGCCCTCGGCCCTTTTCTCGCTGCCTGCGGCGGCGGTGAAACCGTTCAGCAGGCCCTGGGCTTCGAGCAGAAAGGCCCCGATGAAATGGCCGTGATCAAGCGTCCCCCGCTGATCGTGCCGCCCGACTACAATCTCCGTCCGCCGAGCCCTGAAGAGGCTGAAGACGGCAGCGAGGCGGCAAGCGATGCCGCGCGCAGGACGCTGATCGGCCCGGATGCGTCGATCGACGGGGGATCGAACGACAGCCGTTCCCTTCTGACCGGCACATCCACGGAAAACGCCGATGCCGAAGCGGCCAGCGAAGGGCAGAACCTCCTGGTCAGCCGCAGCGATCGCACGGAACGCGATCTCGATGCGCTCGAAGGAACCCGCGCTGAGAACCGCGTCGACGGCGCGCTGCTCCGCCGCCTTCTTGCCTGGACGCCGGGGGACCTGGCGCCATCAGCCGAAGCCGCGGCTGACGGGGAGGCCGAGACGGAGGAAGCCGCACTCGTACAAGTCGTCAGCCGTTCGCAGACGGTGATCGAGCCCCAGACCGATCCAGATCAGACAAGCACGGAGTAACCGTTTGACCCGCCCTCTTTTCGAGCGCCCCATCAGCTATCTTTGCGCCAGCGCCCTGCTCTCGGCCCTCTTGGTCGTGACCCCGGGCCCATCGAGCGAGGCCGCCGTGTTCAATCCCGAAACCTTCACCCTCGACAACGGCATGCAGGTGGTGGTGATCACCAACCGGCGAGCCCCCGTGGTCACCCATCACGTCTGGTATCGGATCGGCTCCTCCGACAGCCCGCCCGGCAAA
>JBCCIN010000414.1:0-4548 GCA_039028235.1 Pseudomonadota bacterium
CGGTTCCCGGCGTTCGCCTGTGCGTTACGTGTCAGGAGGCTCGCGACAAGGAGGCGGTGCCTTTTGCCGGCTATAACCGTCGCGGCAGCAAGGACAGCCAGCTGCGCTGATCCGCCCGGGCAAGGCGAAGTTGCGCCGTTTTTTCTCGAAACGAAGCATCGGCGTGGCGCTCGGCACCCGACCATCGGCCTTCAAACCTCTCCGCCGGTCTCAGGCAGGTCGACGCACCCGCACGCTGCGGGGAGCAGACACGGCATGGGAGAGAGCTCCCACGCCGTGCTGCGGAGGTTTGGAAAAGTCGCCGCCGCTGGACCTAGCGTCCGCCCGCACGGCCGGTCTCAAATGGCGACAAGGGGTCAAATTCCCAAGCTGGGAAATCGGGTGTTCAGCTTGAAATACCTGCTGTCACGCCGCAGGGCGACGCTCCATCCGTGATCAGTGTGCCATCGATTAACCTAAAAAAGTGTGAACTAGATCACGCTTTCGGCCGATCTCGGAAAATTTTTCAGGCAAGACCGAATTCGACCAGATGCTGCAGCTGTTCGATGGCGACGTCGGGGTCATCGGGAAGGCAGTCGGGATCGATCGGGCCCCCGAATTTGAGGTCGATATGGGCGTCCTTCTTGTTCAGGAGCTCGTTGAAGATGGTGATGTCGCGAAGCTCGTTGCTGAACATGGCGAGCGCGTAGTAGAGCCAGGAATTCCGGCTGGTGATGCGCAGCGGCAGGATCGACGCCCGATAGCGACGGGCGAGCGTCACAGCGGTCGAAAGCCAGGGGCGCTCGCGCAGGCCGCTCATCGTCATATGCGCCAGCCGACCCGAAGGGAACACCACCACCGCCCGCTTGTCGCGAGCGGCCCGGTTCAGCCCCTGCACCGTCTCCCGGGTCTTGGCCGTGGTCCTGAACGCTGGGCGCCAGTCCACGGGGATGATCGTGTCGGCAAGGCCTGGAGCG
This sequence comes from Pseudomonadota bacterium, assembly GCA_039028235.1. Classification (GTDB taxonomy): domain Bacteria; phylum Pseudomonadota; class Alphaproteobacteria; order Geminicoccales; family Geminicoccaceae; genus JANQPX01. The sequence continues at coordinate 957 of JBCCIN010000414.1, forward strand.
ACCCGGATCGCATCCCGATTGGCGAGGAAGCAGAGATCCGGCCGCACCGGCGACAGCGCGTCGAAGACGGCGATACCGTCGGCGATGCCGGTCGGGTGGCTGGCGACGATGAAGACGAAGCCATCCTTCGGCAGGTTGCCGATCCCGTCGACGCGCGTGTGCATGGTGAGCAGCTGACTGACCAGTCCGAACGCCTGAAATCCCGGAAGGTCGGCGACCGAGTCGGCCAGCCGGATCGCGTCGTCGTATTTCAGGAGCGGGAAGAGAAGCTGACGAAGGGTCTGCCAGAGCAAGGGATGCTCGATCAGCCGCCCCGCCCTCTCCTCGATCAGCCTATCGACGATATGCGACGGTCGATCGAGCGCAATGCCGAGCCCGGCACCCTCTGCCGCGACACGCTCTTTGATTGGGGGGTTGATCGCCATCGTGGTCCAAAACCGGCGTTGTTGATCCATACCCGCCATGTCATGTCCCTCGTACGACAAGCGTTCTATTAGAAGGCAAATTCCGGCTTTTTGCCGAAGCCTCCGCTACAAATGGCTTATTTCCGCCAAAAATTTGACAGGTGTAAGGCAAACCGGCTTATTGCCTGACTTTGCAGGCAGGCCGTCTGGGCCTATGTTGCCGCGATCAAAAGACGCAAAAGCAAGCAGAGCGTAGGAAAGCACGATGGCCACCCGCACGATCTTCGATAAATCCAAACTGCCGAGCCGCCATTCGACGCTCGGTCCGGACCGAGCGCCCCACCGCTCCTACTACTATGCGATGGGCCTTACCACGGCGGACATCGAGCAGCCTTTCGTCGGCGTGGTCACCACGTGGAACGAGGCCGCCCCGTGCAACATCACGCTTGCGCGCCAGGCACAGGCTGCGAAGCGCGGCGTGGCCAAATCCGGCGGCACGCCCCGCGAGTTCACCACCATCACCGTGACCGACGGCATCGCCATGGGTCACCAGGGCATGAAGTCCTCCCTGATCTCGCGCGAGGTCATAGCGGACAGCACCGAACTCACCATGCGCGGCCATGCCTACGATGCGCTCGTGGGTTTGGCGGGGTGTGATAAGACGCTGCCGGGCATCATGATGGCGATGGTGCGCCTCAACGTGCCTTCCGTCTTCATGTATGGCGGCTCGATCCTTCCCGGCAAATTCCGCGGCAAGGATGTCACCGTCCAGGACGTGTTCGAGGCGGTCGGCAAGCATGCGGTCGGCGATATGAGCGATGACGACCTGCATGAGCTGGAACAGGTCGCCTGCCCGTCCGGCGGCTCCTGCGGCGGGCAGTTCACGGCGAACACCATGGCCTGCGTGTCCGAGGCGATCGGTCTGGCGCTGCCCGGTTCCGCCGGTACGCCGGCACCCTACGAAACCCGCGATCAGTGGGCGGAAGCATCCGGCGAGGCGGTGATGGACCTTCTGGCCAAGAACATCCGGCCGCGGGACATCGTCACCAGAAAGTCCCTGGAGAACGCGGCGCGCGTCGTGGCGGCCTCCGGCGGTTCCACCAATGGCGGGCTGCACCTGCCGGCGATCGCCCATGAATGCGGCATCGATTTCGATCTGCACGACGTCTGCGAGATTTTCCGCTCGACCCCCTATATCGCGGATCTGAAGCCGGCCGGGCAATATGTCATGCGCGATCTGCACGATATCGGCGGCGTGCCAATCCTGATGAAAGCGCTGATGGACGGCGGCTATCTCCATGGAGATTGCATGACGGTCACCGGCAAGACCATCGCCGAAAACCTGGAAGGCGTGGCCTTCAACAGTGACCAGCCCATCATTCGTCCCACTTCCGATCCGATCATGCCGGTCGGCGGTGTGGTCGGGCTGCGCGGCAATCTCGCGCCGGAAGGGGCGATCGTGAAGATCGCCGGCCTTGCGTCGCAGAAATTCCGTGGCCCCGCCCGCTGCTTCGAGTCCGAGGAGGACGCGATGGCCGCCGTGCAAAGCCGGAACTATGAGGCCGGCGAGGTGCTGGTGATCCGCAACGAAGGGCCGAAAGGCGGCCCGGGTATGCGCGAGATGCTCGGTGTGACTTCGGCGATCTACGGCCAGGGCAATGGCGATAAGGTTGCCTTGATCACGGACGGTCGATTCTCAGGTGCCACACGCGGCTTCTGCATCGGCCATGTGGGGCCGGAGGCAGCGGTCGGCGGGCCGATCGGATTGCTCAAGGATGGCGACATCATCGTGATCGACGCCGAGACCGGCCGGATGGACGTAGAGCTTTCGGAAGAGGAACTTGCGACTAGGCGCGAGAGCTTCAAACCTGTCCCGACGGAGTACACATCGGGCACGCTCTGGAAATACGCCCAGACGGTCGGCTCTGCGGAAGGTGGTGCGGTCACCCACCCGGGCGGCAAGGCCGAAATCAAGGCTTACGCCGACCTCTGAACCCTCGGCGTTCAGCGTCGACCTGGCGTCGGAACCGGCCGGAAGCGTCGGAAAGAAGAACATGTCCTCGGGATTTGGTGATGAAACGCTTTCTGGTGCTGCAGCTTCGTCCGGAGACCGAGGTCTCGGATGATGAATATCGAGCGATCCTGGACAAGGGCGGCCTCAACCGGGATGAGGTTCATCGCATCCGACTCGACCAGGAGCCGCTGCCGGCCGAACTGGACCTCGACACATTTGCCGGCGTGATCGTTGGCGGAGGGCCTGGCTGCGTCAGCGATGCGCCGGCCACGAAAACGGCGATCGACCGGCGGATGGAGCAGGACGTCCTTGCCCTAATGCCAGAAGTCACCGCCAGGGACGTTCCCTTTCTCGGCTGTTGCTATGGCATCGGCATCCTCGCGTATTTTCTCGGCGCCGAGGTGAGCAAGACCCGCTATGGCGAACCGGTGGGCGGCGTCACCTGCCTGGTGACCGAGGATGGCCGGGACGACCCGCTACTCCAGGATCTTCCGGAAACCTTCCGCGCCCTGGTGGGCCATAAAGAGGCGGTGCAGGAGCTGCCGAAAGGGTGCAAGCACCTCCTGTCGTCGGCGCCCTGCCCCTACCAGATGATCCGCTACAAGCAAAACGTCTACGCCACCCAATTCCACCCCGAAGCCGACGCCGACGTCTTCGAACTGCGCATCGCGTTCTACAAGCACAAGGGCTACTTCCGCCCCGACGAGGCCGACGCTCTTGTCGCACAGGTTCAGGAGGAGGAGGTGCGTGTGCCGGAGGTGATGCTGCGGCGGTTTGTGGAAAGGTATGGGTAGGAAGCGCCCTCCGTTCCATCATTGCCAGGCTTGACGCCAGGTGGCACGTCTTTGCTCTACCTACCAGCCTTCAGCCTATCGGCATGTCGAGCGCCGACATCGCCAAACGCCTCGTCGTTGGAAAGACCGCGCTCCGGATCGGCCCACATCCCATAGCAGACCGAAGCCACCTGATGCCGGAGCAACATCTCGACAGAGGCGTCCTACTTTTGCCGCTGGCGCGAATTGTCGGATGGTTTGGTCGCGCGTTGCTCTGCGCCTGCTATCTTCTGGTAACTCCGCTTGTGACAAAAGAGGTCGGCAGTCATCTCTATCAGATCTGACTGAGGATGGCATATCTTGGTCAGAAAAGTGCCAAAAGCCGACGCTGCAATAAGCGA
>JBCCIN010000415.1:0-4546 GCA_039028235.1 Pseudomonadota bacterium
ATATTCCGCAGTGACGCCAAAACGCCCCGATGCCACCTGCTTGATCGACGAATTGGCGTTGTCGCCATTGGGTCTCGGCGTGAAGCGCTCCTTCGATTCCCCGCCCTCGCCGCTGTCCGCCTTGGCCCCGATGCGGTTCATCGCGATGGTCAGGGTCTCATGGGCCTCTGGGCTGAGTGCCCCCAGCGACATGCCAGGCGTGACAAAACGCTTTCGGATCTCGGTGATGCTCTCGATCTCATCGAGCGGCGCAGGCTCGACCGTCTCCGAAAAGCCCATGAGGTCGCGGATGGCGACCGGCTCGGCAGCGTCGATCGCGCTCGAATATTTCTGATAGGCCACATAGCTGTCAGTGGCGACCGCATGCTGTAGCTGATGGATGGTCGGCCCTTCGAGCGCGTGCTTTTCACCACCTTTCCTGAAACGATAGAGCCCCCCGATCTCCAGTGGCGCCTCATCCGCCTCGAAGGCACGCCGGTGCAGCGACAGCACTTTGTTAGAGATACCGGCGAGGCCGATGCCCGAGATCCGCGTGATCAGCCCCGGGAAGTATTCGGCGCAAAGCGAGCGCGACAGACCGACCGCCTCGAAGTTATAACCGCCGCGATAGGACGAGATGATCGAGATGCCCATCTTGGACATCACCTTGAGCAGGCCCTGGGCAACCGCCTCCTTGAAGCGCTCCAGGCACTCTTCCAGCGTGTAATTCGGGAACAGCCCACGGCGATGGCGATCGGCAATCGCAGCTTCGGCGAGATAAGCGTTGACCAGCGTCGCGCCGACACCGACCAGCACGGCGACATAGTGCACGTCGAGGCATTCACCGGAACAGACCACGATCGAACTGAAGGATCGCAGCCCTTCCTCCACCAGATGGCTGTGCACCGCGCCAGTCGCCAAGATCATCGGCACCGGTGCGCGGCCCTCGGAGACGCCGCGATCGTCGAGGATCACCTGGCCTCTGCCTTCGCGCACGGCGTCCTCCGCCTCCATGCGAATCCGCTGCAGCGAATCGCGAAGGGCCCGCCAGCCCCCTTCGACATCATAGGTGCAGTCGATGGTGGTGGCGCGCTCGCCGAAATACGCCTTCAAGGCCACGAGATCGCTATTGAGGACGAGCGGCTGCTTTAGCTGCAGGATCTTCGTCTGGCTCGGGGCCTGGTCGTAGACATTGCCGAGATTACCGAGTCTGGTTTTCAGGCTCATCACCCGATATTCCCGAAGCGGGTCGATCGGCGGGTTGGTAACTTGGCTGAACTGCTGGCGAAAGAAGTGGTGAAGACCGCGATAGCGCCTGGAGAGAACGGCCATCGGCGTGTCGTCTCCCATAGAGCCGAGCGACTCCTTGGCATCCAGCACCATCGGCGCCAGGATCAGCTCGAGATCCTCCATGGTGATGCCGAACAGGTTCTGCCGACGCTTCAGTTCGCCCTTCTCATAGGCGATCGGCTCGAAGCCGCGCTTGGCCACCTGGTCTTCCAGATGGGCGATACCCTTGACCCACTGACTGTAGGGCTTTTCGTCGGCGAGGTGGTCTTTCAGCTCATGGTCGTGGAAAAAGACGCCGTGCTTGAGATCGATGCCGATCATCTCGCCCGGCCCGACGCGCCCCTTCTCGACGATGGTGTGCCCGACGAGCGGCACCATGCCGGTCTCGGAGCCGACGATGAGCAGCTCGTCTTCAGTCCGGCTGTAGCGAAGGGGCCTGAGCCCGTTGCGGTCCATGCCGCCAATCACCCAGCGGCCATCGCAGGCGACGACGCCCGCTGGGCCGTCCCACGGCTCCATGACGCAATTGCAGTAGTTGAAGAGATCGCGATGCAGCTCGGGCATATGGATCTTGCTCGCCCAAGCCGGTGGGATCAAAAGCGTCTTGGTGAGCGGCAGCGAGCGGCCCGCCTGCACCAGCGCTTCGACCACCGCGTCGAGGGCGGCGCTATCGGAGCTGCCGGCCTGGACGATCGGCTTCACGTCCTCGTTGTAATCCCCGAAGGCCGGCGCGAACATGCGTGTCTCGTGGCTTCTCATCCAATTGAGATTGCCGCGAAGGGTGTTGATCTCACCATTATGGGCGAGCATGCGGAAGGGCTGGGCGAGCTTCCAGGACGGCCAGGTGTTCGTCGAATAGCGCTGGTGGAACACCGCGAAATTGGAGACGAAACGGTCATCCAATAGGTCCGGATAGAAGACCGATAGCTGCTCGGCGAGAAACAGCCCCTTGTAGATCACCGAACGGCAGGAAAGCGAACATATATAAAAGTCCTTCAGGTTCTCGGCGAGCACCTGGTTCTCGATCCGACGACGGATGATGAAGAGGTCGCGCTCGAAGGCGTCGTCCGGGTCGCCCTCGTCCTCCTCCCATCTCGGATTGCCGACCATGATCTGTTCGATCTCCGGCCGCGTCGCAATCGCCTTGTCGCCGATCACCGACGTGTCGACCGGCACCTGGCGCCAGCCCAGGATCGAATAGCCGAAGCGCAGGATCTCGGTCTCGACGATGGTGCGGCAACGTTCCTGGGCGGCGAAGTCGGTGCGCGGCAGGAAGACCATGCCGACCGCGATCGGTCCCTTCACCTTCTTCGAGCTGTGGGTCTGTTCCAGGAAAAAGTCTTGGGGAATCGCGAGATAGATGCCGGCACCGTCGCCGGTCTTCCCGTCGGCATCGACCGCACCTCGGTGCCAGACCGCCTTCAGCGCATCGATCGCCGCGACCACCACATCGCGCCTGGCCTTGCCGTCGATCGCCGCGACGAAACCGACGCCGCAGGCATCGCGCTCATCGGCAGGCGCGTACATGCCGTGACGCTCGAGATAATCCGCGTTCTTCCGATAGTCCCGATAGGCCTGCTCCGCAGCGACGGCGCCCTGCATCCTCTTGATGTCGTCAGTCATGTTCTTTCCCCAATCGGGTCCGTCAGGACGCTGCGGCTGCGGACGGCATCTCTTCGACCGGCATCGCCGTCGTTTTCTGATCCGCCTTATTCTGCAGATAGTCGTGAATGCCGGCAGCGGCGTCACGGCCATCCTTCACGCCCCAGACCACAAGCGATGCGCCGCGCACGATATCGCCTCCGGCGAACACGCCCGCCATCGGCGTCATCATGCTGTCCCAGTCGATCTTGACCGTGCCCCAGTTGGTCACCTGCAGATCCGGCTGATCGAACAGCTTCGGCAGATCCTCCGGGTCGAAGCCAAGTGCCTTGATCACGAGATCGGCGTTGAGGGTGAAGTTGCTGTCTGGGATAGCCTCGGGCCGCTGGCGGCCAGTGGCATCGGGTGCGCCCAGTCGGATTCGCACCGCACGCACCCCGTTGACGGTTCCATCGCCTAGAAAGGCCTCGGGTGTCGCCTGCCAGACGAATTCGATTCCTTCTTCCTCGGCATGGGCAACCTCGCGCATCGATCCCGGCATGTTGGCGCGGTCCCGACGATAGAGGCATTGCACCGATGCCGCTCCCTGGCGCATAGCCGTACGCACGCAGTCCATGGCGGTGTCGCCGCCGCCGATCACCACCACACGCTTGCCGGCAGCATTGAGCGAGCCGTCATCGAAGGCTGCGACATCGTCACCCAACCCTTTTCGATTGCTCGCGGTCAGATAGTCCAGTGCCGGGACCACCTGTCCCAGGCCGACACCAGGTAGCGCGAGCTCGCGCGCCCGGTAAACGCCGGTGCCGATGAACAATGCCTGGTGACGCGCGCGCAGCTCGTCGAACGTGATGTCCTTACCAATCTCGATACCAAGCTCGAAGGTGATGTTGCTCGCCCTAAGCATATCCGCACGCCTGGCCACCACGTCCTTTTCGAGCTTGAAGTTCGGAATGCCATAGATCAGCAAACCGCCGATCCGGTCGTAGCGGTCATAGATGGTGATCTGGTAGCCGAGCTTCCTGAGTTCCTCGGCCACAGCGAGGCCCGCTGGCCCGGCACCGATGACGCCGATACTCTCCGGTCGCTCCATGCGCGGCTGCACCGGCTTGACCCAGCCCTGCTCGAACGCCGTGTCGACAATATGCTTCTCGACGGCACCGATGGTCACCGATTCGAAGCCTTTCTCGATCACGCAATTGCCCTCGCAAAGGCGGTCCTGCGGGCAAATGCGGCCGCAGATTTCCGGCATGTTGTTGGTCGCGGACGCAAGTTCGTAGGCCTCCTCCAGCCGCCCCTCGGCGGTCATGCGCAACCAGTCCGGAATATTGTTTTGAAGCGGACAATGCACCTGGCAGAAAGGGATTCCGCACTGTTCGCAGCGCGACGCCTGCTCTGACGCCCGCTCCGGATCGAACTCGTCGTAGATCTCCTGGAAGTCCTTACGTCTCTGCTCCGCCGCCCGCTTGTCCGGCATCGCCTTTTCGACGTCGATAAACTGCATCATTCCGGCTGACATGACGCCCCCTGCACTTCGCGCTTCGCCCCGCGCTTGCCGCAAGACTGCCCCAAGTCAGCCGTCGCTCTCAAGCGCCACGATCATCCGAACGGTGCAATGATCACTGTAGGATAGGGGGACGAGCCGTTGCGTGTCCAGTAATTTTCGAAAATTAGTCAA
>JBCCIN010000416.1:0-4539 GCA_039028235.1 Pseudomonadota bacterium
AGCGATGGTGGCCGTGTCTTTGAAGCGCGGGGCGTCGCCAAGCAGATCATCGAGAACGGGCTTAACACCTATGTCTTCGATCACTGCCGCTCAGCTTGTACCGTCGCCTTCGTCGCTGGTGCCAGGCGAACGCTCGGTGAACATGGCCGGTTGGGATTCCATGGCTATCGCCTTGAGGGCGCCATAGCCCTGACCGACCCGCTTGAGGAGCAGGCAAAAGATCGATCCTTTTTCCTTCAGCAGGGTTTGGAGGCGACATTCGTCACCCAAGCGTTCGCGACGTCGCATGAAGCGATGTGGCACCCGGATGTCGAACAGCTGCTACGCGCCGAGGTTGTGCACACGATTCTGGGAGATCGATAGGCAGAAGAATAGTAAGGGATCGGAAGCGGTTTTTCCCGCCTCCGATCCGCTCTGGTGTGGCTATTGTGCCGCCTGGTTTTCGTCGGGGCTCGGCAGTGCTTGAGCCATTGCGATCGCCTGCTCGGCTTCGAGCGACTTCATCTGCTTTTGCAGTTTCTCGAAGGCGCGCACCTCGATCTGACGTACGCGCTCGCGCGAGATGTCATAGACGTGGCTCAGCTCCTCGAGCGTGCTCGGCTCGTCCTTCAGCCGCCGCTCGGTCAGAATATGCCGTTCGCGCTCGTTCAGCACGTCCATGGCGCGGTGAAGGAGCGACATGCGATGATTGTGCTCTTCGGCATCGGCGATGGTCTTTTCCTGGGTGGCACTCTCGTCCACCAGCCAGTCCTGCCAGTCGCTGTCGCCGTCTGCGCGGAGCGGCACGTTCAAGGAGTGATCGCCACCGCTGAGGCGGCGATTCATGCTGATCACATCCTCTTCGGTAACGTCAAGTCGATCGGCGATCGCCTTCACCGTCTCCGGCGGAAGATCTCCATCATCGATCGCCTGCATCTGGCCCTTGAGCTTGCGCAGGTTGAAGAACAGCTTCTTTTGCGCTGCCGTCGTGCCCATTTTAACCAGCGACCATGAGTGCAGGATGTATTCCTGAATGGCGGCGCGAATCCACCACATGGCGTAGGTCGCCAGGCGAAAGCCGCGATCCGGATCGAAGCGCTTGACCGCCTGCATCAGGCCGACATTGCCCTCTGAGATGATTTCGTTGATCGGCAGACCGTAACCGCGATAGCCCATAGCAATCTTGGCCACCAAACGCAGATGGCTGGTGACTAGCTTGTGGGCCGACTCGATGTGCTCCTGCTCGCGCCACTTCTTGGCAAGCATGAACTCCTCCTCCGCTTCCAGCATGGGAAAGCGGCGGATTTCATCAAGATAGCGCGAAAGGCCAGTACCCTCCGCTGGGACGGATAAGAAGTTGCCCAAAGTGTTCCTGCTCCTGACTTCAAGATTTGCCGCGGATTATACCGGCATTGTCCTTCAAAGATCCAGTGTAAAACCGAATGGCTGCCATGCGTGAATTGTCACAGTCAAAATATGAACAGTAGATGAACCACTAAAATTCCATCTGTAATTGTTCAAAAAGGTGATCGAAAACTGGTGGCGGTGGCCGATCGAACGTTAGTTTCTTGCCGAAAACCGGATGTTCGAATCCTAAACGGCGAGCATGCAGCAGAATACGGTTAAGTCGTGCCACGTTATTATCTAGTTTTAAAGTTACATTTTGTTTACGTCGCGGCCGATAGATCGGATCACCGATGATACCAAGGCCGAGCGTACCGAGATGAACGCGAATCTGGTGGGTTCGACCGGTTTCGAGCGTCACCTGAAGGCGGGATGCAGCCATGCCGGCCGCTCCGAGCAGTTGATAATGGGTGACCGCGCGCTTTCCTCCGTCAACCACCGCCATGCGCTTTCGGTCCTTGGGGTGGCGTCCGATCGGTCGATCGATTCTGCCGTTTGCCGCCTTCGGCACGCCCCAGACAATCGCCTCATAGGTCCGATCGATGCGGTGCACGGTAAACTGGGCGGAAAGGCCGATATGCGCCTTGTCGTTCTTCGCCACCACCAAGAGGCCGCTGACATCCTTGTCCAGGCGATGCACGATGCCCGGACGCTGGATGCCGCCAATGCCCGATAGCGAACCCTGGCAATGGTGGAGGAGAGCGTGGACCAGCGTGCCTTCACCGTGGCCGGGGGCAGGATGAACCACCATGCCCGCCGGCTTTTCCAGAACCAGGAGATGATCGTCCTCGAACAGAACGTCCAATGGGATCGCTTCGGGCTCGGGCGCCGCTGGTCGGGGATCGGGCACGTAGATGGAAAAACGCTGGCCCGGTTTGACCCTTGAGGAAGCGTCCGCTATCTCAACGCCATCGCGACGAACCTCACCCTCGGCCATGAGGGCCTGGAGGCGCGCGCGGGAGAGGTCCGGAAGCCTATTTGCCAGGAACTTGTCGAGCCGCTGGCCGGCATCGTCGGGTTCGGCGGTAATGGTGAACGTTTCGGGCATCGTGATCAGAAGTCGGGACACCGACGGAGGAGCGTCGTCTTTGCAAGAGGAATCAGCCGATAACGTGAACAACGTATCGGGACTTCTCAAGGCTTTTGTGATTCTGGGTGGTATCATTCTGGTGGTCGGCGCGATTCTGCTCGCCGTGATGATCGCCATGCGCGCCGGTAGTGGTGACGGTGGCGACGCGCCACGACGCGAGCTTGCCTTGTCAGGGCCGGTCGATCTGGCTCTACCGGCTGGAGTCCGAGTAGGCCAGGTGGTGGTCGACGGCAAGCGGCTGGTGCTGCTGGGTGAAGACCCCGACGGCCGTCAATATATCGCCGTGGTCGACGCGTTGAGCGGCGCCCGCCAAAGCCTCATCCGCCTGACGCCTTCGGAATGAGTCGGCGCCGCGGGCGGTCCCGGCAAGGCCCGAGCAAGCATGATCCGGCCATTGGAAGGGAGATCGACCTAACAATCGATGAGATCGGTTCTTCCGGCGACGGTGTCGGCCGATTCGATGGTGGTCCGGTCTACGTGCCGCTCGCTTTGCCAGGGGATGACCTGACCGCCCGGCTGATCACCAAACGCGGTGACGGCTATGCAGCGGAAACGATCAAGGCGCACTCCCTCACGCCCCGCCGCCAGCCGCTTTGCCGCCATTTCGGTGCTTGCGGTGGTTGTCGGCTCCAGCATCTCTCACCGATCGACTATCGGCAATGGAAGAGTCAAAAGGTTAAGTCGGCACTGGCGCGTCGGGGTATCGACGGCGTCGGGATCAAGCCACTGATCGACGGCCATCCGGAGACACGCCGCCGGCTGCGGCTCGCCTTTTCGCCGCGCGCAAGAGGATCGGCACTTGGCCTTCGCCGACGTTTGGACAATGACATTGTAGCGGTCGAGGAATGCCCAATCGCGCTGCCATTGATCGTTCAACTCCTGGCGCCGTTCCGACTGGCTCTCCCGATATTGGATCTGGCAGCCAAGGGCGGTCAGATCTCAATCACCGCGGCCGATAACGGCCTCGATATCCTCATCGAAACACCGCTCCCGCCAAGCCTCGGCGATCGCGAGGCATTGGCTGCACTCGCGGACGAGGAGGACTTGGCAAGGCTCACTTGGCGAGAATCAACCCACGAGCTGCCCGAGCCTTTGTCAGTCCGTCGTCAGCCCGAGGTCGATTTCGGCGGCGTGTCGGTGGCGCTGCCGGCCGCAGCGTTCTTGCAGGCAACTGACGAGGCAGAGCGGGCCATCCGCGACAGCATCATCAAGGCACTCGGGTCAGCCGAGATGGTCGCCGATCTTTTCTCCGGCTGCGGCGCGTTCGGTTTGCCATTGGCTCTCGAGGAACGGCGTGTGCATGCCGTCGATCACGACCCCGGCATGATTGAAGCGTTGAACGGAGCCGCGAGCGCCGCCAGCCTCGCGCAGAGGGTCACGGCGATTGCCCGCGACCTCGATCGTGATCCATTGAGCGCCTCAGAGCTCTCGACGTTCGATGCCGCCATCCTCGATCCACCCCGCGCTGGCGCCCACTCGCAAGTCGAAGCGATCGCCGAAGGGCAGGGGCCGCTGGTCCTCGCCATGGTCTCCTGTAACCCCACCACTTTCGCCCGCGACGCCCGCACCCTGATCGACGCCGGTTATCATCTCGACTGGGTGCAGCCGATCGATGCCTTTCTCTTTGCCGCCGACGTCGAACTCGTCGCGGCCTTCAAGCGCACGATCGCCTCTTGATTCCTTAAAGATAGCCTTTTACATAAGAGCGATCGCCGAGACGCCCCCATCGTCTAGCGGTTAGGACGCTGCCCTCTCACGGCAGAAACAGGGGTTCGAGTCCCCTTGGGGGTACCACCAGCCACCGGCTGGAGGGTCGACTTACCTGGTCATGCGGTCGCTGTTGGCGTCTTAATTGACGTGTGCTTGTTGATCGGTCTTGCACTTGAAAGGCTGCATTAGGCATCCTTTCAGCTCAATCTGATATGAACGCCCTTCAAATTCTCAAGATCAACTGCATTGCGCTGGACGATTCCCCGTCGGGCACTTGCGGAGAGAGGTTGAGCGAATTTCTATGTTGTATTGTTTAACGGTAAACTAGATATTAAATGCTGATCGTTCATATGCCA
>JBCCIN010000417.1:0-4522 GCA_039028235.1 Pseudomonadota bacterium
CACCGATCTGGTGACGCCGCTAAAGCCGCTGGAGGCCATGGCGGCCGGCCGTATCGTCGTCGCCTCCGATGTCGGCGGTCATCGAGAGCTGATGCAGGATGGCGAAACCGGCTTTCTCTTCCGAGCCGGCTATCTCGCCGCCCTGATCGAGTGCCTCCAAGATATCCTTGCATCGCGCGAGCGCTGGCCGCACATTCGAGCCAATGGCCGACAGATGGTGGCTAAACGCAGCTGGCGTGCGGTCACCGAAGTCTACCGGCCGCTGTTCGAGCGCCTTTGTGGGGAAAAAGCAGCGGCCTGAGCGGAGACCGCATCCCAGACTCATGCTGCAAGACAACGACGGGGCAGGCTTCGGCCTCTACATCCATTGGCCGTTCTGCCGATCGAAATGCCCCTATTGCGACTTCAACAGCCATGTCGAGGGCAAGGTCGATCACCGGCGCTGGCAGCGAGCACTGCTCCGGGAGCTGGATCACGTTGCCGAGGGCATCGGCAGGCGTCCACTCACCTCGATCTTCTTCGGCGGCGGTACGCCATCCCTGATGGATCCGGCAACCGTCGAAGCCCTGATCACACGCGCCTCCGAACAGTTCGGGCTTGATGAGAACGTCGAGATCACGCTCGAGGTCAATCCGACATCCGCCGAACGAGACCGCCTCGCCGACTTCAGGACGGCCGGCGTCAATCGTGTCTCGATCGGCGTTCAGGCCCTTGACGACCAGGCCCTTCGCTTTCTTGGACGCGAGCACAGTGCTGCGGACGCGCTCACAACCGTCGATCAGGCGGCGCACCTGTTTCCGCGCTTCTCGTTCGATCTGATCTATGCGCGCCCGGATCAGTCAACGAACGGCTGGAGGGCGGAGCTTGAACGCGCCCTCGGTCATGCCGGCGGGCATCTCAGCGTCTACCAACTCACTATCGAGCCGGGCACGCGCTTCTTCAATCTTCATCGCCAAGGCAAGCTCGATCTTCCTGACGACGATCTGCAGGCGGATCTGTTCGAGCTCACCCGAGAGAAGCTGACCGACGCAGGCCTGCCACCTTACGAAGTCTCGAACCACGCAGCACCGGGCGAGGCCTCCCGGCACAATCTCGTCTACTGGCGTGCCGGCGACTATGCCGGGATCGGCCCCGGAGCCCACGGGCGCCTTTCGATCAGCGAGCAACGTTTTGCCACCAGCACCGAGCGCATGCCCCGAGCGTGGATAGAGCGGGTCGAAACCGTTGGCCACGGCGAACACCCGAGAGACAGGATCGCCGTAAGAGAGCAGGTGGTCGAGATGCTCCTGATGGGTCTTCGTCTGGAGAGTGGCATTGAAGTCTCCAGTCTGGAGCGTCTTTCCGGCATACCGCTTCGTCAGACCCTGAACGCAGTCGCTCTTGACGACTTCGAGAACGAAGGCTGGATCGATACCGGCGATGGACGACTCCGTGTAACCGCCGCCGGCACCCCCCGCCAAAATGCCATCACCGCAGCCATCCTCGATCCGCCGCCAGCGGTGACGACCACCGGTGCGCTCGGGTCGATCGATGGAAGATTAACGGCAAATTAACGTTCGTCTGCTAACCATGATGCGATCAGATAAAGCCAGGTCACGTATGATCTTTCCACCGATCAGCCTTCTTCGGGCGTTACTGCTCTTTACCATGCTGATGCTGCCGCAGGCGGCTTCCTTAGCACAGGACAGCAATGCTGCGCCTGTGGAGATCGATCCCGCCAAGATCGAAGGACTGGTCAAGACACTCGAAGATCCGGCAGCGCGCGACAAGCTGATCGATCAGCTCAAGGCATTGACCGCAGCGCAGGATTCAGCGGACGAGCCCAAGAATGTCGACGAGCTCGGCCTCAGTTTCGTCGAGATCGTCACCCAGCAGATCGACACGGTCGCGCGCACCTCGATGGAGCTGTCGTCGACCATCGTCGATCTCCCCGATTTGACGGACTGGCTGGTGCAGCAGGTGACCGATCCGGATCTGCGCGACTATTGGATCGATCTCTTCGTCAAGCTGGTCGTCGTCTTGGGCGGTAGCGTGATTGGCTATCATATCGTTCGGCGCCTCCTCAGTCCGACCATCGATCGCTTCTACGCGGAACGGCCGGACGGCCTGGTCACCAAAGTACCGCTCGCCCTGCTGCGCGGCGGTCTTCGCCTGATTCCGATCCTGGCCTTCGGTGCGGTCGGCTACGGCCTCTTGACCCTGCTTGGCGACTGGAATGGCGACGCCGTGTCCGTCTTCGGCCGCTCCCTGGTCGACGCGACCATCTTCTGCATGGTCCTGGTGGTTGGTGCACGCACCGTTCTGGCACCTTCGGCGCCAGGCCTTCGCCTGGTCGGCCTTGCCGACGGGCATGCACGCTACGTCTTCAGCTGGATCAAGCGCTTCATTTATCTGATCGCTTATAGCTATGTCGTCTTTCAGAACGATCTGGTCCTGAAGATCCCCGGCAGCATCTATGGCAGCATCAACCGTGCGATCGGGCTGGTCGTGGTGCTCATGCTGATCTATCTGGTGCTGAGAAACCGGAAGCCAGTCGCACATTGGCTGCGCGGCAACGGCCATGCCGAGAACGATCAGGTCATGAAAGTCCTCGGCCGCTGCCGCCGCCTGATCGCGGACATCTGGCCGGTCTTCGCGATCTTTTACATCGTCAGCACCTATCTGATCTGGGCGCTCGACATCCCCGGCGGCTTTTCGCTCCTGTTCCGGGGCGGCGTCCTCACCACGCTCCTGCTGGCGATCGCACGCCCGCTCGCCTACGGCGTGGAGCGCGCGCTCGGCGAGGGCCTCTCTCTGGGGACGGGCGTTCAGCGCCGCTATCCGGCCTTCGAGCGCAGGATCAACCGCTATCTCGGCATGCTTCAAGGCTTCGCCGTCACCCTGGTCTACTTCTTCATCCTGTTGACCCTGGTGCATATCTGGGGCTTCAACCTGTTTACGCTGATCGGCGGCTGGTTCAGCGACGACACCTGGAGCCGGCTGAAAAATGCCGGGATCGTGGTGGTGGTCAGCTTCATCGTCTGGGAAGTCATCAGCACGCTCATCGAGAACTATCTCGATGCGATCGATGACAGCGGCACCCGCGTCGAACGCAGCGCCAGAGCGCGCACACTCCTGCCGCTGTTGCGCACCTTCCTGTTCCTGGTCATCTGCACCATCGTCACCCTGACTACGCTCTCCACCCTGGGCGTCGACGTCACGCCGGTTCTGGCCGCCGCCGGCGTGATCGGCATCGCCATCGGCTTCGGCTCGCAAAAGCTGGTTCAGGACATCATCAACGGCCTCTTCATCCTGTTTCAGGACACCATTGCCGTCGGCGAGGTGGTCGACGTTGCCGGCCATTCGGGGGTGGTCGAACATATCTCCGTGCGGACGATCGGCCTTCGTGATCTCTCAGGCCGGGCGCACACCATCCCGTTCAGCGAGGTCACTACGATCACCAACCACACAAAGGACTATGCCTTCGCTGAGCTCGATATCGGCATCGGCTATCGCGAGGATGTCGACGAGGTCATCGAGGTGGTCCGACAAATCGGCGCCGAGCTCGAGACCGATCCGGTGCAGGGTGAGAATATCCTTGAGCCGATCCAGGTGCTTGGCGTCGATCAGTTCGCGGACAGCGCGGTCATGATCAAGGCCCGCATCAAGACCAAGCCTATGACCCAATGGTCCGTTCGGCGAAGCTTCAATCGCCTGATGAAGTATCGCTTCGACGAACTCGGCATCGAGATCCCCTACCCGCACCAGACGGTCTACTTTGGCGAGGACAAGGAGGGACGGGCGCCGCCCGCCCATGTTCTGGTCGATCGTCCTGAGGACGAGGGCAACGGCGATCGCGATCAGGGCGCCAAGGACCACGACGACGGCAAGCCACGGGAGGTTCCGCCGATGCGCCTGGTGAAAGACGATGCGAGAGAAGACTCCGGCCATGAATGACCGTGATGTCCGTGCCTATCGGTATGGGGCGATCAAGCGCCAGCTTCAACGAGGCATGAGCGAGCATGAGCGTCATCTGCGCCAGGCCTGGGTCGAGCGCGTTCTGACTCTTCTCGACAGCGACAATCTGATCGCCCAGGCAACGTCGGGGCAAATGACCGAAGAGGGTCTGCTGTTCGAGTGCAACGTCGCACCTCTTGTCTGGGATGATCCGCGAGTCACCTATCGACGCCAGCAGCTCGAAGGCAGCGACATGACGGTGGAGCTGCTCGACCACGAAGTCGAGATTGCCGGCAAGACATTCAAACGTGCCAAGATCAAGGTAGGTTTCATCAGTTGACCGGCCTCAGCTTCCCGTTCGCCTGAAGACGACAAGCTCAAGCCCCCGGTCTTTATCCATCCAGACTTGCCGGGCAATCGTCAAATCCCTCGCCTTCAGCAGACGCGTGGCGTCGTCGAGGCAGCTCACCTCGTCGAACAGCGGCCGGCCGGCGCCCAATTCGACATGCCGGGCGATCGTCAGGTGGAATTCCTGATACCCCCCCTCGTCGAGAACCCAGCCGAACACACCTGTGCCACCGACCAC
>JBCCIN010000418.1:0-4517 GCA_039028235.1 Pseudomonadota bacterium
AGACGCTCAGGCGTCTCTTCGAAGCTGGTCAAGGCATCCGCATCGAGGACCGCGGCCTTGCCGGCCTCAAGGCTGACCAAGACCCTTTGGCAAAGTGCCTCACCGACGCCCGCGCCAGGACCGAGCAGGATGGCGTTTCGCCTAGGATCGGCCAGTTCCTCTTCGATCCTGCCATCGTCCTGACCAAAGGGGCGAACCATGACGGCGGTGAGCGACGCGGCATAAACCGGAAGTGCGGCGGCGGGACAGAGCACGGTCACCAATCCGGCGCCAGTTCTTAGAGCCGCCCGCGCCGCCAGCCGCGCCGCGCCGGACGAGGCCATACCGCCGCCAAGCACCAGGACGTGGCCGTGGCTGTACTTGTGCTCCAATGCCCCACGTCTCGGAAAGGCTGACGACCAGATCGGCGGAACATTGGCGAAATGGTCGATATCCAGACCCTGGTCGACCGCATCGGGAATGCCAATGTCAGCTACCACCAAGCGCCCGACATGCTCGCGTCCGGGCAGGAGGTAATGGCCGGGCTTCGCACGGTGAAAAGTCACGGTCATGGCGGCCCGGGCTGCTACGCCGAGGATGGCGCCAGTGTCACCTTCGACACCGCTTGGCATATCGACCGCCACGTTCGGCAAGCAGGCCTGGTCGGCCTGGCGCAGCACCGCCGCCGCGACGCCGTCGACGGGCCGGGTCAAACCGGCCCCGAACAGCGCATCCACCACCAGACCGGTGCCTTCGAGAACATCAGGATCCAGCGCCTTTATCGGCCCCCGCCAGCGATCCCGGGCGATCGCCGCATCGCCTTTCAGCTGATCTGGATCACCGAGCATCGCTACGTCGACCGGCCAGCCGGCAAGCGCCAGAAGGCGCGCCGCGACAAAGCCGTCGCCGCCGTTATTGCCGGGTCCGGCTAGGACGACGGTCTTGACGGGCGAAAAGCTGCCTCTGATGGCATCAACCACAGCGGCACCGGCCTTTTCCATCAGGTCGATGCCGGGAACGCCCGCCTCAATCGCGCCTGCATCTGCCGCACGCATCTGATCGATCGTGTAGAGCCCGCCATCGTTAGCCATGGCGGGGTGCTGCAGGTGTGGTCACTGTAAACGCTGGCTCAGAGCGTGACATGACGCGCATGTGCGCCCCGTTCGATTGCCGCCGCGATCAGACTGTCAATGCCGAGGCGCGCACGGAGCAAGTGGAGAAGATTCAGCTCTTCCTCAGCAAGTTCGCCGTCGGCCGCGGCGACGTCGCAGGCGAGGGCATAAGCGGTCTCGCGAAGCTTTGCCGGCAAGGCCTCAGCGATGAAGTCGCAGGCGCGATCCAACCCGTCCTCCTGGCGTAGCAGATAGGTGCATTCCCTGCCGACGTCGGTCAGGCGATCATGGTCGAAATCCTGAAAGACCGGCAGATAGCGCACCAGCCGCCCGATGGTCTCGATCTCCGAGTCGGCCATTACACCTTCGGCCGCCGAAACCAGAACCATGGTGTAAACCAGGGCGCTGTGGTGATTGATCGGATGAGTCATCTGGTTCATGTCCCTCATTGGACAGTAGGTTTGCGCGCGGACCTCAGTCCAACGACGTTGGCCGAACCCTAGTTGAAAGCGATGGAAAAGGCACCTTCGATATGATGAAAGTTACTTCAGAGTTGGCCGATGCCCTCGCCGCCGAGCTACCTGCCGTGGCACTCGAATCGACCCTCATCTGCCACGGCATTCCGAAGCCCGAGAATGCCGACCTCGCCATCGACATGGAGCAACGCGTGCGCGCCGAAGGTGCTGTGCCGGCAACTATGGCGGTCATGAATGGCGCGGTCCGCGTAGGCCTCGACGCGGACGCGCTACGAAGCCTGGCGGCAGCCAACGATGTCGCCAAATGCACGACCCGCGATCTGCCGCTGGTGATGGCGGGCGGCGGCCTCGGCGCCACCACGGTGGCCTCGACCATCTACCTCGCGGCAAGACAAGGCATCGGCGTCATGGCCACCGGTGGACTCGGCGGCGTGCATCTCGGCGGCGAGATCAGCCTTGATGTCTCCGCCGATCTCTATGAACTGCAGCGAAGCCCGGTCGCCGTCGTTTGTGCCGGCGTCAAGTCAATCCTTGATCAGGCGCGCACCATGGAAATGCTGGAAAGCCTTGGCATCACCGTGATCGGCTATCGCTGCCGGGAACTGCCGGCGTTCTACACGGCGGAGAGCGGCATCGTGATTCCGGGCGTCGACGACCTGGAACAGCTGGTTCGGGTGGTCAAGAGCCATCAATCGCTTGGCCTGCCTGCCGGCATGTTGATCGTGACGCCGCCGCCCGCCATCCACGCACTCAGCGGCGATGAAGCGGCCCGGCTGGTCCGCGGTGCCAAGGAAGCGGCGGATAAACGCGGCATCGTTGGCGCCGCGCAAACGCCCTTTATGCTCAAGCATATGGCCGAGGCCAGCGAAGGTCGGACGGTGACGCTCAACATTCATCTGGCGACCGCCAATGCCACCCTTGCGGCCAAGCTCGCCGTGGGGCTCGCTCAACCGGCATAGCCATGACGTCAAAGACGTGGAACGGCAGCAGGTAAATCACACAAAAACCTTGACGTTTGGGAAAAATTCGACAACACCAATAATTATCTACGGTTGAATTCTGCGAGGCTAACTATCCTGCCCTTCACCCTACCGCGTGTCGGTTCCGACGAAGGTCGACGCCCGAACGGAGATGTGTCTTGAGTGAGCCGGCGCTTGACGACGATATCGATGGTCTGGTCGTCATCGACGAAGCCCATCTCGCCTCATTCACTGAAGGTGATCTGACGCTTGAGGACGAGCTTGCGGAACTCTTCGTCGCCACCGCGCGTGGCTACCTGAAACGTATGCGGGAGGCGGTCGAGGAAGAACGCTCCTGGTCAGCCGAAGCTCATGCTTTGAAAGGGGCAGGTGCCAATCTCGGTGCCAAGCGCGTCGCCGCCCTCGCCCGACGGGCCGAGTTCATGCCGCCGTCGGACGATCAGGTCGAAGCTCTCAATGAGGCCATTGATGACGTTAAGGCCTTCTTTGCCAAACGGCAGCTATGACCCTCTTCTTCGACTTGTTTCGCACCCCTTCGAGCCCAGACCTGACTGTTCTGGACAGATTTCTGTCCAGCAAGCCTTTCACCTAGTTTCCGGCTCAGCCGGCAACCCTACAAGCGAGCGCGGTAGACTGATGCAACGGATGATGAGAACAGGAATTGCAGTCCTCGTGTTGGCGCCAATCGCCGGCTGCGGCAGCTATGATCCTGAGTTGGTCGATGACATCGAGGTGGTGCGGTACGAATATGACGCGGTCCGGGCCATGGAACCGCAGGGACCGAAATTCAATCAGGGCCTTCGCCAGGGTTATCTCGACTATGGCGACGAGCAGTACGACCAGGTGGATGTGAAGGATTTCATCCATTTCGCCTTCAAGGCCGTCGACTCGGCCAAGGGAGAGACGGTGCTGCCGGACGAGATCGGCGAGCGCACCATTCCGGCAGGCCAGGTCGATGAACTCACGCTGGCGCGTGCACGCCTCATGGGGGCGTTCGAACAGGGCGGACGAAAGAAGGCACCTTGGGAAGCCGCTAGCGCGCAGACGGCGTTCGACTGCTGGATCGAACGGACAGAGGAAGGCGCTGTACCCGCGTTGATCGAAGAGTGCAAATTCCGGTTCGGCGAGCAGCTTGCCGCGCTCGAAGACAGCCTTTCCGGCGACATTGGCGGCGCGCACTTGGTGTTCTTCCCCTGGAACCAGGCGGATCTCACCCCTGTCGCTCTCGCCACCATCGACGATCTGGTCGCCAAGATCGGGAAGTCGGATGTCCGCCAGGCGCTCACGATCGCCGGGCATACCGACAGGTCGGGTAGCGATGCCTATAATGATCGGCTTTCCAAGGCGCGCGCCGAAGCCGTCGCCGACGCCCTGGCCGCACGCGGCATCGGCCAGGGCATCAAGGTCGAATGGTATGGCGAGCGCAAGCCGCGCATTGAGCTTCCTGATGGCACCCGCGAGCAGGAAAACCGTCGCGTCGAAATTTTTTCGAACTAGGTGCGAGACACACCGACCTGAACTTCCCTGAGCTTTGAGCTGGAGCGCCCGCGCTTCGGGGATGGAAGAACGTTGTCGCGGGTGGCAGTTCAGGCCCTATCGTCACCCTCGCCGCCATCTTCGTGCTTCCGGCTGGCGGCCTCGATCTCTTCGCGTTCGCGCAGATAGTCGTCTGTGGTGCGTACCGGCGTCTTGGCCGGACCCGCGAGTGGGTTGTCGGCTACCTCGAACTGCACGACGACGCGGCAGTCCTCGCACATGCGGATGCGGTCGATGGCGCTGCCGTCTTGGAACATGCTGTGTTTTTCGCCGAGCATGGACACGATCTTCTCGATCGAGCTCTTGGTGCCGAACGGCTTTTGACAGCGAATGCAGTGGAAAGGCTCCTCCTCATTGACCACCGCCGGCTGCTTTGCCGCATCCTCGAAGCTCACGCCCGGTTCGAGCGTGATCACACTTTCGGGGCATGTCGC
>JBCCIN010000419.1:0-4512 GCA_039028235.1 Pseudomonadota bacterium
ATCGGCCGTTCCACAAGATTGCCGCCGCAATTGGGGCAGGTGTTGTCAAACAGATTTTCTGCGCAGTCGGCGCAAAACGTGCACTCGCATGTGCACATTCGAGCGTCGGTCGCCGACGGCGGCAGGTCCTTGTCGCAACATTCGCAGTTCGGTTTCAGCGCCAGCATGGGGAAATCTCCTTGATGTCCGTCAATAGACTAACAGCGTTCCGTATGTCATGAATGACAATATGACCTCTTTTTCTGCCAAACGTAGAAAAGCCGATGACGACCCCAGACTGGTGGTTTTCGTGGTGTATCCCGACATCGTTCTTCTCGATCTTGTCGGCCCGCTGCAGGTTTTTTCCCATGCGCTCGATCCGGCAACCGGGGCAAATGGCTATCGCTGCGCCGTAACGTCGATCGCGGGAGGCATGGTGGCAACGAACACTGTGGTCTCCATCCCGAGCGAGCCGATGTCCCGCTACCTGAAGCGTCAGATTCACACGCTTGTGGTCGTCGGCGGCGACGGCGCCAACAGTGCCATGCTGGACGAGCCCTTACTGGAGACGCTTGGAAAGCTCTCTTCAGGTGTAGAGCGTGTCTGCTCGGTATGTTCGGGCGCCCTGGTTCTGGCGGCGAGCGGCCTCCTGGACGGACGGAGGGCGGTCACACACTGGGAGGATTGCAAGACGCTCGAAGATGCGTTTCCCGCTGTTCGGGTCGAGATCGATCCCCTTTACATCAAGGACGATCATGTCTGGACGTCGGCGGGCATCACCGCCGGTATCGATATGGCTTTGGCGATTATCACCGAAGATCTGGGGCGGCCCGCCGCGCTCCAGATCGCGCGATCGATGGTCGTACAAATGGCCCGCTCCGGCGGCCAATCCCAGTTCAGCCCCGTTCTGAGCCGCCAACTGCTGGATGTGGCCGAGCGGTTCGAGGACCTTCACCAATGGATTGCGGAGAACCTCCAAGGGGACCTTCGGGTCGAGGCGCTGGCCGAGCGAATGAACATGAGTGCCCGCAACTTTGCCAGGCTCTATTCCAAGCAGATGGGGCTAACGCCGGCGAAGGCGGTCGAGGCGATACGCACTGAGGCTGCCCGAGACCTTTTGGAGACAACGGACCTGGGCGTGAAGAACGTTGCGGCAGAATGTGGGTTCAATGACGAGGAGCGCATGCGCCGTGCCTTTATGCGCCTGCTGCGCGTATCACCTTCCGACTACAGGCAAAGCTTCAAAGCCGCGTAGGCCTGAATCTCGGCTTTCTGGTGCAACACAGCTCGGGTTTGGACCTGTCGCCACAGCCTGCCATAAGGGGCGAAGCGGAGTGTAGAAGATGACTACATCGGGTCGCTGGATCAACTCCGAGGCAGAAGGGCGATATGGCATCGAATTCATCCGTCATAAAGCACTCCTTCGCCATCGTTGTGGCGGGGGTTGTGCTCAGACTGTGCTTGCTATTTTCCTAACTTGAACGTCTTCTGAGGGTTAACAGCACATAGCGCGGCTCTTGAGACCGCCCCGTTCAGCCACCCCGGCATCCCTCCGATCGCGAGCTTGGATCGGCTGAACTGTCAGGCTTAGGCTTACATCGGGCCGTCGGGTGCGGTAAGAGGTGCGCGCTCGTGATGGTGCTTGCGAAGCGGGGTGCTTCTCACTAGATCAGACGAGGCATTCCTGCTGTGCGAAAGGCGCTGTTCCAGCGATGACCATGCGTTACATCAGCACCCGTGGCCGAGTGGAGCCGGCCTCGTTCGAGGACGTGCTGTTTTCCGGGCTTGCGGCCGATGGCGGGCTCTTTGTGCCGGAAAGCTGGCCACGTCTCGACCGGGACCGGCTGGCCGAACTGCAGACCGCTTCCTATCAGGAGCTGGCTGCCTTCGTGCTCGAGCCGTTCGTCGACGGTGCGCTCGATGATGTCGAGCTTCGAGAGCTCATCGACGGTGCTTATGGCTCCTTTCGCCACCAGGCTATAGCTCCCGTCAAGCAACTGGGCGCTGCCCAGTGGGTGATGGAGCTGTTTCACGGGCCTACCCATGCCTTCAAGGATGTCGCGCTTCAGCTTCTCGGCCTGCTGTTCGAGCATTTCCTCGCCCGGCGGGACGGCACGATCACCATCGTCGGGGCGACCTCAGGAGATACCGGCTCGGCGGCGATCGCCACCACGGCTGGCCGGGCGCATATGCGGACGGTTATTCTCCATCCCAAAGACCGGGTCTCCGAGATCCAGCGCCGGCAGATGACCACAGTCGAGGCCGCCAACATCCACAATGTCGCAATCGAGGGCACCTTCGACGACTGTCAGGCGCTGGTGAAAGCGATGTTCGGCGACGCGGCGTTTCGCCGGCGACAGAACCTGTCGGCGATCAACTCGATAAACTGGGGCCGGATCATGGCCCAGATCGTCTATTATGTGACGGCGTCGCTGGCACTGGGCGGCCCCTGGCGGAAGCTCCGCTTTTGCGTGCCCTCCGGCAATTTCGGCAATGTATATGCGGGTTATGTCGCGGCGCGCATGGGTCTGCCGGTCGAGCAGCTGATCGTTGCCACCAACAGGAACGACATCCTCACCAGGTTTTTCGAGACCGGTACCTATCAGGCGGGCGACGTCGCCCCGACGATCAGCCCGAGCATGGATATCCAGGTTTCCAGTAACTTCGAGCGTCTGCTGTTCGATCTGTGCGATCGCGATGGCGCGCGATTGCAGGAACTCATGGCGGGGTTCGCCGAGGAGAAGATCCTTCGCGTTAGCGATGACGCTCTAGGAAGGGCGCGTGAGCTGTTCTCCGCCTGCCGCGTCGATGAAGATCGGACGCTCTTCACCATGCGCGAGGTCCTCGAGACGACCGGCGAGATGGTCGATCCTCACACGGCCGTCGGCCTTGCCGCGGCGAAGGACGCCAGTCCCGAAGGCGAAGCGCCGATCGTCACCCTCGCCACCGCCCACCCCGCGAAGTTCCCAGAGGCCTTCGAACGTTCGACCGGGCGACCGCCGCTTATGCCGCCCGACCTCGAAGCGCTGATGTCCAAGCCAGAGCGCCTGACCGTCCTTCCAAATGATCTTGCTGCGGTTCAGGCTCACATCGACCATTTGCCGATTGCGAATTGATGAACGATAGCCACCAAATCACCACACTTCCCAACGGACTCCGCGTCGCTACGGTGGCGATGCCGAGTGTGCAGACTGCGAGCGTCGGCGTCTGGGTCGATGCCGGTGCCAGGCATGAACGGCCGGAGATCAACGGGGTCGCTCACATGCTGGAGCATATGGCGTTCAAGGGAACAGCGCGACGCTCGGCCCGGCTGATCGCCGAGGAGATCGAGAATGTCGGCGGGCAGCTCAATGCCTACACTTCGCGCGAAAACACCGCCTACTATGCGCGCGTCCTCGCCGATGATCTGCCGCTTGCGGCGGACATTCTTGCCGACATCCTTCAGCATTCGACCTTCGAGCCCGAGGAACTGGAGCGTGAACGCGGCGTTATCCTGCAAGAGATCGGACAAACGCTGGATACGCCGGATGATCTGATTTTCGACCTTTTTCAGGAGACGGCGTTCCCGGATCAGTCCCTCGGCCGCTCTATCCTGGGGCCGGCGGACATCGTGCGCGGCATGAGCAGGGATCAGCTCACCGGCTATATGGCCGAGCACTATGCGCCGGAGCGCATGATTTTTGCGGCGTCCGGCAAGGTCGAGCATGAGCGCCTGGTGGATCTCGGCGCCGAGCTGTTCCAGAAGCTGCCGGCAAGGTCGTCGGGGAACGGCGAGGTCGAGATGGGGCGATATGCTCCCGGTGATCTGCGCAAGGATCGCGATCTCGAGCAGGTGCATCTCATCCTCGGTCTGCCCGCCTTCTCCTATCACGATGATGACTTCTATGCGCTTCAGGTCCTCTCGGCGATGCTCGGCGGCGGCATGTCATCCCGGCTCTTTCAGGAAGTTCGGGAGAAGCGCGGCCTTGCCTATTCCGTCTTCTCCTTCGCAGCCTGCTATCGCGATACCGGCGTCTTCGGCATCTATGCCGGCACCGGCGAGGAGCAGACGGCGGAACTGGTGCCGGTGCTGTGTGACGAGCTGACAGCATTAATGAACAACGCCTCCGAGGAGGAGCTTGCGCGGGCGCGGGCGCAGCTCAAGGCGAGCATGATGATGGGGCTGGAAAGCTGCTTCGCGCAGAGCGAGGACATCGCGCGCCAGTTGCTCATCTTTGGCAGACGGATCCCGCAAGAGGAGACGATCGCCGAGATCGATGCGGTCGATGCCGAAGCGATCCGGCGGGTCGGCGAGCGCCTGATCGATGGCGCCAGACCGACACTCGCGGCGATCGGGCCGGTGAGCAAGCTGCCCGAGCTCGACGCGGTGGAGCAGCGCCTCGCAGCCTGAGCGGGATAGATTAAGCAAAGCTTTAGAAGGACCACATATCCCGATACTTTTCCGCCCCCATCCATTGCCTTGAAGGTACCCCGGGCACAGCTTGTATAGTGAGCTGGGTCCATTGCCGCAGGAAAAGGTCGGGGCAAATGTCC
>JBCCIN010000420.1:0-4504 GCA_039028235.1 Pseudomonadota bacterium
CTTGCCAAAGGCGCGCGCTGCAGTCTCGTTGTCGCGGATCGCGCGCATGGTCCGGCCCCAGGGCGAGCGCTGAATCCATTGGCAGAACAGGAAGAGGGCACCGGTGATGAGAACGGCGATGGCGAGAAAGGCGAGGTCGGTCGCAGGCGGTCCCCACGCTTCGAACGGTTTTGGGATGTTCTTGATGCCGAGCGAGCCTGCGGTCACCGCGTCCTCGTTCCTGACGACCAAGCGAAGGATCTCGGCGATGCCGATGGTGGCGATCGCGAGATAGTCGCTCTTCAGGCGGATGCAGATGCGCCCGACCGCCCAGCCGAGGGCGCCCGCGATCATCATGGCGACAATGAGCCCGACCGGCATGGGCAGACTGAAGCCGCCCAGATGGTTCGCCGCAGCGGGGGTGGACAGGATGGCGGCGGTGTAGGCGCCAATCGCGAAGAACCCGGCGATGCCGGCGTTGAAGAGCCCGCTCATGCCCCATTGGATGTTGAGGCCTAGGCAAAGGATGCCGTAGAGCGCGCCCATGGTCAGAAGGCTGGTGATGTAGAGCAGCAAGCCTGGATCGATGATCATGCGAACAGCCGGCCGCGGGCGAGGCCCTGGGGTCGCCAGATCAGCATGGCGACCATGATCCCAAACGCGATGGCGCTCTTGTAGCCGGGATCGACTAGCGGCGCAGTGCCGATCCAGGGATAGGTCGAGATTTCTTGCGCGAGACCGATGGCGAAGCCGCCCATGATCGCGCCATAGGGCTTGCCGATCCCGCCGAGAAGGGCGGCGGCGAAGACGGGGAGGAGGAGATCCCAGCCCATATTGACGTGGAGCTGGTTGTCGATGCCGAGGAAGACGCCGGCAGCTGCGGCAAGGCCGCCGCCGATCACCCAGACCCAGCGGACCACATGCTCGATGTCGATGCCGGAGACGGAGGCGAGTTCGGGATCATCGGCGACCGCGCGCATCGCCTTTCCGGTCTTGGTGCGGGCAAGGAAATGGTGGAGGAGAATGATGAGCGCTGCGGTGATCAGGATGATCCAGATGTGCCGCTCGGCAATTCGGAAGGTGTCGAAGAAGACGAGCGGTTTCTGGATGCCGCTTTGATAGGTCTCGATGTCCGTGCCCCAGACGAGCTGGACGCCGGCTCGGATCATCAGCGCGATGCCGAAGCTGGAGATGACGGTGACGATGGTCGGGAGATGCTTCAGCGGGCGGTAGAAGACCGTGTTGACCAGAAGGGCGAGTGCGATCGTCATAGCAAGGCCGAATGGCAGCGCGAGAAAGGCCGAGACGCCGGTCACCCCGACCGCGGTCAGCGTGACATAGGCCCCAAACGTCATCAGATCGCCATGGGCGAAGTGGGCGAAGCGCAGGATGCCGAACAGCAGCGAGACGCCGACAGCACCGAGCGCATAGATGCTGCCGAGAATGATCCCCGGCACCAGGTAGAAATTGACGAAAGCGATCAGGTCCACGGCTTGTCACCTGCCAGCAGACGATCGCCCCCAGCCCCACCTGGTGCCGAGGTCCAAGTCAACGAAGTCGACGCTCGACTATTGGTAGACGCCGGTTTCCTTGTAGCTGCCGTCCTCGACGATGAAGCGGCCGAAGAAGCCGGTGACGTCGCCGGCGTCATCGAAGTCGAGGGATCCGCCGACGCCCTCGTAATTGACGTCAGTACCGGCGGCGATCAGCTCTTTGGCTTTCTCCCATTCACCCGGTTCGACGACCTCGCCAGGCGGACTTGCAACCGCACGAAGGGCATCGCGGATCGCCTTACGATCAGCGCTGCCTGCCTGCTCGACGGCAAGGGCCAGGAGGAAGGCGGCATCATAGGACTGTTCGATGAAGATCTTGTCCTTGGTGGTCTCGTAAGCCGCTTCGAAGGCCGTCTTGAATTTGTCCTGCGCCGTGGTGCCGGGCGGTGAGGTCGGCGAGCTGAAGAATGTCGTCGAGAGATTCTCTTCGCCGATCTCTTCGATCAGCTTGTTGTCGCGCAGACCGTCCGTGCCGATGAAGCGATCGAAGAATCCGTTTTCGAGAGACTGCCTAACGATGGTGATGCCGCTGCCGCCGGCATAGGCGATGACCACCAGCGCTTCCGGATCACCACCGGAAAGTGTCGCGAGCTCGGCGCGGTAGGAAGCGCTCTTCTCTTCGTGCTTCTGCTCACCGGTGATCTCGCCGCCTGCAGCCTTGAACGCCTCCATGAAGGTGCGCGCGATACCGACGCCATAGTCGTTGTTGACGTAAGTGACGGCGACCTTGTTGATGCCCTCTTCCTTGACGATATCGGCCAGCACCTTGCCCTGGTAATCGTCGCTCGCAACCACGCGGAAGACATAGTCACCGTCATCAAGGCCGGTCATCTCGGGTGAGGTCGCTGTTGGCGAGAGCATCACGACCTTGTTGGGGATGGCGACGGCGGTGGCGGCGGCGAGCGTTGCGCCGGAGGAGAGTGCGCCCCAGATGGCAGAGACATTCTCGACGCCGACCAGCTTGTTGGCGGCATCGACGGCGGGCTGCGCAGCGGCCTGGGTATCGGCAACCACGATCTCCATGGTCTTGCCGTCGAGGAGGCCGCCCTGATCGTTCACATGCTTTGCGGCGAGATTGACCGAATCCAGGATTGGCGGCACGAAGTTGGCAAGCGGGCCGGTAACACCGGCGAGCACGCCGATCCTCACGCTTTCCTGGGACAAGGCGACCGTCGGCAGCGCAAGCACGGCTGCGGCGGATAGAGCGGCTAGGCTCGATCGGATCGTCATGGCGTCACACCTCCCTTTTTCGCGTTACCGATGAGCAAACAGCAAAGCCGGGTGGCTGGCAAGGCGGTCAGCTGGCTCCCTTGGCATCCGCGGGTATCAGTGACTTAAGGAGGACGACTTCGAATTCATGGGACGCGGTCAGACGTCGCCAGCGGTCATCGCCCATCGAGGCCGGACGCCAGGCGATGAATGTCAGGATGGCTTGATTCGAAACGAGATCGAGGCGCTCGCCCGGAACCACGCGCACCGAGATTCTCGGCGTTAGCGCAGTGCGATCGGTGCCAAGATGATAGTCGATCAAGAGGCGCTCGGGATCGGCATCGATGCGGACGAACGTCCGGGCACCGTCAAAGATCGCCTTGCCCTCGATCACACCATCTTCTTGCAACACGGTCTCCCAGGTGCCGAACGACCAACGGTTCAGTTTCGCGGGATCGCTCATATACGAAAAAACCTTTTCTGCGGGCGCGTCGATGGTGATCGAGGTGATGTGGGATTGAATATCGCTCATGGTTCGGACGGCTCCGGTTCGCCCAGCCCGCCGCCGCCCGGCGTTTCGACGACGAGGCGATCGCCGGCGGGGATCACATGCACGGTTTTGCCGATGAGCTTTTTGCCGGAAGCAAGATAGGCGGCCCCTGGCCTTCCGTCCTCGCCGCCATCACGACCCCGCGCAGGATTGTCGATACGATCGAAGGTGGCAGCGGCAATCGTAAAGGGCATGTCGCCTCGACACCCGATTTCGATGGCTTGGCCATTGCCGCCTCGAAAGTACCCTCGCCCGCCCGAGCCCGGCAGGATTGCCTTTCGCCAGAGGACCAGCGGGCTTTCGCTTTCAGTGATCTCGATCGGGATGGTGCCGACGCCGCTCGGAAAGGCCATAGCGTCAATGCCATCCTTGCCGGGCCTGGCCCCGATGCCGCCGATCGCGACGTTCATCACCTGAAAACGTCGAGGGTCGACGGCCGTTACTTTTTCGTGCGCGCTCGCTATCGCCAGCACCCAGATGGA
The DNA here is from genome assembly GCA_039028235.1 of Pseudomonadota bacterium. GTDB lineage: Bacteria > Pseudomonadota > Alphaproteobacteria > Geminicoccales > Geminicoccaceae > JANQPX01. Next base: position 3,774 of record JBCCIN010000420.1, read on the forward strand.
ACCCGCACTCTCTGCGGGCGCGCGTCCGGGCAGAGCCTTGGCCAGACATCCAAACGCAAGGTCCGGCAGCATCTGGCCGATGACATGGCGCGCGGAAACCGGTGATGGCGGCGCGGGCGCCACGCAGCTTCCGGGCTCGGCGACGATGTCGAACACGCCGAGCGAGCCCGCATTGTTCGGGACATCTGGCGCGATCACGCATTTCAGGCCAAAGACGGTATAGGCATCCGTATAGCATTTCGGCGAGTTGATGCCGTAGCGCGATGCCGGCGACGAGCCCGCATAGTCAAAGCTCAGCCCGGCCGGGCTGACGGTTAACGCTGCGCGGAGTTTGATGGGTGCCTCGTAGCCGTCAAGGGTCATGTCGGCGCGATAGGTACCGTGGGGAACGTTGTCGATTGCGGCAAGCGCTGCCTTGCGCGAGCGTTCGAGGATATGATTAGCGAGGGTCGAGAGGCTATCCAGATCGAACTCCGCCATCATGTCGATCAGCCTGGCAACGCCGGCGTCGTTGGCGCTGACAAGCGACATGAGATCGCCCTGAACTTCGATGGGGGATCGCGTGTTTGCGGCGATGATGGAGAGGAGTTCGGTATTCAGTTCGCCCGCCTCACGGAGGTGCATGTGGGGGATCCAAGTTCCCTCTTCGAACACGGAATTCGCATCCGCCGTGAATCCTCGGCCGCCAACATCGATGACGTGACAGGTGCAGGCAAACAGGCCAACCACGC
>JBCCIN010000421.1:0-4468 GCA_039028235.1 Pseudomonadota bacterium
CCGGCCTGATCGCCACCGCCCAGAGCTCGGGCGGCTCGGTCGAGAATGTGGAAGCGGTTGCCGCCGGCACACTGGACAGCGGCTTTGCTCAATCGGATATCGCCTACTGGGCCTATAGCGGCACTGGCCGCTTCGAAGGCCGGGCAAAAGTCGAAAATCTGCGCGCGATCACCAGCCTCTACCCGGAAAGCATTCATCTAGTGGTGCGCCGCGGCGCCGGCATCGAGTCCATCCAGGATCTCAAGGGCAAGCGCGTTTCCCTGGACGAGGAGGGTTCCGGCACGCTGGTGGATGCGCGCATCATTCTGGACGCCTTCGGCATCGATGAAGACGAACTCGACACCCGCTACATCAAGCCGAACTTCGCCATCGCCGAAATGCGCGAGGATCGCCTGGACGCCTTTATCCTGATCGCCGGCTATCCCACCGGTGCGGTCACCGAACTTGCCGACGGCGAGACTATCGACCTGATCCCGATCCACGGACCCGAGATCGACAAGCTCCTTGAAAAGCATGAGTTCTTCGCCAAGGACATCATCCCGTCAGGCACCTATGACGGCATCGGTGAGACCGAAACACTCAGCGTCGGCGCGCAATGGATCATCGCTGCCGAGGCGGATGAGGAGCTGGTCTACGGCATGACCAGAGCGCTCTGGCACGAAAGCGCCCGCGCCCTTCTCGACGAGGGCCACGTCAAAGGCCGCGCCGTCACCCTGGACACCGCCCTCGACGGCATCGCCATCCCGCTGCATCCGGGCGCGGAACGCTATTATCGAGAAGTCGGCGTTTTAAAGGGCTCTTGAGAGGCAGACCTAGCGGTCTACGTCACGCTGTCCCTTGGCTGGTCTAGTCGGAACATCATGCGCGGCAGCATTCGTCCCTCGATAGAACCTGACGGAACCTGGCCGATTTCGATGAAACCCATGGTTCGATAGAACGGTACTGCCGCTGGATCAGCATCGAGATAAAGCGCTGTCATCCCAGATAGGCTGGCCCTCTCGATGACCTTGCGCCAAAGGAGTCGGCCAATTCCCCGGCGCTGAAAGTCGGGGTCGACGAAGAAGGCGTGAACTTCGCCCTGACGATCCGCGATCTCGCTAAGGCAGACGCAGCCGCAGACGGAACCGCCATCCGCAACCCAATATTCACCTGCCTTCAGTCGCGAAGCCGTCACTGTCAGCTCTTCCCGGCAAGCTTCCATGAAGGCACCGTCATAACCATTCGACTGCTTCGCCCGCATCGAGAGGTCCGTCAGAAGCTCGGCTTCCGACAGACGGGCGCGGCGAACGGTGATGCTCATGACGATGATCAGCTATTGTAAACGGCGTGAACTCTTAGCGAGGTAACGAACCGGCATCGTATCACCGGATCCGACCATCTGACAGCCTGGCCCAAGCCGACATTGAGAGGCCAATGCAGGCCGCCGGTGTCGGGCTCAAGGTCCGGATCCATTCGGACAAGTCGCTCTTCAAGCCTCGCGATTAGTGGAGCGCGATGGTCGAATACCAGCTCACCATCTCCACCTTTCCACTGGGCGAGGCGTCCCGCAAGCATCCGCAGTTCAGCTCGACCTTGATGTCATGCCTTCATCCGAGATCTACACATCCCGTCAAATCAGCGTCCTCAACGGCGCTAGCATCATCTCCGGTAGCTACCACATCCTAGAGCTCTTCCCGAAAAGGTAGAGATACCTGTTCGACAAGGACGTGCAGCAAAACAAAAAGATAAAGTGCGCACTCCGATGACATCCGATCGGGAGCCGCTTCAGGACCAGTCGAAGAGGTCGGGTTCGTTGTCGCGGATGTAGGCTTCGAAGAAGTCGGAGAAGGTGGCGACCAGGGGTGGGAGTTGTTCGTAGGGGGGATAGTAGAGGGTGAGCCAGAGCTGGCTGACCGTCCAGTCGGTGAGGATCGGGCGGACGTGGCCGGTGTCGATGCTTCGTTGCACGATGAAGTCCGGGAGAACGGCGATGCCTGAGCCGCGCCTGACCAGCGCATGCAGGAGGTCGCCGCTGTTCGAGATGATGCTTCGGCCAGCACGCACCTGGCGGCGGAGCTGGTCCTTTCGGAAGTCCCAGGTCTCCTCGGCGCCGGTGCTGCTGTAGGAGAGGCAGTGCTCGGGGCGGAGATCGTCCGGGGTTGTCGGCAGATCGATGCGCTCCAGGAGGCTTGGGGCGGCGATCGCGTGGCGCGGCACGGCGCAGATCTTTCGCCAGATGGTCGACTTATCCGTGGGCGGTTCGGAGACGCGGATCGCAAGATCGGCGCCGTCTTCCATGATGTTGATGAGCTGATCGGTCATGGTCAGCTCGAGCTCGACATGGGGGAAGGCGAGCCGGAAGCTTTCCATCAGATCGGGGAGCAGGCGAAGGCCCATGGACATCGGCGCGTTGATGCGAAGCCGGCCGCGATCAGGGAGGCTCGCCCGCTTGATGTCGGCGGCCACCTGGTCAAAGTCCGAGACCAACGGGCCGTAGCGTGCTGCGACCACGGCGCCCGTGCTGGTGAGCGAGACATGGCGCGTGGTGCGCAGGAGTAGCTGCACGCCAAGCTCTTCCTCCAGGCGTGCCACGGTCCGCGTGACTGTCGCCGGCGTCATGCCGAGATGACGCGCCGCCGCGGCGAAGCTCATCAGCCGCGCGACCTCGAGAAACACCCGTATCGGCTTGAGATCCTGCATTTGGCATTATTACGCTGGATGCAACAGTCAATGCAAAGTCATTGTTGTTGAAGGCATTAGTCAGAGTGCCATATGCTTCGTCACAAGATGACGGATACCGCTTCGAGAGGGAACAACGACATGGCGATCGAGCATATCAAAGGCCTGCACCACGTCACGTCGCTCGCGGCTGACGCCAGGGAAAACAACAGGTTCTTCACGCAAACTCTCGGCCTTCGGCGGGTCAAGAAGACGGTGAACTTCGACGCGCCCGAGGTCTACCACCTCTATTATGGCGACGAGATCGGCACGCCGGGATCGGTGATGACCTATTTTCCCTATGGCATGATTCAGCGCGGCAAACGCGGCATCGGCGAAGTGGGCATCACCGAGTTCGCCGTCCCCCAAGGCTCGCTCCCCTACTGGGCCGAGCGGCTCGCAGCCGCTGGGGTCGAAAAGCTGGACCATGAGATCAGCTTCGGCGAGGCGCGCCTGCATTTCGACGGGCCGGACGGCGACGATTTCGCGCTTGTCGAGACATCCGGCGATCATCGGAAGCCCTGGACCGGCACGGATGTCCCGGAGGAGTCCGCCATCCTCGGCTTTCGCGGCGCCCGCTTTCAGCTTCGCGACGCCGACGCCACCGGCGAGCTCCTGGAGTTCATGGGCTATCAGAAGGCGGAGACCGAAGGCGACATCACCCGCTATGTGATCGAGGGCGGCAATGAGGCCGATCGCATCGACCTGCAGGCGATCCCGGGCGCGAACGCCGCGCAGCAGGGCGCAGGCTCGGTGCATCACATCGCCTTTGCCGTCGAAGACCGCGCAGCGCAGCTCAAGGTCAGGCGCGATCTCATGGACACCGGCTATCAGGTCACGCCGGTGATCGACCGGGACTATTTCTGGGCGATCTACTTCCGCACCCCCGGTGGCGTGCTGTTCGAGGTGGCGACCAACGAGCCCGGCTTCGATCGGGACGAGGACACGGCGCATCTGGGCGAAGCCCTGAAGCTGCCCAGCCGTTACGAACGGCACCGTTCATCTATCGAGGATCGCTTGCCTGTGGTGTGAGTGGCATGGGCACGTCATTCACGTTGACCGCCATGGCCTGGGTCGCTGGTTTGCGCCCAGGTCTTTGGGCGGTGATGAACTCTGCAAGGAGTAACTTCCGATGGCGATCGAAGCCTATCATGCGCTGACCAAAGCGCCGGCGGATGGCGCACCGCTTATCTTTGCCTTTCACGGCACGGGCGGGGATGAACGTCAGTTCTTTGGCCTCGCCCAGGAAATAGCACCCGAAGCGGGCGTCGTCTCGCCTCGGGGCGATGTTTCCGAGCATGGCGCCGCCCGCTTCTTCAAGCGCACCAGTGAAGGGGTCTACGACATGGGGGACCTCGCCGCGCGCACTGAGCAAATGGCGGGCTTTGTCAGGGCGCATAAGGACGCGAATCCCGGCGCGCCGGTTTACGGCTTCGGCTATTCCAACGGCGCCAACATCCTGGCCTCCGTCGTGCTGAAGCATGCGGATCTGTTCGAGCGGGTCGGCCTGCTTCATCCGCTGGTCCCCTGGGAGCCCGAGGCCAATCCGGGGCTCGCCGGCGTGAAGGTGCTGTTCACCGCGGGCGAAAACGATCCGATCTGCCCCTGGCCGATGAGCGAGCGACTGATCCGCTACTTCGAAGCGCAGGGAAGCGACGTCTCGACGGCGGTCCATTCGGGCGGTCACGGCATTCTCGAACCGGAGCTGACGGCGCTTGCCGGTCTCCTGACCGCGCCGCACCAGCCGGCCTGACTTCGAGGACGTCATGCG
>JBCCIN010000422.1:0-4448 GCA_039028235.1 Pseudomonadota bacterium
ATCAGCCGGCCTCGTTCGGTCATGTCGATCGTGGGCCATCCGGGTTCGAGAAAATCAGGACGGGCCGAAGATAAGATATTCGAGCGCGCCGGTCACCCTTCCGACGAAGTCCGCTTTATCGACATCGGCACCGGCGAAAACCGGCACTTCCTGCATGGCCAGTCCAGGCGCTTCGATCCGGATGATCCCGAGCCTGTCATCCAAGGCAACCGGTGCCGGGACCGGCGAATCGTAGAGCAGCTTCACCTTGAGTTCGCGCCTCGCCCGATCGGACATCGACACCTTCACATCACGGTCGACAATCAGCGGCACCGTAGGAACACTGCCGAGCCAGATGGTGGCATGCTCGACTTCCTGCCCTTTGGTCATCAGCGCGTAGTTGCGAAAGCGGCGAAAGCCATATTCGAGGAGGCGCTCGTTCTCCAAGGCCCGTGCTTCGGGGCTGTCCAGGCCGACCGCCACCGAGATCAGCCGACGGTCGTCGCGAATTGCCGAGGCCACAAGGCCGTAGCCTGCTTCTTCCGTATGCCCTGTTTTGAGGCCGTCGACCCCGCGCACCCGCCCGAGCAGCAGATTGCGGTTCGGCTGGCGGATGCCGCTATACTCGAAGTCGCGCTCGGCGAACATGTCATAGAACTCAGGAAAGTCCTCGATCAGACGCCGCGCAAGCGTCGCGAGATCGCGCGCGGTCATGCGATGATCGGGGTGGGGCCAGCCGCTCGCGTTCATGAAGGTGCTGCTGGTGAGACCGATCTCTTTGCCCTTCTCGGTCATATCCCGGGCAAAATTCTCCTCACTGCCGGCGAGGCCCTCGGCGACGACGATGCAGGCGTCATTGCCGGAGAGGATGATGATGCCACGGAGCAGGTCGTCGACACGGGCGCGCTTGCCCACCTCCACGAACATTTTCGAGCCGCCCTTTCGCCAGGCCTTCTCGCTGATCGGCAACGTGTCGTCCATCCTGAGACGGCCGTCCTTGAGTTGCTCCAGAACCATATAGGCGGTCATGAGCTTGCTCATGGAGGCAGGCGGGATGGACTGGTCGGCGTTCTTCTCGAACAGGACCTGATCGGTTTCGAGATCGATCAGAAAGGCAGCTCTTGCAGCGGTTTCGAAAGAGTCTTCCGCTTTCAAAGGGAGAGCGCACACCGCACCAAGCACCAAAAGGAGAACATAGAGCATCGGTGCAAAGAAGCGAAACGTCATCAACAGGTCACCGTGGGAAGTCGCGTCCTTCCAGGGGCATGGCTCGACACACGAATGTCGGCATGCCGCTCAAGGTTAGGTCAGCGTTTGATCAGATCCGAGAGTTCACTCACCGTGAGCGCAAAATAAGTCGATCTGTTCCAGACCATCAAGACCCGAAAATTATCATAGACCAGATAGGACGGCCCTTCGCCCTCATCGGTCCGAAGGAGCGACGCGTTCAGGGCGACGGTAGGCAGGCTGCTGCCGTTCTCGCGGCGCACGCCGAGGGATTGCCATTCCGGAAGAGACTTCACCACCTTCAGCCCCGCCGATGACGGCGGTGTGCGCTCCACGGAGGCCGGCTGCACCGGACGCCCCCAGGTATATTTGTCGTCCCAGCCGGATTCGGAAAGATAGTTGGCGATCGAGGCGAACACGTCGGGGAGCGTGTTCCAGATGTCGCGCTTGCCGTCACCGTCATAATCGACGGCATATTTCAGGAAACTGGATGGCATGAACTGGCACTGACCCATGGCACCAGCCCAGGAGCCTTTCATGTCCTCAAGCGCGATATCGCCGCGATCCAGGATGCGCAGGGCCGCGATCAGCTCGCGTCGAAACAACTCGGCCCGCCGCCCGTCATAGGCAAGCGTCGCCAGCGCCTTGATGACGTGGTGACCGCCGAGAAATCCGCCATAGCTGGTCTCAATGCCCCAGAGCGCGATGATGAACCGCGGCTGCACGCCGTAGTCGGCGGCAATCCGGTTCAGGAGCGACCGGTGCTCCTTCAAGAGCTTTCGCCCCTTTTTGACCCTGGTCTCGGAAAGCACCCGGCCGCGATATTCCTCGAACGTCTGCCGGGTCTCCGGTTGCTTGCGATCAAGTTCGACCACATCCGGAACCAAGGCCAGATCACCGAGCGCTTCATCGATGGTCTTTTCGGAAATACCGGCAGCCCGCGCGTCGTCTTCCAGCTCCTTCACCCAGGCGGCGAAAGCCGGATCGTCAGCCGCGAGGCCGGCGGACGCGGTCCACGTAACGAGGATGCCCCCCGTCAATAGCAGGGTCAGAAAACGACCAAAACTGCGCCCGATCAACAACATCGCCAGCCTGCTCCTTCGGCCAAGATATAACTTTAGGTAGCATAAAAACTGAAACTATCAACAATCAAGCAAAATAAGATCGTCGATCGACAACAGTGATGATTTTAACAGCTTCTGGCCGTCAGATTAATAGGACACGGTCACCAGAACCACATCCACCTTGCCACCGCTGAAGATCTTGCTGAGCCTTTGCTTGCTGATCCTCGGGGGAGCGGGCACCGGCGGACGCAGGTCCGCGATGTCGACCACGCTCTCATCGATCCGGCTGCGCACGCCTTTGGAGCAGCGGCGGATGATGCTCGGGTCCTTCAGTCGGCGGGCCAGCTTGACCAGTTCGCGCTTGACCCGGATCGTGCATTCTTCGACCACCACTGCCGAAATATTCAAGGTGGCGGTCGCCTGCGCTTCAAGCGGGGCTGCTAGGGCGAGACCGGTGGCCATGACGATGGCAAAGGCGGCGGAGCGGATAACGTCCATGGCACACATCCTCGCTCTTTCAAGCTTGTCCCTGTCGCCAATCGCCAGGGACAATTGATTGTGCCGCAAATCAATAAATGGATAATTATCTTTTGTGATAAATTCTCATTATTATTACTAGCTATTCAGCATCATCACAGATTCTCGATCGTCACGAGAAGATTGTCGCTGTAAGGACCGGTGAGGACTGACTGGCGCGGCGGCACCAGACCGTAGACCGGAATGCTCAACGGCCGCCGGCCGTCGCTTTCGCCGCGGATCGTCTGGGTTCCTGCGGAAACACCGTCACCCCAGACCCGACGCCGCCCCGGATCGACGAACAGGTTGTATTTGAGCACGCTGCCGTCGGCACCGTGCATCTTGCGCAGGCGATAGTCTCCCGTGCCGGAGGACAGAGCCACGCTGAAGCGCCCGGGCTCGTCGCAGGTCACGATCACTTCACCGCTGACATGGCCGCCGTTCTCCAGATCAAGCCGTCCGAAATCCACTAAGGACACCGAGGCATCGCAATCGGCAGCGGCCGGTCCGCTCATGTGCAAAGTCACCAGGAAGGGCAGAAAACAGAACACCAAGCGGCGAAGACAGCGAGATCTCTTGGTTATTGGCATCGGATTTCTCCAAGGCTGGCCATCGGTTCGGAAGGCAGCGTGGGCAGCGGGCAGCGAAAAGCCGGAAGGCCGGGATTGCTCATGAGATCGGAGCCGCCGGCACCTTCGCCCTTGATGTAGGCCAGGCCCTGATCGGCAACACGCGCATTGATTTTGCCGTCCGATGTCGTCATCTCCAGACCCGCGGGCAGAGGCTCACCGTCGGCGTCGAGCAGGGTCGCGAGCGCCGTGCGGTTGGTCTTGACGTTGAATGCCACCTGCACGCCGGCACGCTCATAAGGCACGGCCACCAGTTCCTCCGCCTCGATCTCGGTATCGAGCGGCAGGTCCTCGGGTTTGATGCGGATATGATTCTCCTGATAGGGATTGAGCCGCGGCAGAAAGAGATAGCCGTCCTCATCCGTCCGGCCGACCTCGCGGTTCTCCAGATAGACGGCGACATCGGGGTGTCCCGGCAGCGACACCATGCCGAACGCCCGGCCAAGCCTGCGGGACAGCGCCGGACGCCCGTCGATCAGCCCGACCGAGCCCGAAAGATTGGCCCGCGCCGTCAGCTGATCCTCCGAATACACCGTATCGAGCTGCCCGGTCGCCTGGGCGGCGTCGTAGCGCAGGGACGCATCCACCCGGCGCGGCGTGTCGCCGATCTCGGTGGCCACACGATAGCTCGCGCCGAGATCCGAACCGCCGCGCCCGCGACGATATTGCAGCCTCGCCCCGCTCGCCTCATCGCGCAGATTAGCGATCGCGGTCATCGAGCGCACCGGCGAGAGCGGCAGCGAGTAGGACGCCGTCAGCGCATAATCCTCTTGGGGCTTGACGGTGTGCAAGGCACTCACCAGTAGCGAGCCCGGACCGACCGGCAGGCTATAATTGCCGACCACCGACCGACGATCCAGATCGTTCCTGGTCTCGGTATTGATCATGATCGCGCCGACCCGCCCGGCCGGGCCGAGCCCCACGCCGAGCGCCACCTGATCGGTTCGCTTGATCGGCTCCTGATCCTGGCCGATCTGGCGGAACTTTTCGTCCGCATAGGCCGTGCGCAGGCCGATGTTGAAGTTGCGGCCGC
>JBCCIN010000423.1:0-4425 GCA_039028235.1 Pseudomonadota bacterium
AGCCTGCATCAGCTCGCCGGAACGGAAGCCGGCAGCGATGACGATGGCGAGCCTGATCCATTCGACGACATCAATTTCTCTGAGGAAGCTCAAGCAGGCGATGGGGATGGCGAGAGCGATGGGCAGGCGAAGGCGCGCGAAGTCTGTATCGATTTCGCGCCCATGCCGACACTTTTTCATCGTGCCAACGATCCCCTGATTCTGATCCGTGAGCTCAAGGCCCTCGGCGAGCTGAGGATCAAGGTCAACAGTTCTGATCTGCCGCCGCTCGAGGACATGGAAGCTGACGGTTCCTATCTCGCCTGGCAGTTCACGCTGACGACCTCAGCAGATACGAGTGACATTCGCGAGGTGTTCGAGTTCGTGGTCGATGACTGCCGTCTCGACATCCAGGAAGGTGGCATCCAGGAGGAGCCCAACGAGGCTGAGCCGGCTAAAGACGACGCTCCGAAGGCAAAAGCAGATGCTGAAATCGCCGACACCGCCAGCGCGCCGCCAGCTTCGGATAGCCCGGATAGCAAAGCGAAGGCAGCACCTGACAAGAAGCCGCCTGTGTCCATCCGGGTCGATCTGGAGCGCATCGATCGTCTTGTGAATATGGTCGGCGAGTTGGTCATCACCCAGGCGATGCTGAGCGAGCAGGTCGGGCAGCTCGCCGCGAAGGAGCAGTCCAGCCTTCTTCATGGTGTCGAGACGCTGGCGCTGCAGATGCGCGAGTTGCAGGAAAGTGTGATGTCGATCCGTGCGCAGCCTGTAAAATCGGTGTTCTCGCGTATGGCAAGGCTGGTGCGCGAACTCTCCTGTTCACTCGACAAGGAAGCCAAACTCGTCGTCAACGGCGAAACGACCGAGGTCGACAAGACAGTCATCGAGGAGCTTTCTGATCCGCTCACCCATATGATTCGAAACTCGATGGATCACGGCTTGGAGACGCCCGCCGAGCGCGAAACGGCGGGCAAACCGCGCGAAGGCACGATCCTGCTTTCCGCGGAACATCGTAACGGCAAGATCGTCATTTCGGTGAGTGATGACGGTCGTGGGATTAATCGAGAAAAGGTGCTGAAGAAAGCTGTCGAGAAGGGCCTGGTCTCTGCCGATGCCCGGCCTCCGGATGACGAAATCGACAATCTGATCCTTCTTCCAGGATTCTCAACGGCGGACCAGATCTCGAACGTGTCCGGCCGCGGTGTGGGTATGGATGTCGTCGTCAAGAAGATCCACAATATGGGCGGGCGGATCGGCATATCCTCGGTTCCAGGAAAAAGCTCCAAGTTCAACTTGACGCTGCCCCTGACGCTCGCGGTGCTGGACGGCATGATCATAAGAGTGGGCAGTGAGTTCTACATCATTCCGATCACGGCGATCGTCGAGACCCAGAGACCGAATCGTGACGCGCTTCATCAACTCGCAGGCGGCGGCGACGTCCTCTCAATGCGCGGCGGGTTCATCAAGATCGTCCGCCTCGCAAGGCTGTTCGGCATTGATCGCACCACCGCCCGCTCGGAAGATCAGCTCGTTGTGGTCGTCGAAACCGGCTCCAGCGGACCGATCGGTCTGGTCGTGGACGAGTTGGTCGGTCAGCAGCAGGTGGTCATTAAGAGCTTGGAAGCGAATTATCGTCGGGTTCGAGGCGTCGCCGGTGCGACCATACTCGGCAATGGTATGGTCGCCCTCATTCTCGACGTTGATGGCATCCACACAATGTCGCAAAGCGATGCCGGATCGGTGGTTGAGGCCCGTCCTATCGAAGCCGTCGAGATGATCCAATGATACGCGGCGATCGACGTCAGGCTATCGATGCTAGCGCTCTTTTGGCGAATGCAACGCGATGGCACGTCCGCACAGGGCGAATTCCAGGGAAGGCAGCATGAGAAGCGTTACTGCCCGTCCCGATAAAGAGTTTGCCTTCAGCGACGTCGACTACCGATCGATCCGCGACCGGGTCTACGATCTCGCTGGGATCTCCCTTGGCGATCAGAAGGTCGATCTGGTCTACAGCCGCTTGAGCAAGCGACTTCGTGCCCTTGGTCTGACCAGCTTCACGTCTTATCTGGAGCTGCTTGACAGCGCCGAAGGCCGCCCGGAACTGGAGCGGATGCTCAATGCACTTACCACCAATCTGACGTCCTTCTTTCGCGAGTCACACCATTTCGACCACCTGAAGACGGTTGCCGTCAAATCGGCTTTGGATCGGCAGAAATTCTCTAACCATCGTCTTCGCCTTTGGTCGTCGGCCTGTTCAACTGGTGAAGAGCCCTACAGCATCGCCATGACGCTCCTGGACTGCGATATCGACCTTTCCGGCGTCGACACGCGCATCCTCGCGACCGACCTGAATACGGAGGTCCTCCAACATGCCTCGAATGGCCGCTACAGCAGCGCAGTGATGGCAAAGTGCCCGGCAGCGTCCCGACGACATTTCAAGTTGGATAAGGATGGCAAAGGTGAGGTGCAGGCATCCGTAAAAGGGCTGATCAGTTTCCGACATCTCAACCTTCTCCATTCCTGGCCGATGAAAGGGCTCTTCGACATCATCTTTTGCCGCAATGTCCTCATCTACTTCGACAATGACACCAAGCAGCAATTGGTGAACCGCTTCGTCGACATCCTTGAGCCGGGCGGCTGGCTCTATCTCGGTCATTCGGAATCCGCAAGCGGCACTCATCCGGACTTGGAGTTGATTGGTCGAACCATTTATAGGAAAGCCACATGACGAACGTACGCAACAATGCGCTGTTTCGTCATCGGCAGGACTCCGATCAGGCGAACATGGACGGCAGGTCCGGTCCGTATTTTGATGCCCGCTTTGGCATGAACGTCATGGTCGTTCTACCCGGCCGCCATTACGTCACGGCCAAAGCCGATGAGATGATTGTCACCTTGCTCGGGTCTTGTGTCGCCGCCTGTATTCGCGACCCTATCGCCGCGGTTGGCGGCCTCAACCACTTCTTGCTTCCCGCAAGCGATGGTGGGGCATGGGAAAATACGGCAGACGCCGCCATGCGCTATGGCAACCATGCCATGGAAACCCTGATCAACGATGTCATCAAACTCGGTGGCATGCGTTCCAGGCTGGAGGTCAAAGTTTTCGGCGGAGCTCGGATCATCGAAGGTTCTTCGACGCTGTCGGTCGGGCAGAAGAATATCGAGTTCGTCCATCGATATCTTCAGAACGAAGGCCTCAATATCGCGGCTCATCATCTTGGCGGCGCCCAGCCAAGACGCATTCACTATTTCCCGATCACGGGCAAAGTCCAGATGCGTCAGCTACAGCGCAAGACGGACAACCAACTCGTCAAGCGCGAGATGACTTATCTTCATCAAATCGAGGCCGAACAGGATACAGGCGATGCAGAACTGTTCGATTGACGCTTTGCCCCGTCATCACATCCGGGTTCTCGTGGTCGATGACTCATCGCTGATGCGTCAGATGCTGCGTTCGATCCTGGACAGTGTTCCCGACATCGAGGTCGTCGGCACGGCTCCCGACCCGTTCGTTGCTCGTCAGATGATCAAGGAGCTCAATCCGGACGTCGTCACACTCGACGTCGAGATGCCAAAAATGGACGGCATGACCTTTCTGCAGAAGATCATGACCCTTCGGCCGATGCCAGTGGTGATGGTGTCCAGTCTGACCAAGCGGGGGGCCGACATTACGTTGCGAGCGCTTGAATGCGGCGCCATCGACTTCGTGACGAAGCCGGGCGGGGCGGTGAAGGATGCCCTAGGTGAGCTTAAAGCGGCTCTCATTCCGAAAGTAAGGGCCGCCGCGAACGCGACGCTTCCTTCGTCGGCCAGTCGGCAAGATCAGCATTCGTCGCGGCCCGTCACCAATTGGCAGCGAGCAGGTACCGGTCTCATTGCCATCGGCGCTTCGACGGGGGGCGTGACGGCTATCCAAGCGGTGCTGTCAGCATTGCCGCCGACTTCTCCCGGCGTTGTCATCGTTCAGCACATGCCGCCGACCTTTACCAAATCTTTCGCAGCCCGCCTCGACAAGGCAAGTCAGCTCACGGTGGTCGAAGCGCGGGATGGCGAGCGGATTGCCAGGGGCCACGCGTATGTTGCTCCCGGCGGGCAGCATCTGGAGGTCGCAAAAGGCACGGGTGGTTTCCGATGCCATGTGCATGATGGCCCCTTGATATCTGACCATCGGCCTTCTGCCGATCTGATGTTCCAATCCGTTGCCAGGCATGTCGGCGCACGATCTGTGGGGATCATCCTGACAGGAATGGGGCGGGATGGAGCTGAGGGACTGCTGGCGATGCGCAACGCAGGCGCGACGACTCTTGGCCAAAATCAGGCGAGTTGCGTCGTCTACGGCATGCCGAAGGCGGCGATGGAAATCGGTGCCGTGGCTTCAGAGTTGCGCCTTGAGGACATCGGCAAAGAAATCTGCTCAACCAGCGAGGCCGCCTGACATGC
>JBCCIN010000424.1:0-4400 GCA_039028235.1 Pseudomonadota bacterium
GGCCCGATGATAGTCCTGGCGGGTTAAGAAAGGATGAACGCCACCCGCTATCTCTAACATGCAGGCCTGGACGTTGTGCGGCTGATCTTCCAGGTTAGTTGAGGCGGGAGATGGCTTATGATCGACAGTGCAGAACCTCAAAAGACAACGGTGACGGTGCATGGCCGGACCATGGCCTATGTCGAGCGTGGAGAGGGCGATCCCATTCTTTTCCTGCACGGCAACCCGACCTCATCCTATCTCTGGCGCAACGTCATCCCCCATCTCCAGGATCACGGCCGTTGCATCGCACCTGACCTTATCGGCATGGGCGACTCGGAGAAGCTCGGCGACAGCGGCCCTGATCGCTACCACCTCGTCGAGCATAGGCACTATCTGGACGGCTTTCTCGACGCAATGAACCTCGGCGATCGGGTCACGTTCGTCATCCACGATTGGGGCTCGGCGCTGGGTTTCGATTGGGCGAACCGCCATCGAGACCGAGTGCTCGGCATCGCCTATATGGAAGCGATCGTCCGGCCGATGAGCTGGGACGAATGGCCGGAACCGGTCACAAAGCTCTTCCAGGGCTTTCGCTCCGAGACCGGTGAGGCGATGGTGCTCGAGAAGAACGTCTTCGTCGAACGCGTCCTTCCCGGCTCGGTGCTGCGCGGTCTGACCGATGCGGAAATGGCGGTCTACCGGCGACCGTTCGCGGAGCCAGGCGAGGCCAGGCGGCCGACGCTGACCTGGCCGCGACAGATCCCGCTCGGCGGCGAACCGAAGGATGTGGTCGAGATCGTCCAGGCCTATGCGGACTGGCTTCAGGCCAGCGCTGACTTGCCGAAGCTCTTCATCAACGCCGAACCCGGCGCCATCCTGACCGGACCGCAACGCGACTTCTGCCGTTCGTGGCCCAACCAGACCGAAGTCACGGTCAAAGGCAGCCACTTCATCCAGGAGGACAGCCCCGACGAGATCGGCCGCGCGATCGCCGAGTGGTACCAACGCATCGCCTGACCGGTCGACATACGCTCAATCGGGGTCGACGAATTCCGGTTCGGCCAGCGCCACGCCAGGCTCGGCTTGAAGATCGGCTGCTGTGGCGAGCGGGTTTTTCGAGCCTGACGTGATGCGCACCAGAAACTCACCAGCACCGCGCTGCTCGATCACCTGCAGCCGATAGCGCGTGAGCAGCGCCTGCTGCTCCTGAACTGAGACCGCTTTGCTCAAGTGCAGACATACGTGACCATCGGGCACCAGCAAGGCGGTCTCACCTCTGATGGTGAAGACATGGCTGGCGGCCGCTACGGACGGTCTGCCGCGCAGCCAGTCCAAATCCTGCTCCAGCCCGGCCGACGAAGGCCGAAGCTCGATGACCTCGAACGCGCCGATCACCTGATCACCCAGCGACCTGCCCGGGGCGATGATGGTGTCGACATCGGCCTGCATCGCCACTGCCATGCCGGCACGCGCCCGAAGGGCGATGAGCTTTCCACTCTTTTCGAAGATGACATCCTGATTGAGATAACGAAGTTCGATGAAATCGGCCACGATCCGCGTCCTTCCGGCGCCGAGTCGTCGACGGGGCTTAAACCCCGGCTTTATGCTTTTGAGAGCGACCATCCGTGACGGATGAGCTGATCCGTCGCGCATAGCGAGACAACTCCGCTTGGCTCGCTGCCTGTAATGCCGTCATCATTATAACCAGTCTTAAATGTCATCGATCGACTTGAACTTGATTCATAAATTAGTACCGACTCGAAGCTTCATCAAGAAGTTGGAAACTTTGTTTCAGTATACGGAAAACTTTTCGGCAATCATCCAGTCTCAACACCCATTGCCTGGTGGTACGACCATTTCGGCAGATTCCCTCAGCGACCGACAAGAATCGCCAGCCTCCTACGAGGAAAACCGAATCGTGGCCCTGCCACTAGCCCTCGAGATCGCAGCCGAGAAAGTTGCGCTCCGCCGCCTTGCAGGCGTCGAGCACGCTGAAGGTGCCGGCCGCGGGATCGATCACCGTGTCGCCAGGATTGGTCAGGCAGTCGATCAGCCTGGACTGCAGTCCGATCGGTTTGGCATGGCCGCCTCGCTTGGCGAGCTTCTCGTCCCAGACATCGGGAATGTCATGCGCCTTCCAAACGCCCTTGGCCCTGAGCGGCTTCTTCTGCAGCACCAGCAGATATTCGCTCGTCCGTCTGGTCCTGTACCCCATGCCGATGCGCATCTTGTTCCAGACGATCAGATCGACCGTTTCCAGATCCGTACTGCTGATCCAGGATGAGACGCCGGTGCAGAGGTGATATTTGTCGAGCCAGAGAAGCAGATGCCCGCTTGCGATCAGCACGCGGTCGATCGCTTCGATGAAGGCGCCGATCTGGGCCTCATCCATCTGCCGCAGCCTCGCCCGATCCTTCTGGCGCTCCCCCTCATTGCCGTATTTCTGGCGATCGAGCACGCCCCGATATTGCGGATCGAAGATGCAAAGCGGAAAGGCCGACGCCTGCAGGCTTTCCAGGAAAATGAGACCGTCCGACCGGTTGCGGGCATTGAGCTTGAAGCTCGGCGGCAAATCCAACGCCGGCTGACGGAGCGAGCGCTCGCCGCTGAAGACGCTTTTCGTCGGCGTCTTCCGCTCCAGGGTCTCGGCGCCCTCTGTCGCCTCCTGCATCCCGGTCCCCTTCCCGATCGAACAGGCTCAAGCGATAGCCGCTCGAAGGCCAGCCGTCACCTTCGCACCGCATTCTATCCACAGCTTTCTTCAAGACCGTCTGTCTAACGGCCAGCGCCTGTGCTTCGATGATCGAACGCGGGCGCCAGGGAGAGTGACCAATGGTCGACATGCCAAGAAAGATCGGATTCGTCGGTCTCGGGCTGATGGGTCAGGGCTTCACCAAACGGCTCTGCGCGAGGGGCTATGAGGTCCATGGCTTCGACCTCGTGCCGGAAAAATGCGAGGCGGCAAGCGCCCACGGCGTTCGTCTGGCGACTAGCGCAAAAGCGGTCGCCGAAACGTGCGACATCGTCCATATCTGCGTCATGACCAAAGCCGATCTGGAGGCGGCCGTGTTCGGCGCGGACGGAGTAGCCGCCGGCGGATCGCCCGAAAAAATCCTGATCGATCACTCGACCACGCCTGCGGACGTCACCCGAAGCTTCGCCGAGCGCCTGTCCGAGACCTGCGGCATGGCCTGGATCGACGCGCCGGTCTCAGGCGGCCCGCCCGCAGCCGAAGCCGGCACGCTCGCCATCATGGCCGGCGCCGATGACACGGTCATGGCGCGCGCAATGCCTGTCCTGTCAATCCTTGGCGAAACCACCCACATGGGCCCGCTCGGCGCCGGCCAGGTGACCAAAATGGTCAACCAGGTGGTCGTCCTCAACAATTTCTGCATCCTCGCCGAGGCCCTCGCGCTTGCCGAAGCCGGCGGCGTCGATGCGGAAAAAATCCCGAAAGCGCTGGGAAGCGGCTATGCCGGCTCCAACATGCTGCAAAAGATCTTCCCGCGCATGATCGCCCGCGACTTCGCGCCTGCAGGCTATCTCTTCCAGTGCATGAAAGACCTGGACATGCTCCACGACATCGCCCGCGATCTGAAGGTGCCTACACCGATGTCCGGCCAGGCGGCCACCCTTTTCCGCATCATGATGAGCAAGGGCCATGGCGAGCTCGACGCGATCTCCGTGCTGAAGCTCTATGACGGCGAGGACGTTGTCTGACTGATTGCGCGTTTCCCCGTCAAGGAAAGCCGAAACCTGACCAGGCGCGCTGAACCGTCGACTCGAAGCCGCAGTAAACGTTGGCAGCTCTGCCACTTTCGCGAGCCTAGAGAAGGAAATTTCAAGAGCGGATAAGCAAAGGCGGGTGCATGACGATCCCCGTGTCGGCATCGCACCGCCGGTGACCGTCATGCCGGGGCTGGAGACCATCGAAATCAGGGGCCTCGGCATGCTCGATCTCGGCCATGGCTATTTCGCCTCGGCGAGACCGGTGATCGAGGATATGCAGGAAGCGATTGAAACTGGAAGACCCGCTGGCGATCAGGCGATCCCGAGGATAGCCGGCGCTCATTTCTCGATCGATTTCCGCGAAGGAAGCTGAATTCTTTGTCAACCGACGGACGGTGCCTGTCAGTCGGTGTTGCCGAAGCGCCAGATCGTCTGAACGACCAGGCTGTGGTTGAGGTGGTCGTCCTGCACCACGCCATTCTCGATCAGCGCCGCGGCCACATCCTCCGCATCTTCGAGCTCGTAGGCGATGCCGAAGGAAATCGAGCCGGTCAGCGGGTAGTCGAGGGATGACGAATCCTCGCCTGTGAGTTCGAACGTCCGCCCGGCCGATGCGACACCGGACGCATGCTCGCCAATCACACTGTCGGAATCGGCAAGGCCGCTCAGCGCCGCCGGCGTGGTCGAAC
>JBCCIN010000425.1:0-4399 GCA_039028235.1 Pseudomonadota bacterium
AGCGGATGTCGCAGGGTTCACGGCGCTCACAGAGACCAGGGGAGCGCAGGCGATCGTGGACACTTTCAACGCCTATTTCGAAGCCGCCTCCGAAGTAATCGGCACGCATAATGGGGTCGTGACCCAGTTTATCGGCGATGCTGTGCTTGCGACTTTCAACGTGCCCGCAGAAGATCCGGAGCACAGACAACATGGCATTGATGCTGCGGTTGATCTGCTGAAGTTGGTGCGCTCAACCACATTTGCAGGCGAACGGCTAACGATTCGGGTGGGGGTAAGCACCGGCCCTGTGATTGCCGGAAATGTCGGGGGCGGGGGACGCGCCACATATACGGTCTATGGTGAGGCGGTCAATCTTGCCTCGCGCCTTGAGGCGCTCAACAAAGAGCAAGGAACGTCATTCCTGGTTTCTGGGACCACAGCTGAGGGGGCCAAAGAGAGTAATCTTGCAAAGGTCGGCCAGGTTGATGTGCGAGGCATCAGGGAGCCTGTGGACATCTACACATTGGCGTAGATGATGCTGCGCTCAGAACTGCACCATATGTCCGATCAGGGTCAAAACCAGAAACAAGCCCGGCACGGCTCGTACCTCACCCGAAAATCACCGTCGGCAGCCAGGTGGCCATCTGCGGGAAGAGGGCGAGCAGGATCAGCATAAGGAGTTGGATCGCGACGAAGGGGATGACGCCGCGGTAGATGTGCATGGTGGTGACTGACGGCGGGGCAACGCCTCTCAGGTAGAAGAGCGCGAAGCCGAAGGGTGGGGTGAGGAACGACGTCTGCAGGTTGATCGCGATCATCACGCCGAGCCAGATCGGGTCGAGACCGAGTTGCAGGAGCACCGGACCGACGATCGGCACCACGACGAAGGTGATCTCGATAAAGTCCAGGAAGAAGCCGAGGACGAACATCAGCGCCATTACCAGGATCATGGCGCCGACGGCACCGCCCGGCATGTTGGTCAGGAATTCGTGGACCATCTCGTCCCCGCCGAAGCCGCGGAAGACGAGGGAGAACAGCTGCGCGCCGATGACGATGACGAAGACCATGGCGCTGATCTTGAGCGTGTTCTGCATCACCTGGGTCAGCGTCGTGTCGCGATAAGCGCGGATCAAGGAGACGATCAAGCCCCAGGCGACCAAGAGGCAGAGGATCACGGCTGCGATCATGCCGTAGCGGTCGGCGGCCGGGACCTCGCTTCGGCCGACGCGCAAATCGAGATTGACCGTCAGGATGACGAGGCCGATCAGGCCGAGGGTGGCGAGGTAGATCGGCATGGGCCGGCCTGGAACGAAGCGATAGCCCGCGAGCAACGTCGCGCCGATCGCGCCGACGCCGGCTGCTTCGGTGGGCGTGGCGATGCCGGAAAGGATCGAGCCCAGGACAGAGATAATCAGGACGATCGGTGCGACTAGGGCCTGCATGACGCGACTCGCCATGCTGTCGCCGCCGAGTTCGTCCCGTGGGATCGGCGGTGAACTTTCCGGCCTCAGGATCGCCTGGGTGATCTGGTAGAGGATGTAGAGGCCAACCAGCACCAGGCCCGGAATCAGCGCGCCCGCAAACAGATCGCCGACCGACACTGGCTCCGGCGCCCAGTTGCCGAGCGCGCGTTGCGCCTCCTGATGCGCGTTCGAGATCTGGTCGCCAAGCACCACCAGCACGATCGAGGGCGGGATGATCTGGCCGAGCGTGCCGGCGGCGGCGATCGAGCCGCAGGCGAGCTTCGGATCATAGCCGCGGCGCAGCATGGTCGGCAGTGACAGGAGCCCCATGGTAACCACGGTCGCGCCGACGATGCCGGTGGAGGCCGCCAAAAGCGCACCGACGACGGCGACAGAAATGCCGAGGCCGCCGCGGATACTGCCGAACAGCTGGCCCATGGTGTCGAGCAGTTCTTCGGCGACCTTGGAGCGCTCCAGCATCACGCCCATAAAGACGAAGAGCGGCACGGCGATCAGCACCTCGTTCTTCATCACGCCGTAGATGCGGTTCGGGAAAAAGCCGAAGAAGGACGAATCGAACACGCCCATGGCGTAGCCGATGCCGGCGAAGAGGAGCGAGGTGCCGGCAAGGGTAAAAGCGACGGGAAAGCCTAGAAGGATCAGGAGGCAAAGCGACAGGAACATCGCCAGATCGAGCCATTCGGCAAGATGGGTCAAAGCGTCGGCCCCTCGTCGTCGATGTCTTTGGCGAAGTCCTCAAGGTCGGCAAGGCCGTTCAGGCCGGCAAGCGTAAGGGCCGATCGGATCGCCAGCGATATGGCTTGAAGGCCGAGCAGCGCCGCAAACACGAGGATAACGGTTTTCAAGAGAAACACCGCGGGAATGCCGAGCCGCCCCTCGGGCGAGCCCTCCAGCACCGCCCAGGCATTGGCGACATAGGGCCAGGAGACCCAGAAAATCATGATGCACATGGGCAAAAGGAACAGAAACACGCCGATCAGATCGACGATGGCCCGCGTCCTCGGTGTGGCGTCGCTATAAAAGATGTCGCAGCGTACATGGCCGTTATGGAGCAGCGTGTAGGCCGCACCCGCGAGAAACACGATGGCGTGCATGTAGACAATCGCTTCTTGTGCGATCACCGAGCCGATGCCGAAGACATAGCGCATCACCACCACGACGAACTGCAGGAGCACCATGCCGAGCGTCAGCCAGGCGAGCGTTCGGCCGATGTGCTCGTTCAGCCCATCGACAAGTTCCGCAAAGCTTCGAAGCGAGCCCACCTGGCGCTCTCCCGGCTCGATTATGACGCGAGAAGACCGCCGTCCCGGTAGGGCCCACCCTGCCCAGGACGGCGGAAAACAAGGTCAGGTGCCGAGCGATCTCGCGTTCAGATAGCCTTGCTCGGAAAGCTTGGCCCAGCCGATCGCCTTGTCCTGGAAGGTCTTGTAGCTCTCATAGACCTTCTTGGTCATCTCATCCGACTCGCCGATTTCAGCGACAACTTCGCCGGCAACCGTCTTGATCTCGGCGAAAAGCTCGTCGGAGAAGGTTCGGACCTCAACGCCGTGCTCTTCGACCAGAACCTTCAGGCTGTCGGCGTTGTTGGCGTTGAACTCGGAAAATTCGCGCCAGGCTTCCGCCTGCACGGCGACCTCGATGATCGCTTTCTCACCGTCGGTCAGGCCGTCCCAGACGCCCTTATTGACCATCACCTCGCCGGTTGTCCCCGGCTCATGGAAGCCTGGGCCGTAGTAGTAGTTGGCAACCTTGTAAAAGCCGAAGGCGAGATCGTTCCAGGGGCCGACCCATTCGGTGCCGTCGATCGTGCCGGCCTGAAGAGCCGGGAAGATCTCGCCGCCGGGAAGGTTGACGACCGCGGCGCCTAAACGCCGCAGCACCTCGCCGCCGAGACCAGGCATACGAAACTTCAGGCCCTGGAAATCGTCGAGTGTGTTGATTTCCTTCTTGTACCATCCGCCCATCTGCACGCCGGTGGAAGCGCGGAGCAGCGGCTTGATATTGAAGCCTGCGGCCAGCTCATCCCAAAGCTCCTGGCCGCCGCCATAGTTGATCCAGGCGGCATGCTCGTTGGCGGTCAGGCCGAAGGGAACGGTCGTAAAAAAGTTGAAGGCGGGCGATTTGCCCTGCCAGTAATAGGAGGCCGAGTGGGCCATGTCAGCATTGCCCGAGGAGACCGCATCGAAGCTCTCGAACGGCGGTACGAGCTCGCCGGCGGCGAACACTTTGACCTCGAGCGCACCGTCGCTCATCGTGGTGATGCGCTGTGCGAGGTTTTCGGCCCCTGTCCCAAGGCCGGGAAAATTCTTCGGCCAGGTGGTGACCATCTTCAGCTGCTTCACGCCCTGGGCGATGGCGGGTGCCGGGAAGCTGCTGGCCGCGGCTGCGGCGCCTGCGACAAGGCCGCCGGTGGCGGCTGACGTGACGAATTTGCGACGTTTCATGGGTTAAGCCTCTCCTTGCTGGTTACTCTGCCACCCCTGGTCTGCGATGACCGAAAGGGGCTTTTTCCGTCTCTCCGAGTCGTGAGGTCCGGCTCGACTATCTCCGATCATACGCACCCTCGATGCTAAAAGCAGAGGGGTTCCTTATCGTTGAGCTGTACAATCGAATGATAAAAAGCAAGCACGGCTCGCCGGAAAGTGCAAACCATCTCATGCAGATGCGGCCACGTGGCTTGAGAAGGGCGTCCTGCCTGCCTATTGTCTGGCGCCGGCCGGCGATGCCGCCGGGACTGCAACCAGGAAATCGGAGCGAGGACCAAACCCATGAGCATCAAACGCATCGACACCGGCCCCCGCATGAGCCAGGCCGTGGTCCACGGCAACACCGTCTATACCGCTGGCCAAGTCGCGCAAAACGCTCCAGGCGGCTCGGTTACCGAGCAGACCAAGGACATTCTCGCCGCGATCGACCGACTGCTCACCGAAGCC
>JBCCIN010000426.1:0-4396 GCA_039028235.1 Pseudomonadota bacterium
AGCGGGTGTCGAGTTCGTCTTCATCGATGCCGAAGGCGTCCAGAATGATGCGCGCATCCACCAGCGTGCCGGAACCCTCCTCGTCCAGGGAAACGCGCTTGCCCTTGAGGTCCTGGATGGACTCGATGCCGGCGCCGCGGCGCACCACTAGATGAATGCTCTCCGGGTAGAGGCTGGTGATCGCGCGCAGATTTTCGACTTTTGCCCGGCCCTCGAAGCGGCCAGTGCCGCTATAGGCCCAGTAGGCGATATCCGATTGAGCAAAGCCGCTGTCCAGTGTGCCGGCGGCAACCGCTTCCACATTCTCGACCGAGCCGCCCGAGCTCTGGGCGGTGGCGATCAGGCCGGGCACGCCGCAGGAGCCGCCTTTTTCGCAGGGGCGTGAGCCGGGCGGGTTGCTGATGATGCCGGCGATCAGCCCGCCGATGGGATAATAGGTGCCGGCGACGCCGCCGGTGCCGATGCGGAAGAAGCGGAGATCTTCGGCGACAAGGCCTGGTACGAGCAGCAGGCAGGTTGCCAGAGCCACCAGGGTCGCGCGGATCGCCATCGTCTTCCCTCCATGCCAGGGGACGTCGGGTCATCCGCCTGATGGCGCAGGACTTTACGGCGAAAGTTCGTTTCTGTCCAAAGAAAGCGTATGCAAAATGGGCTTCGACGATGGCTCGAAACCGGTCGCAGCTTCCGTCACGATCACACCCGGCGTCTGGGCGTGACCGCCCGCCGGCGCCCGGCATCAGGGATCGAGCTCGGTATCCCAGTAGAGAAAGTCGCGCCAGCTCTCATGGAGGAAGTTCGGCGGGAAGGCGCGGCCGTGTTCCTGGAGATCGTAGGTGGAGGGCATTTCCGGCACCTGCTTCGGGCGCATGCCGCATTCCTTGGGCAGGCGGCTGCCTTTGGCGAGATTGCAGCGGCAGCAGGCGGTGACCACGTTCTCCCAGCTGGTGCGTCCGCCGCGCGAGCGCGGGATCACATGGTCGAAGGTGAGCTCATGGGCGCCGAACGGCTCCAGGCAGTACTGGCAGGTAAAGTGATCGCGCAGAAAGACGTTGAACCGCGTGAAGGGTGGGCGGCGGTTCTGCGGAACATATTCCTTGAGTGCGACCACGCTCGGCAGTTTTACGTCCGATGAAGGCGAGCGCACGGTACGTTCGTAATGGCAGAGCACGGCGACCCGATCGAGGAACATCGCCTTGATGGTTTCCTGCCAGTGCCAGGTGGAGAGCGGGAAATAGCTGAGCGGCCGATAATCGGCGTTGAGCACGAGGGTGGGGCAGGCGTCGAGCGGGGCTAGGGAGGTGGGCTCGACCGCGCGCATCTTACCGCCTCGGCCTCGCCGGCCTCACCGGCGAGATAACCCTGTCTGAAGGTGTTTTCACCAACACATCCATACCACTAGAGCTAGTCGATGTTTGTGACACTGACAAGACCAATGGCATGGTCATACCATGACCTGGTTGACGACGGCATGCCAGCTTGAAGGTAGCAACATATTGTTAAAAAAGCGTTTTCACGCCGGTGACGTTAGAGAATCTTCTCGACCGTATATTCACGTGTGCGTTTGCCTGAAGCAAAGATGATGATCTCGCCTATCAGCCCGAGCGCGATGGTTTGGATGCCGAGGACGATCAGCAGCACGCCGAGAATCAAGATTGGCCGATCGGCGAGCGGCATGTCGAACAGGAGGCGTCCGGCGGCGAGAATGCCGGTGAAAATCAGCCCGACCAGGAGCATCGGCAGCCCGATCGCGCCGAAGAAGCGAAGGGGCTTGCGCACGAATTTCAGGACGAAGAACAGCGCGATCGTGTCCGAGAGCAGGCGGAGCTGCGAGCCAACACGGGCATGTGGTGCTGTGCGCTGGCGCATCTGGACGTCGACCGCCTCGATCTTGAAGCCGCGATCATGGGCGAGAATGGGCAGGAAATGCTGCTGGGAGCTGAAGCCCAGGATCTCTTCGATGGTCGCACGCTTATAGGCGCGCACCCGGCAGACCAGATCGCGCATCGGCCGGCCAAAGAGCATGCGCAGGATGCCGTGGAACAGACGGTCCTGCAGGCGATAGAGCCAGGACTTACCGATGGTCGGGCGCTCGGCTACGGCCATGTCGACGCCGTCGGTCGCCTCGACAACCTTGTTCAGGTCCTCGGGTTCGACCTGAAGGACGGCGGGCAGGGTCAGGATGATGTCGCCGGAGGCGCGGCGGACGGCACTTTTCAAGGCGCCGATCTCGTCATCCCAGCGGCTGAGCGCGATCACCTTGATCGGTTCGTCGTCGTCCTCGGCAAGCGCTTTCAGATCGGCGAGCGCTTTGGGTTTGCTCTGATCGAGGACATAGATGAACTCGACCGGTCGTTCGCCCTGATCGAGCGCGTCGCGATAGGCGCGATAGGAGTCGACGATGCCCGATTCGTCCACCAGCACCACGACCACCACCGAGACCGTCTCGATCGTCTCGGCAGCGACGTCTGGTTCGATGACGTCACGCGATGCCTTCTTGGGCGCCAGGGTGGCATAGTTCACCATGCGCTCCATTCTCCGATGCGGGCCTGGGTGACGTCAGCGTTGGCGTGATGGATGGTGGCGGCGATGATACTGACCAGGCCGAGAAACAGGGCGAGTGAGCCGAGCAGGATCGATGAGCTCATATAGACGACCGCCGACGCGTCCGGCATGGCCAGGGCGGCATAAAGCGCCGCGGCGATCCCGACAAGACTGAGGAGTCCGGCGATGACAGCCGTTCCGGTCAGATAGGCGGTCGGCCGCTGGGCGAAGGTCAGGAGCGTCTTGATCACGATCAGGTCGAACACCACGCGGTAGATGCGGCCGAGGCCGTATTTGGACGTTCCGTGCTGGCGCGCATGGTGGCGCACGCCGACCTCGGCGACCGAGCAGCCGAGCGTCGAGCTCATCGCCGGGATAAAGCGATGCATTTCAGCATAGAGCGGCACGCGCTTGATCAGATCGGCGCGAAAGGCTTTGAGCGTGCAGCCATTGTCCCGGATGTTCACGCCGGTGACCTTGGCGATCAGTCGGTTGGCAATGACGGACGGGAGTTTTCGCGACAACCATTTATCCTGGCGATTGATGCGCCAGCCGACCACCATGTCGTGTCCTTCGTCCAGCTTCTCCAGGAGCATGCCGATGTCGGCGGGATCGTTCTGCAGATCCGCGTCCATGGTCACCAGGACGCGGCCTCTGGCGTGATCGATGCCGGCGACCATCGCCGGTGTCTGGCCATAGTTTCGCCTGAGCTTGATCACGCGGATGCGCGGGTCGGCAGCGGCGATGTTGGCGAGCTGCTCGAAGGTGCGATCGGCACTGCCATCGTCCACCAGGATGATCTCGTAGGTGACGCCGAGCGGATCGAGGCTTTCGATCAGGCGGGCATAGAGAAAGTCCAGGCTTTCCTCTTCATTATAGGCGGGAATGATGACCGACAGCTCGACCGGATGGGCGGTCGGTGCGGCTGTGGCTACGACAGCATCGGTGTCATCCGATCGCCGCGGCTCAGGCGGGCTATCTGCGTGGTCAGCGTTCATTCAGTTGTGTTCGGCGATTTTATTCGACTGGTTGTCCCCGAGGACACCCGACAGTGAACGTACGATCATGCTCTTAACATGCGTTATAGATGATAGCCAGTTCCAATAGCCCATTGACATCACTTTGAAGAGATAAACAAAGACGTGACACAACCTCGACAATTCAATTCAAAGTATAAAGGGTTCAAAAATCTCTCTACTATTATGCGCATTGTCTTATGCTGTTGTTCGCCTTCTTGGAACCTTCTGTTGACAGCGGATAGGACCAGGCCTTTAACGGCTCGGTACCAGACCGCTTTGCAACCCAACTGATCGGATGCCATGACCGCCGCTTCCGCATGGATGGAGCGCTGGCGCACAGCGCGGGCGCTCGGAATAGGCAATGTCGCACGCGTCGCGGCCTATCGCGGCATGAAGCGCACCAGGCTTGCCAAGTGGCTGACGGCGGCACCGGCCCAGGCGGCCGTCGGCGATCTGTTCCGGACCGAGTCTGCTCTGGACGCCGCCTCGCTGGAGCCGGATCTGGCCCACTATTTCTCTCGGCACGACATGCCGATCAACGGCCATGTCCCGTGGCTCTACGATCCCTTCGCGGAGGAGGATTTCGAGGAGCCCGAGCGCCATTGGTCCGCGATACCGGACTTCGTGCGGCCGGGACGCGACATCAAGGCGATCTGGGAGCTTTCCCGCTTCGACTGGGTTCTGAAGCTGGCCCGCGAAGCCAGAGACCAGCAAAGCGACGCGCCGATCGCCCGGCTGAACGCGCTCATCGGCGACTGGCAGCAGCACAACCCGCCCTTCCTCGGCCCGAACTGGAAATGCGGACAGGAAACCACCATCCGCATGCTGCAGACCCT
>JBCCIN010000427.1:0-4387 GCA_039028235.1 Pseudomonadota bacterium
CCGACGGCACGTCCTCTTGCGCCCCTGAGCACCGCGACCCGCTCGATTTTGGCGCTCGCATCGTCGACCCACCGCAGGCGAAGCGTGCCGACCGGTCGACCATCGAGCTTGGCAAGCAGGTGGTCAGACTCGTCGTCTAGTCCGTCGAATTCGAGTGGCTGATCGACGCCTTGCTCGTCGACGAACACGGCCTCGCGAATGGCGAAGGCAGCTTGGCGCTCATCGTCGTTTGTGACGCGGATGACGTCGGTGATCCCCATAGCTCTCCTGCTCGAATGACGTACGCTTGCAAATCGATGATAGAATATCACGGCGACAGCTTTGACAAGAAGCGCGCCTGTGTCAGAATCCAGCCCATGAAGACCTTTCTAACACTGGCTGTCCTTCTCGGCTTTTTCACTGGATCCGTCGCCTTCGGCTATTGGATCTGGACCGAACTGGGCGAGGTCGAGATGAGCCATCACGGCTGGATTGCACTGACGCTCGGAGCAGTCATGACCTTTCTGGTTGGTGCCGGTTTGATGAGCCTGGTTTTCTATAGCCACCGCCGCGGCTATGACGATCGTGCCAACCGGCCAGAGGATTGAGCCGTCCACGGATTGTTTCGACAAGACATGACGCCCTTGTTCTGCTAAGAGACCTCTCCACAACGTCAAGAGGGCAGGGGCAAGAGAGCTTCCCTCGTGAATAATACGTCTCGAGAGCGTTATGTGAGTGCGGGGAGCGCATGACATACGATTGGGGACGAGACAGATATGACCAATGTCCGTTCGGGACGGCGTTTCGTATTGCCGGCTCTATTGATCGTGGCCGTGGGTGCAATGGCGAGCGGCGCCTTCTGGTATCATCAAAGCGGTGCTGTCGTGCTGGGCGATGCATCTGATCTCGATCAGGTAGCGTTCGGATCACGAGTCTACAGCCGGATTTGCGCCAACTGTCACGGAGCGGAACTCGATGGGCAGCTTGGCTGGGAAGAACCGTTAAAAGACGGTACGCGACTTGCACCCGCGCACAGCTCAGAAGGTGAGACGTGGCGCCGCGCGGACGACGACCTGTTCGAGGTGGTCAAGTTCGGCGGCGAGACGCTGAAGCCAGATGGCGGCGTCAGCCGGATGCCGGGCTTTAGCGAGAAGCTGACCGACGAGGAAATCTGGGCAGTCATCGCGTTCATCAAGAGCACCTGGCCGAGCGACGTCCAGGAAGTTCAGCAAAACGCCGCCACCAGCGAAACGGGCCAGGCGACCGAGACCCGTTAGCTAGCTTCCGACCTTCAGCGTCGACGTTAGGCCCTTCAGTGCCGAAAGGGCGCTCAGCGCCGTGATCTTGCCTGTACGTGCGTTCACGCTACTTGGGATGTTCTCGATCGTCATTTCAAAACGGGCGCTGTCCGATTCTACCTTGATTCGATGCGTGTTGCGCATCACCTCCGGATCGGCCCAAATCTCCAACCGTGTTTTGTCCGGGCCGATACCGGCAAGTGACAGGGCAGCGGCGACATTGACGTTTGCAGGAAAGCCTTTGGCGCCTTCACGGGCGCTGCCCTCGAAAACCTTAAGAGGGGCGTTCAGGCTTGTGACGTCGATGCCGTTCTCCTCCAGATAAGGCGCGCCGGCGAGGCCACCAGGCGGCTTTCGCGTTACCATGGTAACGCTTACGATCTCGCCCTCTGCGGCGGCGCGCACGGCATCCAGGCCGAGGAGGGCGCCCGTTGGCACGACGATCCGACCGCCAGATCGCCCGGCAAGCTCGATCAGGTCTTCGTGCGCCAGAAGTCCGCCGACGCTGAGCGGGAGGAATATCCGTCCTTTGCTCAGCGAGGGTTCAGCGATCTCGCGAAACACCGCAGCTGGTGCGCATTCGATGACGACATCGGCTTGATCGGCAAGCTCGCCAAGCGGCAAGACAGGCACCTTCGTCTCGAAGGCTGCCATATTGCCCTCGGCCCTGCCATGATCACGCGCGCTGACCGCGACAAGCCGAAGCCCCGGCTCCCCTCGATCCAGCTTCGCCGCGATCTCCTGTCCAATCGCTCCAAACCCACCAATGGCCACATCCAGCATAGGCTTCGAAGATATCGCGTCTTCGTTCATGCAGGGTCTCCGTCAAGTCAACGCTTCGCGCGTCACTGGAATTCTAGGAGGAGGTCCTTGGCGTCGATCTGGCTGCCTGCGCTTACATGGACCTGACCGATTGTGCCGTTTCGATCGGCGTTCAGGGCCGTCTCCATCTTCATGGCCTCAATGGTCATCAGGAGATCGCCGGCCTTCACTTTCTGGCCCGGTTTGACCGCAAGCGTCGCCACCATGCCCGGCATGGGGGCTGCCAGATGGGCGGGATTGCCCTCATCAGCCTTCGGATGCTTCGTCGCTGTTGCCGCCTTTTGCCGGTCGCTGATCCTGGCCACCCGAGGCTGGCCGTTGACCTCGAAAAAGACGCGCACCTGCCCTTCGTCATCCGGCTCGCCGATGGCAACACAGCGGATCATCATGGTCTTACCGGGTTCGAGATCGACCGAGATCTCGTCGCCCGGATTCATGCCGTAGAAATAGACAGGCGTCGGCAGAACGGCGACCGGGCCGAAGGCCGTCCGGCTTTTTGCATAGTCGACGAAGACCCTGGGATACATGAGATAGGAGCAGAGTTCTTCGTCGGTGATGTCGCGTCCGGCTTCCTGCTCTGCCTGCTTCCTCAGCTTTTTCAGATCAGCCGCCTTCATGGTCTGACCGGCGCGTTTCTTGAGTGGCTTTTCGCCCTTCAGGATTTTCTTCTGTAGGGCTTTCGGAAAGCCGCCCGGCGGCTGCCCGATATCGCCTCTGAAGAAGCCGACCACGGATTCGGGGAAAGACACGTCCTTCTCCGTGTTCTCGACGTCCTCGCGGGTAAGACCGGCCGCCACCATGGAGAGTGCCATGTCACCGACGATCTTGGAGGAGGGCGTCACCTTGATGACGTCGCCGAACATCATGTTGACGTCGGCATAGGCCTTGGCGACTTCATGCCAGCGGCCTTCCAGGCCCATGGCGCGCGCCTGCTCCTTCAGATTGGTGAACTGCCCGCCCGGCATCTCGTGCAGGTAAATCTCGGAGGAGCCGGCGCGCATGTCGCTCTCGAACGCCGCGTATTGAAAGCGCACGGCCTCCCAGTAGTCGGAAAAACGGCGGATTTCCTCAGCATCCAGCCCGGTCGCCCGTTTGTCGCGTGCAAGCGCCGCCGCCACCGCGCCGAGATTGGGCTGCGAGGTGAGGCCGGAGAGGCTGTCCATCGCGAGGTCGACCGCATCGGCCCCGGCTTCCGCAGCTGCTAGCACCGAGGCGGCGGCGATGCCGCTGGCATCATGGGTGTGGAAATGGATGGGCAATCCGGTCTCGCGGCGGATCGCTTTCACCAGCAAGGCAGCGGCATCTGGCTTGCAGACGCCGGCCATGTCCTTGATGCCGATGATATGGGCACCGGCCGCCTGCAGTTCGCGCGCGAGTCTGAGATAATAGTCGAGGTCATATTTCTTGCGCGCGGGATCGAGCATGTCGCCGGTGTAGCAGATCGCCGCCTCGCAGAGCCTGTCCGTTTCCAGCACGGTCTCGATCGAAACCTTCATGTTTTCGACCCAGTTGAGCGAATCGAAGATGCGGAACAGATCGATTCCGCTCGCTGCCGCCTGGCGGGTGAAGCTTTTGACGACATTGTCGGGGTAGCTGGTGTAGCCGACACCGTTGGAGCCGCGCAGCAGCATCTGCAGCAGGATGTTGGGCATGGCTTTTCGAAGATCTCGAAGCCGTTCCCACGGGCATTCCTGCAGGAAGCGCATCGAGACGTCGAAGGTGGCACCACCCCAGCATTCCATGCTGAACATTGTCGGCAGATTGGCGGCATAGCTGCCGGCGATGGTGACCATATCGTGGCTGCGCATGCGCGTAGCGAGCAGCGACTGATGGGCGTCGCGCATGGTGGTGTCGGTGATCAGGAGGCGCTTCTCCTTCTTCATCCATTGGGCAAAGGCCTTGGGGCCGAGCTCGTCGAGGAGATGCTTGGTGCCGGCGGGCGGTTGTTCCGACTTTGGTTTGGGCGCCACTGGCGGCAGTGCGTGAGCTGGAGGGCGCTGGCGGTCCTTGACTTCGGGGTGGCCGTTGACGGTGACGTCGGCGAGATAGGTGAGAAGGCGGGTCGCGCGATCCCTTCTCGGCGCAAAGTCGAAGAGCTCCTCATGCTCGTCTATGAAGCGGGTCGTGTATTCGGCCGCCTTGAAAGTGGGGTGGTCGATCAGATTCTCGACGAAGGCGAGATTGGTGGCGACACCGCGGATGCGGAACTCGCGAAGGGCGCGGTCCATGCGCGCGATCGCCTCCTCGGGACTCGGCGCCCAGGCGGTCACTTTTTCGAGCAGGCTGTC
>JBCCIN010000428.1:0-4354 GCA_039028235.1 Pseudomonadota bacterium
CAGCTCGGGGTGATTGTCCTCGGCTTCCATCGCCTGGCGGGAGAGCGTGATGATCTCCTCGATGCCGAGAAGGGAGCAAAGCGGCGTCGCCATGGTCAGGATGGCGTACCAGTTCATCCAGGGCGGCAGCATGCGCTTGTAGCATTGCGGCAGGATGATTTGCCAAAGGGTCTGGCGGCGGGTGAAGGCGAGACTCTCGGATGCCTCCCATTGTGCGGTTGGCACAGACTGGACAGCACCGCGCACCACTTCGGAGATGTTGGCCATGATCGGCAGTGAAAGCCCGATCACCCCTTTGATCCAGTCGGGGATCGGGATGGTCGTCCCAAAGATCCGGATCTGGAAGGGGAAGGCCAGGAGCACGATGAAGAGGAGGACCAGCCAGGGTGAATTTCGAAAGAGCTGGGTGATGAACCAGGCGACGGCGCGAACGGGTCCGCTTTGCGAGATCTGGGCAAGACCGACGGCGGCGCCCGCGATGGTGCCGATGCCCATGGCGAGCACGGAAATCAGGACGTTGAAGAAAAAGCCGGACCAGAGGAGAAACGGCATCCAGCGCCAAAGCGCATCGAACGCGTCACCGGTGCCGTAGCGGTTTTGCGCCATGGTCATTGCCGGCCAGACCAAAGCGACCGCCAGGATCAGGAAGGGCGTGTACCAGGGAAGGTTCGCCAGCCAACGGACGAAGAGATAGCCATCGGGCGAGTGGGCGCGCACATCGAAAGGCTTCAGGACCGGAAGGTCGGTCTGCCCGGGGGACGTGATGCCGGCGATCCGCTTCATGTGCCGTAGCCCGGGATCTTCATCGCGCGCTCCCAGCGATGCATGCCAAAGACCAGGATCGCGACCAGGATGATGTAGGCGAAGAACACCAGCATCATCGTCGGATATTGCGCGGACGGAAAGTCATTCCAGATCGAGACGGAGTGATAGAGCAGCTCCGGCACGGCGATCGCGTAGGCCTGCGTCGTCGTCTTGACCAAGTTGACGAGGTTGTTGTTAAGGGCAGGCAAGCAAACCCGGAAGGCCAGCGGGAGGACGATATAGATGTAGATCTGTAGCCGGGAGAAGCCGAGGGACTCGGCGGCCTCGACGGTCGATTCAGGCACGGCCTCGATGCCGGCGCGAAAAATCTCGACATTGAAGGCGCCAGCGAAGAAAGAAAGCGAGATCACCGCCCAGCCGACATTCGAGATGATCGGCTGCTCCGTCCAGCCATCCGGGCCGGTGACCACAGGCGTGAACTGGCCGAGTGCGAAGTAGAAGAAGAGGAGCTGGACGAGCGGCGGCGTGTTTCGGAAAAACTGGATGTAGCCCTGAACGATGGCGCGCACGACCCGGGAGCGCGCACCCTGCATCCAGGCGCCGACCAGGCCGATGATCACGGAAAAGATCAAGCAGAGCACGCTCAGCTTGACCGTCATCCAGAGGCCAGCGAGCACCTTGCCTTGCTGGCGCTCATCATACATCCAGATGAAGTTCCAGCGTGGCGCATCCGCCGCCAGCTCGCGGAAGAACTCTTCCACTTCCACCCTCCGAAGAAGGCGCCCCCTCCGCGAGGGAGAGGGCGGGTTTCGTCAGGTGGTTATTCGATCCAATCGCTGAACTTTTCGGTCTGCGCTTTCAGATACGCCGTCGGCTGAATTCCCCACTTGGCCTCCAGCTCGATCAGCCTGCCGGAGCGGTGCCAGTTATACTGCATGCCGGACATGAAGTTGCCGAAGACGCAGCTCTGCTCGGCAATCGGCACGGCGAGGCCCCAGGGGTTGTCGTCCTCGGACGCGAGCGGCATCTCGAACTCATCCCAGTTGCCCGACGAGAGGTCGGAGCCGATCGAGCTGTCGTCATAGACCCAGGCGACGCACTTCTTGTCGCGAAGGGCCTGCTTGGCTTCGGCATTGCCGGTGAACGCGACGACCTCGACGCCATAGCGCTCTTCGACGATCTGGTTATAGAAAGCACCCTGCTTGCCGCAGACGGGCTTGCCGCGGAGGTCTTCCCATTCCGTGAAGGCAAGCGCCTTGGGTGACATGATGTTGGTGCCCGAGGTGTAATAATTCGGCCCCGGAATGCCGACGATCTCGCGGCGGTCTGCGCGATCCGACATGGTGGCGATCATCATGTCGATCTTGCCCTGCTCCAGGAACTGCATGCGGTTCGAGGACTGGACCGCGACCAGCTCCAGTTCGACGCCCATGGCGTCGGCGACGTCCTGCGCCATGTCGACCTCCATGCCGACGATGTCGCCATTCTCGTCACGATAGCCCCAAGGCTTGTAGTCCGCCTTGACGCCGATGACGACCTTGCCAGCCTCCATCACCTTGTTCCAGACGTCATTGGTGCACTCGGCCGCCACGGCAGCCGTCGATTGCGTCACCAATGCCATAACGGCGACAGTTCCCAGAAGTCGTTTCATGTTGCTCTCCATTGTTC
The DNA here is from genome assembly GCA_039028235.1 of Pseudomonadota bacterium. Taxonomy (GTDB): domain Bacteria; phylum Pseudomonadota; class Alphaproteobacteria; order Geminicoccales; family Geminicoccaceae; genus JANQPX01. Next base: position 2,434 of record JBCCIN010000428.1, read on the forward strand.
GGCTCGTTTTGCCTCTCTGATTCAGCTTTGGCCTTCTCCGCCAGCGACTGCAAAGCCATTTCACAGTTTTGAGCCGTCTTCGAAGTTTCGCCTCCTCAGCTGGCGAATTCAAGGCGTCAATGCTGAGCGCCGGCCGGCAAGGCTGACACCCCGGATCGGACGTCGATCCCGGCCTCCTCGCCCTCAGGAAAAGACCGCTTCGCCATCGCCCTTCGACAGCGGGGCCGGACGTTCGGGGCGGCTTTCGATGGCGATGTGACGACCTTCTTCCGATGAGCGGCTGAGCGCGTCCATGACTTCAAGCACGTGCAATGCCATGGCGCCGCTGGCGCGATGCGGGCGATCGGCATGGATTGCGGCTGCCATGTCCAGGAGACCGATGATGCGATAGTCAGCGACATCACGGCCGCGGCCGTCCTTCCGGTTGGGGAGACCATAGGCGAAGCCTCCGATGTCCAGCGATTGCCAGCCGCCCTCGCCGTCCGAGACTTTCGGGCTGCCGCCGAAGAAGTTGGGATCGGGCACCAGAATCGAGCCGTCGCTGCCATAGAGCTCGAACGGCAAACGCTCGCTCTGCCAGACATCCCAGCTTGTAGTCAGCGCGACATTGGCGCCGTTCTCCAGCATGAGGGCAGCGTTCACTGTGGTCGGCACGTCGACCGCGATGATTTTGCCGGTCATCGGCCCCTCGCTGGTGACGGTGCGGACATCGCTGCCGCGGGACGCGACCGACGTCACCTTCAACACCGGACCGATCAGATTGATCAGTGTGGTCAGGTAATAGGGCGCCATATCCAGGACCGGGCCACCGCCCGGCTTGAAAAAGAAAGTCGGATCGGGATGCCAGTGCTCCATGCCATGGCTCCAGAAGCAGGCAGCCCCACCGATGATCTTGCCGATCCTCCCAGCGTCGATCGCCGCCCGGCATGTCTGATGCCCTGCCCCCAGAAAGGTGTCCGGCGCGCAGCCGAGCCTGACACCGGCGGCTTTTGCAGCGGCAGCGATCGCGCGGCCGTCAGCCAATGTCGCAGCGAGTGGTTTCTCCGAATAGACATGCTTGCCGGCGGCGATGATGGATGTGCTGACCCTGGCATGAGCGAGCGGCACGGTGAGGTTGATGACGATTTCGATGTCGCCGTCCGCGAGCAAGCGGTCGACCGGCATGGGCTCGATGCCGTAGGCTTTCGCCCTGCGCGCAGCTGCCTCGGCGTTGATGTCTGCAACTGCCTTGATCTCGATCAGATCCGAGCGCGCCGCCCCCTTCAAATAGGCCTCGCTGATATTGCCGCAGCCGATGATGCCGATCGTGGTTTTGGTCATGGCCGCATCATACCGTCATGCTGGTGAGGAAATCGTAGCTACGACGGGCGCAGCCCGCGGGATCAGCGGGTTTGTCGTGCTCCACCACCATCCAGCCGGCGCCATGAGCACGACAGGCTTCCCAAAGCCTCGGCCAATCAAGCGTACCGTCACCGACATCGCTCCAGCCGTCCTCCTCCTGATTCTCGCCCTCCGGCGCAATGTCCTTGACGTGGACCGAACGAAGGCGATCGGCATAACGCGCAAGCCATATGTCAGGATCAGCCTTGCCCCGGACCAGCCAGGCGACGTCGGCCTGCCAGTTGAGCGGCGTCTCACCTGCGGCCTCGAAAATCAGCTCCAGCGCCGTCTTGTCGCCTTCCTTCGGCGTCAGCTCCCAATGGTGGTTGTGGTAGCCGAGATGCAGGCCGCGCATCTGGAAGTCTTCGGCCATCTCGCCAAGCTCGGCGCCAAGAGCGCGCCAGCCTGCGGCATCCATGTCCCGATCCTCGGGCGGCACAGCCGGCATGTAGAGTTCGTCGATGCCGAGTTCCTCGCAAGCGTCCATGATCGCTTCCGGCTGCTCGCGCAGCTGAGCCAGGCTCGCATGGCTGGAGGAGGC
>JBCCIN010000429.1:0-4338 GCA_039028235.1 Pseudomonadota bacterium
CTGGTGCGCACCACCGCCTGGATCGCCATGCTCCAGGGCGAAGGTGTGCTGAACGACATTGCGGTGGTGACCGGCATCACCTCGGACGACCAGCGCTTTTCCCTGATCTACAACATGACCGGCACGCTGATCGCGATGACCCACATCCTGCTGCCGTTCATGATTCTGCCACTCTATTCGGTGATGAAGACCATCTCGCCGTCTTACATGCGCGCCGCGAGGTCGCTTGGCGCCACCAACTGGACCGCGTTCTGGCGGGTCTACGCACCCCAGACCATCCCCGGCATCGGTGCGGGCTCGCTCCTCGTCTTCATCCTGGCGATCGGCTACTACATCACACCAGCGCTTGTCGGCGGTCAGGACGGCCAGCTCATCTCCAACTTCATCGCCTACCACATGCAGCGATCGCTCAACTGGTCGCTCGCCGCAGCGCTCGCAATCTTCCTCCTCGCCGGCGTCCTCGCCCTCTACTGGCTCTACGACCGCCTCGTAGGAATCGACAACATGAAGTTAGGATGAGTGCCATGACCAGTGGCGTGGCCACATCATTGACTTTGCGGCGACGCCCAGCGGGGACGTGGCGATCTGGCGATCGGCAGCGAGTCCTGGCCAGTAACGTATCCGCCGCACGAACGCTCAGGAAATCGGCAGCGGCGTCCTTGCAGAGTCTCCGTCAAGTTAATGAGGTGGCCATGCCACACCGCGCCATATGAGTGAGCTTCCGCCATATGCGAGCACTGGCGAGCGGGCCTGGTATTATGGCTTTCGCGTGATCTGCGCGCTGATCTTCATCTTCCTGATCACGCCGATCCTGATCATCGTCCCGCTCAGCTTCAACGCGCAGCCCTATTTCAGCTTCACTCAGGGCATGCTCAGCTTCGATTCGGACGCCTACAGCCTCCGCTGGTACCGGGACATCTTCGCCAACGGGATGGCCAATCCCAACGCCGAGGGCCTCGCCTGGTGGGCGGATACCTGGGCGAATGCCCAGTGGGTGCGGGCGATGAAGAATAGCTTCATCATCGGCATCGCCTCGACGCTCATCGCCACGGCGCTTGGCACGCTTGCCGCGATCGGCCTGTCCCGTTCGGAAATGCCCTATCGTGGCGTCATCATGTCGATCCTGATCTCGCCGATGATCGTGCCGCTGGTCATCACCGCCGCCGGCATGTTCTATTTTTATAGTCAAGTAAGACTCAGCCAGACCTATATCGGCGTCATCCTCGCGCACGCCGCCCTCGGCACCCCCTTCGTCATCATCACCGTGACCGCGACCCTCGTCGGGTTCGACAACAGCCTGGTGCGCGCCGCGGCCTCCCTCGGCGCCAATCCGGTGCGCACCTTCTTCAAGGTGCAGATGCCACTCATCATCCCGGGCGTGATATCAGGCGGTCTCTTCGCCTTCATCACCTCCTTCGACGAGGTGGTCGCCGTCCTCTTCCTCGCCGGCCCCGAGCAGCGCACGATTCCGCGTCAGATGTGGTCCGGCATTCGCGAACAGATCTCACCGACCATCCTCGCGGTGGCCACCATCCTGGTGATCATCTCCATCGGCCTCCTGACGGCGATGGAACTGCTCCGGCGGCGAAACGAGCGGCTAAGGGGCATTCGGCCGAGCTGACCGGCTGCCAGCCGGCGGGTTGATCTGGCGGGCGCGTCCAAGCTTATCAGGTCAAATTCATCGTAAATTTGAAACATGTGAAACAGTTCACTGCGATCGCTGGCATGGGGACTTACGGTTGAGCAATCAAGTGATTGCTATCCCGTCAATCTATTGGAGATTCCCATGGCCGGAAAAAAGGCTGCCATCGATCCTGACAAGCTTCGCGATACCAAACTCGCCGACATGTCGGCCTCCGACTTTCTGCAGATGCTCGACGCGAGCGAGATCGCGGTTCAGGGCCTGTCAATCTGGCCCGAAAAGAAGAAAGTCGAACTGCTGGTCGAACCCGAAAACTTCGGCAAACTTCGTTGGCGAGACTTCGAGGACATCATCGTCCGCTGGCGGGGCGAGAAAAAGAAGGTGGAACTTGAACCCATCGTCAACCCACCAATCAACGAGAAGAAGAAAGTGGAACTCGAGCCTTTCCTCGGTGTGGACCCACGCGTCAGCATCCCGGATACGGTGATCGATCAGCTCGCCGATCGGATCGAAACCAGGCTGGCATCGCGCGGCTCCGGCCGATAGCGCCGCTCGATCCCCGGAGCGGGTTCAATCGCTCCGGGGATCACCTCCATCCATCAATTGCATCTTCCTAGACGAGGTGCAGCCATGTGTGCTGCCACGAAAGACGGGCCGCTGGCCCTACTGGTCGGTTCACGCGGTGATCTGCTGATCCAGGCCGTCGATCGGCAGATCTCCTGCCTTCATTTGCCACCTGACGACATCGTCAATCACCGGGTGGAGCTCGACAATGATACGTTGAAGCTCGATGGCCGGGTGATCGACATGCTCCTCTTGCGCTGCCATCCGCAAAGTATCATCGGGGAAAGCTTTGTTGAGCGCGACGTTGCCTTCGTTCAGGGTGAGATGCGCGCTTTCATGCTCGCCGCCTGCCATCTGGAGACCGTCTACGCTCCGGTCATGCCTGATGCAGTCACATGGTACGAAGGTATGAGCTGGCCGGTCTGGCGCCGCACCTTGAAAGATGCGGACACCGCGCTGGCCGCGTTTCGCTTCGGTGGGGCTCAGTCGCGCGGAAGCTGGGTGCCCTATCGCTATGGCGGCCGCCGACTTAAGCCCGGCGACCAACTGGCCACCATGCTTGGCATTGCGACCACCGACGATGAGGTCGCCGAAACCTACCTTCTTTTCGAGGGGAAGGCACTTGGCCGCGAGGCGAAGTGGCTGGACCCAGACGTCGGCAGGACTCTTCGCGAACACGGCATCGATCTCGCGGAGGTCGCGGTCACCGAACAGGGTGCCGTGATGTCCGTCGATGTTCTGCCAAATCTCGAGCCATCGATTGCCGATAACGTGGCAACGCGCATCTTGGAGCGGGTTCATGACCATCGCACTCATTGGCAATGACCAGGATCTGGCAACCAACTATCTGGACTGGCTGGCGTCGCAGCGCGGTATCGAAACGATCAAACTGACCGAAAGCGGCCTTGGCAGCTCGTGGTCGTTCGATCTCGACGAGGGTGGCGGCGAGATCTTTCTGGAACGGGAAACCGTCGCATCCGCCGATCTGACCGGTGCGCTGGTGCGTTTCACGCCGGAGCCGGACTTGCCGCCAGCGCTGGAGCTCGAAGCGGACGAACGTAGTTTTTTCATCGGAGAGCGCCGGGAGGCACTTCATCAGTTCGTCTCGCTCCTCCCCTGCCCAGTCGCCAACCCCACCTCCGCTGGACGCTCCAACAGCTCGAAACCCTATCAGATGATGCATTTGAGCAGGCGCGGCTTTCGGGTGCCGGATTGGGTCGCATCCAACGACGCCGATGCGGTGCGCTTATTCGTCGATCGTCACCCCGGCGGCGCCGTCTACAAGTCTATCTCGGGATTGCGCTCGCAGGTCCGTGAATTGGACGACGAACTTTTGCAACGTCTCACCGAAGGCAGCTGCCCGGTGATCGTGCAACAGCTGATCAGAGGGCGCGAGGTGCGCATTCATACCGTCGGTGACAAGATCTTTCCGACCGAGATCCGATGCCCGGCGGTCGACTATCGCTTCAACAGCGACGGAGCCACCTATGGTGTGACCGAGGTGCCGGATGCCATCGCCAGACGTTGCGTTGACGTCGCAAGGCAGGAGGGCTTACTGATTGCAGGCTTCGATTTTCTCGTCGACGAAGAGGAGAACTGGTGGGTTCTCGAATACAACCCGGTACCGAGTTTTCTGCCTTACGAAATGTCGACCGGCCAGGAGATCGGCGCCGCCTTGCTTGACGAGCTGTCCTGATCGTCAAAAAGGATCAGGACGGACGAAGCTCTGTCGCCAAGGCTGCCGCCTCGGTAATCGGCAGGCGGCAGGTCTGGCCTTCGCAGATATACGCCGCGGGCTTGCCGTCCACCTGTCCTTTGCCTAGCGCGGGGTGTCCCGGGGGCAGGGCGGCATCCTCAGCCACCACCTGAACGGTTGCGCCGGGGGGCGCCGTCTTCAGAGCTGCCTTAAGCAAGTCAGCGCTCCCGGGCGCACCGGGGCCGGACACGATGACGATCTGCACGGGCCGATCCAGCATGGTGAGGCCGGTGAGCAGGCTCGTATGGCCAAGCGGATTTTTTCGGACATCGCCCGCGAAGGCGCGGATCAGGGCGTCGGCCCGCTCGCGACAGGCCTCATCGCCGGTGAGATCGGCGAGACGGGCAAGGACGGAGACCATCTGACCGTTGCCGGA
>JBCCIN010000430.1:0-4285 GCA_039028235.1 Pseudomonadota bacterium
AGCACCGATGGCGACGGACCCTGCACCGCAATCGGCCATGGGCACGCACTCGGCATGCAGGATGCAGCCCTTGCCAACGGGGTCGCCATTCACGGCGAGGATTTTGACGACACGCTGGAGGGCGCGCCGATCCGGGTCGGCGCCATGGTGATCCCTGCGGTCCTCGCCGTTGCCGAACGTCACAAGCTGTCGGGTGCGCGCACCCTGCTCGGCATCGCTGCCGGTCTCGAAGCCGTGTGCCGTCTGAACCATGTCGCCGCTGGCCACATGCATCGCGCGGGGTTCCACCCCGTGGGCGTGATTGGGGCATTGGCGGCGGCGGCGGGGGCAGGCGTCGCCCTCGGCCTGGGTCGTGACCGCCTGACCGCCGCCTTCGGCATCGCCGCCAGCATGTCGTCGGGTATCATCGAATATCTGACCGATGGCGCCTGGACCAAGCGCCTTCACCCCGGCTGGGCAGCGCAGTCCGGCCTGAAAGCCGCCCTCATCGCGCGGACCGATTTCTTTGCCCCCCGAACCGTGTTCGATGGCGCTCACAACTTCTTCAAGACTTTCGCACCGACAGCAATGCCCGAATATAGCCATCTGACCGACGGCCTCGGCGACGATTGGTACATGACCAGGATCGTGTTCAAGCCCTATGCCTGCGGCACCATGATTCACCCCTATATCGACTGCGCCCGGCACCTTGGACGGGATGGTATCAACGCTGACGACATCGAAAGCATCCTTTGCGACACCGGCGAAGGGCTCGTTCACCGTCTCTGGGAACCGCTTGCCGCCAAGCACTGCCCACCATCAGGCTATGCCGCGAAATTCTCGATGCCGTTTTGCATGGCTCTCGGCTTTTATGAGGACGATGCCGGCCTCGCTCAGTTCGACGATGCCAAGGTGTCCGAGCCGCACCTGCTCGATCTCGCGCGGAAGATCAGCTACCGCATCGATCCCGATAACGAATACCCCCGGAACTATAGCGGTCACCTGCGGGTGACACTCACATCCGGCGAGGTGCTGACTTACGACCAACCGCACATGCGCGGCGGCATGCACGAACCGCTGGACCATGACGAGATCGTGCGAAAGTTCTTCTCGAACGCCGCCTATGGCGGCTGGTCCGAGGGGGAAGCTAATGCACTGCTGGACTTTTGCGAGACGTTGCCCGACGCCACGGATCTCAGCGGCCTCGCCCACTTTCGCCATTAACGGAGTTATCGTTGACTGAACCGACTGTCTCCGGCGAACTCGCCGATTGGATTGCCACCCTCACGCTGGCCGACATCCCCGGCCCGGCGAGGCAAGCCGTCGAAAACACCGTGATCGACACGGTTGCGCTCACGATCGCCGCCCTGGAAACCGACTACGGGCGGGCGGTTCGGGCAGCCTTCGATACGGAAGGTCCTTGCACCGTCTGGGGTCTCGAGGACAAGGTGGATCTTGCAGGTGCGGCCGTGATCAACGGCACCTGTGGCCACGGCGAGGACTACGATAACACCTTCGAGGGCTGTCCCGTGCATTCGGGCGTCGTGATCGTGCCGGCGCTGTTCGCCGCGGGCGAGGCGCTTGGGCTTGCGAAGGCCGATGTGGCGAAGGGCCTGGTCGTCGGCATCGAAGTGGCGAACCGGCTCGGCATGGTCGCGGGCAAGGGCGTGCATGCCGCTGGCTTTCACCCGACCGCTATCCTCGGAACGATGGGTGCTGCTGCGGGTGTCGCTTCGGCGATGGGACAGCCGTCCGAAAAAATCAGGGACACGCTCGGCGTGGCGGCATCCATGGCGGCGGGCATCATCGAATATCTCGCCGATGGCAGCTGGACCAAGCGCATGCACGCCGGGTGGGCCGCACAGTCCGGCATTCGCGCGGCGCAGATGGGGGCGGCAGGCTTCGTCGGGCCAAAGACGGTGTTCGAGGGCGTGCACGGCCTGTACGCCGCCTTCGCACCATCCATCGAGCCTGATTTTTCGCCGCTCACCCAGAGCCTTGGCGAAGCCTGGCAGGCGGCGAACGTCGCGTTCAAGCCCTATGCCTGCGGGACCATGACCCAGCCCTTCATCGATTGCGCGGTCCGCCTGAAGGCCAAGGGTCTGAAACCCGACGACATCGTCAGCATGACCTGCGAGGTCGGCGAAGGCACGGTGCACCGGCTTTGGGAGCCACTGGACCTCAAGCAAAAGCCGCCGACAGCCTACGCCGCCAAATTCTCCTCGCCTTACACCATCGCCGCCGGCCTGCTGCATGGCGACGCCGGCCTTGCCCAGTTCACCGATGAGGCTGTGCGCGATCCGAAAGCCCTCGCGATCGCCGCCAAGGTCGCTTACGTAATCGACCCGGACAACGAGTATCCCAGGAACTACACAGGCCACATCCGCGCCGAGCTCAACGACGGCAGCGTCGTCGAAGAACGCCAGGCCCAGCTTCGCGGCGGCACCAGGGAGCCGATGAGCCGGCACGACATCCTCGCCAAGGCCAACGCCAACCTGACATTTTCAGGCCGGTCAGCGGCCGCGGGCTCGCTGGAAGCCCTTGCGACAGCACTGTTCGACGACAAAGCACCGTTTGATGCACGATCGCTGGCGGCGCTCGACATGTGACGGAGCCGTCCCTCGATGTGCTTTCGCTCCAGCTCTTTCTGCTGGCCTCGGCGACGGGTCTTTTAACGATAACCGGAACATGGGCCGGCGTTTGGCTGGTGCGGCAAACCTCGTTGAAGCTGCCTTCGATTTTCATCGAAGCGCTGATCGTTATCGGCGGCGCATCCCTCATCTGAAGCGCGAATTCGCACATGATCCAGAAACTCGACGCCAGAGAGGCCTACCGCCGGGTTCACGGTGACAGTGAAATCGCCTTCCTCGACTTACGTGAAGCCGGTCCCTTTTCCGAACGCCATCCGTTGTTCGCCGTCCCCGCTCCTTACAGCAGGCTGGAGACAATAGTCGGGCACCTCGTTCCGCGACCGGACATGCCGATCATCCTGATCGACGGTGGAGACGGCATCGCGGAGGCGGGGGCGGAAATCCTTGCCTCCATGGGATATTCGGATATTGCGGTGATCGCCGGCGGCGCCTCAGCCTGGGCCAACGCCGGCTATAGGCTCTTCCAAGGCGTCAACGTCCCCTCGAAGACGCTGGGCGAGCTTGCCGAAGCACGCTGGCATCCGAAGACTATCGATGCTCAGACGCTGAAGGATTGGCAGAAAGAGGGCCGGAAATTCACGCTCTTGGACTGCCGTCCACCCGACGAGTACCAAAAAATGACCATTCCGGGCGCAATCTGCCTCCCCAATGGCGAGAGCGCTCACCGCTTGCCAGCCATCGCTCATGACAGTCCCCTTGTCGTGACCTGCGCCGGGCGAACGCGAAGCATCATCGGCTCTCTCGGTCTTGCCCGAATTGCCCCGGACCGGGACATCTACGCCCTGGAGAATGGCACCCAAGGTTGGGCGCTCGCCGGCTTCGACCTGGACCGCGGGCAGGAACCCCAGGACCTTCCTGAGATCACTGCCGATCAGGCGGCCGAAACGCGCCGACGCGCCGACACCCTTCTCGACGACGAAGGCATACCGCGGATCAACGCCGACGATGTCCGTCGACTCCTCGACGATGCCACGCGCTCGGCATTCACATTCGATCTCCGCTCGAAGGAGGAAGCCGCCGCCGACCCTCTGCCCGCTTTTCCTCATGTCTGGTCCGGACAGCTCGTGCAGACAACCGATCGATGGATCGGTGTCTGGCGATCGCGGCTGGTGTTGGCAGACGATCTTGGCCTCCGCGCCGCCCTTGCGGCCGTTTGGCTAAGCGCCCTGGGCTTCGAGGTTCATGTCACCCAGGTGGACGATCGGCTTCGTGCGATCCCGGCCCCACCTCGCCCCACAGCACCGCCCTTTGCCATCACCAAGATCGGTGCCGGCGATGCGCTCCGGGAAACCTCCAAGGGCCGGGCCCGTCTGCTCGATCTCCGGCCGTCTTGGGAGTACGCATCAGGGCATGTCGCGACGTCGATCTGGGCCATTCGCCCAAAGCTCGCCGCCTGGCCCGGCACGGACCGTCTCCTGCTGGTCGGCGATAAGGGCTCCGATGCCGAACTCGGTGCACGCGAACTCCACCGACTCGGCGAGAAGGACCTGGCGATCGTCGAGGGCGGCATTCAAGCCCTTCGCCAAGCCGGTGCGCTCATCGAGGTGGCCGAGCCGCGGCCGCTTGGGCAAGCGATCGACGTTATCAGCTTTGCCCACGGTCGCCACGAAGGCGATCTCGATGCGTCCCGCCGATATCTCTCATGGGAGCAGGGC
>JBCCIN010000431.1:0-4273 GCA_039028235.1 Pseudomonadota bacterium
ACCAGCTGCCATGTGAGCACATAAACAACTTTTATGTATACACAACGCTTGACAAAGAATACGTGTTGCTGTTGGTTTTGTCTAGGATGAAGCATGATCCTAAGCGGCCGATACGCTCCATGACGGGGCGGCGTCATCTTCAAAATTCAGGGAGAAACTTCTGATGAAAACCACCCAGGCCCTTATCGCCGGTGCCACCATGGCCTTCACGGCAGGTGTTGCAGGCGCCACGGAACTGAAATTGAGCCACCAGTGGTCAACCAGCGACGTTCGCCATCAGGTTGCCGAGATCGTCGCCAACGAGGTGGCCGCGGCGGATGTCGATCTCTCCATCCAGATCTATCCGTCAAAGTCTCTGTTCAAGCCGCGTGAGCAATACAATCCGCTGTCTCGGGGCCGCCTCGACATGACCGTTCTGCCGCTCTCCTACGCAGGTGGCCAACGGCCAGCTTACAACCTGACCTTGATGCCGGGTCTGGTGAAGAACCACGATCACGGCGCACGGCTGACGGCCTCTCCGTTTATGGAGAAGCTCGAGGAGATCATGGCCGAAGACGATGTGATGGTCCTGGTGCATGGGTATCTCGCAGGCGGATTCGGCGGCAAGGAAAAGTGCATCACGGCCCCCGAAGATGTGCAGGGCCTGCAGACACGCGCTGCAGGAAAGGCATTCGAGCAGATGGTTGCGGCGGCCGGTGCTTCGATCACCTCCATGCCGTCCTCGGAGATCTATTCGGCGATGCAAACCGGCGTGCTCGATGCGGCCAACACGTCCTCTTCGAGCTTCGTCTCCTTCCGTCTCTACGAGCAGATCGGTTGCTATACCCCAGCTGGGGACGTGGCGCTTTGGTTCATGTATCAGCCCCTCTTGATGAACAAGTCGACCTTCGATGGCCTTTCAGAGGAACAACAGACGGCGTTGCTCGCCGGCGCAGAGAAGGCCGAGGCCTTCTATCTCGAAGAGGCCAAGAAAGCCGACGCCGCAGCGGCTGAGACATTCAAGGAGGCCGGTGTCGAAATCGCCGAGATGAGCGACGAGGACTTCGCTGCCTGGCGCGAGATCGCGCAGCAGTCTTCCTACACGACGTTCGCCGAGGAAACACCAGGTGGCCAGGAACTGCTCGATATGGCGCTTTCGGTCGAGTAACCGAACCTGACGACTGATCCAGCGGCGCCATTCCGGCGCCGCTGGCGAAATTCAAAGCAATGACGTGGGAGAGGCGCCATGTCTGGGCATGACGGCGGTCGACCTATGAACCCCGAGGGGCCTTTTTTCAGGACGGTAAGTCTGCTTTCGAGACTTTGTGGCATCATTGCGGCGCTGATGATCTTCGCGTCCGTCCTCATCACCTGCCAGATGATATGGGTGCGGTTCGTGATGAACCAGTCGACGATCTGGCAGACCGAAACCGTCGTCTACCTGATGATCGGCGCGACCATGATCGGTCTCCCCTACGTCCAGCTCCTGCGCGGACACGTCAATGTCGATCTCATCCCGATGCTGCTGCCTCCGACATTACGCAAGGCACTCGCGGCTTTGACCCTGGTGCTGACCATCGCGGTGATCGCGGTCATGGCATTTTACGGTTACGAGCTCTGGCATTTCGCCTGGGAGCGGAACTGGAAATCGGACACGGTCTGGGGCGTGTCGCTCTGGATTCCCTATCTCGCGATCCCGATCGGCTTCGGCCTCTATTTGCTGCAACTGGCCGCCGACCTCGTTGGTGTGATCATCGGTGAAGAAGCGCCGTTCAAGCATGGCGAATCCGAGGAGGACTCCTGATGGATCCGCTAACCCTCGGCGCCCTGGTGGCCCTGTTTACCGTTCTGGTGCTGTTCTCCGGCGTCTCGGTGGCGAGCGGTCTGCTGATCGTGTCCGCCGGCTTCCTGATCGTGTTCGACGGCTTTTCATCGCTCGAGCTTCTGCCGGAGATCTTCTACGGCAAACTCGATAACTTCGCCCTGTTGTCGATCCCGATGTTCATTATCATGGGCGCTGCAATCTCCTCGACGCGGGCCGGCGCCGATCTCTACGAAGCGCTGGAGCGATGGCTGACCCGGGTGCCGGGCGGCCTAGTCGTCTCCAATCTTGGCGCCTGCGCCCTGTTCGCCGCCATGTCCGGCTCCTCGCCCGCCACCTGCGCCGCCATCGGCAAGATGGGCATTCCCGAGATGCGGAAGCGCGGCTATCCCGATACGGTCGCATCAGGGTCGATCGCCGCGGGCGGCACGCTTGGCATCCTGATCCCGCCGTCGGTCACCATGATCGTCTACGGTATCGCGACCGAGACCTCGATCGGCCGACTGTTCCTCGCCGGTGTCGTGCCCGGCCTGCTGCTGGTCGCCCTGTTCATGGCGTGGTCGATCTTCGATACCTGGCGTCAAGGCGGTGATGCAGCACTCGGACGGATGACCTACAGCTGGGCGCAGAAGCTGGAGATCCTGCCGCGTGTCCTGCCGTTCCTCGCGATCATCATCGGCGTGCTCTATGCGCTCTATGGCGGGGTGGCGACGCCATCCGAGACTGCGGCTGTCGGTGCGCTGCTCTGCGTCCTCGTCGCCGTCGTGATCTACCGGCTCTACGATTTCCCATCGCTCTGGGCGGTGCTTCGGGACTCGACCCGCGAAAGCGTGATGATCCTGTTCATCATCGGTGCTGCGGGCGTTTTCTCCTACATGCTGTCCTCGCTGTTCGTGACCCAGGCGATCGCCGAGTGGATCGGCGGCCTCGACGTCAATCCGTGGACATTGATGCTGTTCATCAACCTCTTCCTGCTGGTCGCGGGCTTCTTCCTGCCGCCCGTCGCCGTGATTCTGATGGCCGCCCCGATTTTGCTGCCGATCATCATCGGTGCCGGGTTCGATCCTTACTGGTTTGCCGTGATCCTGACGATCAACATGGAGATCGGGCTGATCACGCCTCCTGTGGGCTTGAACCTCTATGTCATCAACGGGATTGCGCCGGATATTCCGCTGAAGACGATCTTGAGCGGCTCCCTGCCCTTCGTCGCCTGCATGGTCCTTGCAATCGTCATTCTCTCGATCTTTCCGGGACTGGTCACAGGACTGCCCAACCTCCTGATGGGACCGGCGGTATGACCCCGCCCGGCATCCTGAACGACATCCTGTCGCGCGTGACGGAAGTCGGCCGCTCGCTGTCCTTCGCATCGGACGACAGGTCCGAGGCCAAGTCGGCGAATTTGCGGGATTTGTGCGAAACCCTGCTCTCACGGCAGGGCGAGGCGACCGGACTGGCACTCGGTCGGGAACTGCTGGACCGGTATGCAACGCTGGATGAGGCTGGTAAGCGCTCGTTTTTCCATGACCTCAATACCGGATTCGGTGTCGATCGGGAGGTTTTGGAGCACGCACTCGCCGAATGGCAGGCGCATGAGACCGATGCGTCCGCCCGAGCGCTGCATTTTGCAAGCGAGCCGCGCAGCCAGGAACTCGTGCGGCGTCTGAATCGCGCGCCCGGCGGCATCCTCGATCTGGTCGGCATGCGCAGCGACCTTCTGCGGGCGGTCAGGGCGGACCCGGAACTGATGCCGCTCGATCGGGATTTTCAACATCTGTTCGGCTCGTGGTTCAATCGCGGATTTCTGGAGCTCCGCCGGATCGACTGGTCCACACCCGCCGAAATCCTCGAGAAGATCATCCATTATGAGGCGGTGCATGAGATCAACGGCTGGGATGATCTCCGCATGCGTGTGGCGGCGCCGGACCGGCGGCTCTATGCCTTCTTCCATCCCGCATTGACCAACGAGCCACTGATCTTCGTCGAGGTCGCTCTCACCGATGGCATACCCTCGGCGATCGGTCGAATACTGTCCGAGCAGCGCGACGAACTCGACCCGAGCACCGCCACGACGGCGGTCTTTTATTCGATCTCCAATTGCCAGACCGGCCTCAGGGGCGTCTCCTTCGGCAACTTCCTCATCAAGCAGGTGGTCGAAGACCTTCGCAGCGAATTCGATAGCATCCGGACCTTTGTCACCTTGTCCCCCGTTCCGGGCCTGCGCCGCTGGGTCGAAGCCGACATTGCCAAGGGCGAAGATGGTCTGCTGCCTGCGCCCATGAGAGAGGCTGCCGCAGCCGGGAAAGGCCATGATGGAACGCCCTCAACGATCGACCATTTGGCTGAAATCGCCGCGCTCTATCTTGTTGAAGCGAAGTCGCATCAGGGACTGCCGGTTGATCCCGTGGCCCGCTTTCACCTGGGCAACGGCGCGCGGCTGGAGCAGGTGAACCTGGGCGCCGATCTTTCGGAGCG
>JBCCIN010000432.1:0-4270 GCA_039028235.1 Pseudomonadota bacterium
AAGCTGCAACCGCCGCACCACGCACCGGATGGCCCAACCGGGATAAAGGCTGTGCTATCTCGGAAAACCAACCCTATGCGCAAAAGCGCCGCCCCAATGAGGCTGACATGATCCGATCGCCCCGCCGCGGGGTTGACTGCCGATGAGGGGCGATCGGATCATGTCAGCCTCATTGGGGCGGCGCTTTTGCGCATAGGGTTGGCTTTCCGAGATAGCACAGCCTTTATCCCGGTTGGGCCATCCGGCGCGTGGTGCGGCGGTTGCAGCTCAGTGTTCCCTAGTTGCCTGGTGGGTTATCTCGAAGCGACTACAGCATAAGTGCAATTGCGTTCATCCTTCCTTAACCCGCCGTGGCTATCCTCAGGCATGTCTCGCTGGTCCATGCGATCCTGGGAGTCCGAGCCTCGCCCAACCCTCTTCCTGCGGGCGGACGGATTCCCAGGATCGCATGGACCGTGAAACAGCATGCCATGGAGGGGTTAACGGGCGCTTAACGGTCGGCAGACAACCTGTCTTGGTGGGCCGCGGAAAAGAGATCGCGATGCCCGGCGCGGACAGCGTTCTTTTCGGCCGCGACGATGAAAGGGCCGCATGTTGGTGCTAAAGGGCCGTGGGCAGATGCGTAATAGATATTTCGAAGCCTGTATTGGGCCTCGCCGGAAACTTCGTACCTCGGCAATCAGCCTTTTGGGGTCCAGCCGCGATAGCCGGGATCATCGCGATGCAGCGGCAGGTCGATCGCTTGTCCGGTAGCATCCGAGCGGTAGATGGCGGTGATCAGCTCCAGGGACGCGCGCGCATCGGCGAGGGTCACCGGCGGTACGCCGCCCTGGACGATTGCCGCGTGCAGCAGGCCGAATTGACGGGCGAAGCCCTCGGCATGGGATGGATAGCCGGCAAGGGCGTCGTCGACCGCGCCCTGTTCGGCGGACGCCCGTGCAGTGAACGTCCAGGGTGTCGTTCCGGGATTGTAGGGCTGCGTGCCGCTCTCCGCCGTCAGATCCGAAAAGCAGATGCGAAGGCGGGAGTGATCAAGAGCGCTGCCAAGCGTCACCGATGAGGTGACGAGGGCGCCGCTCATCGTTCCGATGATGATGGCGGCGCAGTCCTCGACCTCGATGGGATTGACCGATGTCGCCAGCCTGGCCTGTACGCGCGTCGCAGGCCCCAGGATCTTGACCAGGAGATCGTGGATGTGGATGGCGTGGCCGACGATGACGCCGCCGAGTTCGCTCGCCCATTTGCCGCGCCAGGGGACGGCATAGTATTCGCTGCCGCGGTTCCAATGGGTCTCCAGCGTCGCCACCAGCGGACGGCCGGCGAGGCCGCGTTCGATCAGATGCAGAAGCTGACCGACGCCCTGACCGAACCGGTATTGAAACACGGGCATGACCACGCGATCGGCTCTGATCGCCGCGGCTTCGACCTCGTCAAAATCGGCGAGCGAGCCGACCAGCGGCTTTTCGCACACCACATGCTTTCCGGCGTCGAGCGCGGCGAGGATGGCGGATTTGTGCAGCTGCGGCGGCAGGCAGATATCGATGAGATCGGGGGCAGCGTGCCCCAGCGTTTCCTCGAGCGACGGGATGTAGGCAGCGCCGGAGCGCTCGATCAGCCGTGCCGCCCGCTTGGCATCGAGATCGGCGATGACGACGACCTCGAACAGATCGGGATGGGCAAGATAACCGTCCAGATGCGCCGCGCCGATGCCGGCACCAATGATCGCAACGCGCAGTCTCATGGGCGAAGATGCCCGAGGCGGGTCGCCTCGGCCTGGGCGTGCAGGGCAAGCTCCATCACCTTGAAACAGTGGACCTGGGGCATCGCCGTCTCGGTCCGGTCACGAATGTCGGCGACCAGATGCCGGTAATAGGGACGTGCGGCATCGGCGCAGTCGATGTAGTCGACCTTGTCGCCGTTCACCAGATAGAGGTGACCGGCACCCGGCCGGCCGGCGATATCGACATATTTTCGAAGCTCGACATAGCCCTCGGTGCCGAGGATCTTGAGACGCCCGTCCCCCCAGGTCGGCAGGCCATCCGGCGTATACCAGTCGACGCGGATATAACCGTGGCCGCTAGTACTCCGAAGGACGACCTCGCCGAAGTCCTCGAGTCCAGGCGTCTCGGGGTTGGCGTAATTTGCGACTGTGGAGGACAGGATCTCGGCGTCGGTCGATCCGGTAAAATAGAGGAACTGGTCGATCTGGTGGCTGGCGATGTCGGTGAGAATGCCACCATAGCGCATCGGATCGAAGAACCAGTCGGGGCGGAGATGCTTGTTCAGGCGATGCGGCCCGGTGCCAAGGGTTTGCACCACCTTGCCGATGCGTCCGGCCTCGATCAGCTCGGCGGCTTTGGCGATCGCCGGCACTTCGAAGCGCTCGGAAAAGTTGACGGACCAGATGCGTCCGCTCGCCTCCACCGCCGCCTTGATCCGTTCAAGATCGGAGAGCGACGTGCAGCCGGGCTTGTCGGTCATCACGTCCTTGCCGGCCTCCATCGCCTCGACCGCGATCGCGGCCCGGTCCGACGGAATCGCCGCGGTGACGATCAGCTGAATGTCGGGATCGTCCAGCAGGCGGCGCTTGTCCTCGACGCGCGCGAGACCGGGATAGCGCTCGACGAAGCCGGCGAGCGGCTGCGGCTCACCGTCTGTCCAATAGCCTTTGCAGTTGCAGCCAAGCTCCAGCAGCCGCCCGACCTGCTCATAGATGTGACGATGGTCGAGGCCGATGGCGGCGAAGGTGATCATGAGTTCTCGTCCAGTCCGACGTGACGTTTTTCCGCTGCCGACAGCATCAGCGCATCGATCAGATGGTGCACGGCCAGGGCGTCGCGGCCATTCGGGCGGGGCTCCGTGTCCTCATCCAGCGCATCCAGAAAGCCTTCGATCAGGCGCTGATGCCAATCATGAGGAAAGGCCATCGGATCGGCGCCGCCGCCACTGCCGGTGGTCTCGCCGACATGCCCGGTCTGACCGTCGACATAGTCGATCGCCAGTTCGCCGCCCTTCAGCCTTGCGGTACCCTTGTCACCGGTGATGACGATGCTTTCCTGGTTGCCCGGATAGCAGGCGGTGGTCGCGATCAGCGAGCCAAGCGCGCCGTTCTCGAAGCGAAGGCCGGCACCAACGAAATCCTCGCTCTCCATCCGATGCAGACCCGATCTTCCCGCGATCGCCGCCACCTCCGCCACGGGTCCGGTCAGGCTCAGCATCAAATCGAGGCTGTGGATCGCCTGGCTGATCAGGACACCGCCGCCGTCGCGCGCATAGCTGCCGCGTCCGGGCTCGTCATAGTAGCTCTGCGGCCGCCACCAGGGGACGGCGAGCTGCACGGCCTGGATCTCGCCGAGGCCGCCCTCGTCCAGTTTCTGACGAAGGGCGAGCGACGCCTCGCGAAACCGGTGCTGGAAGACGATGCCCAGCCGAACGCCAGCATCTTCGCAGCACGCAACGATCGTTTCCGCTGCTGCTGTCGTCCGCTCGACCGGTTTCTCCATGAGAATGTGCTTGCCGTGCGCAGCCAGGGCGTCGACCAGCTTCAGGCGCGCATTCGGCGGGGTCAGCAGCAGAACGGCGCTAATCGCAGGATCATCGAGAATGTCTTCGAGACGCTCGGCTGTGGGAAAAGCGAAGCGATCGGCAAAATCCTGCCGGCGCGATGCGCTCGGGCTGAACACACCTCTCACCGTGACACGATCGCCGAGCGCTTTCAGGCTCTTTCCATGCGGCAGCGACGCCATGCCCAAACCGATGACACCGATGCCCCGTGTTTCGGCCATTCTCGATCTCCACCATATGCCCTCGGACCAAACCTGCAGATGGGACCGCAAGTTCGACGATGTTTCGAATGGTAGGCTGACGCAGAGGTGAAATCGAGGCCGAGTCCTCCTCGACGATCGACCGGCAGTGAGGGAAGTTGGGCGAGACCGCAAAGGCGCCAACCGCACAATCTCTAGTCGGCGCTTATGATCATCCCGTGCTATGACGTCGACGAGATTGCCTTTATCCGATTCCGATAGTCCATGAGTGTGACGTGAAGGCCATGTCCGACCGGCCCGAGATCAGTGTGGTCATCGCCGCCTACAACCAGGGCGCGTGGCTGCCGCGCTGTGTCCAAAGCGTGCAGGCGCAGACCCTGGATGCCATCGAGATCATCATCGTCGACGATTGCTCCACCAACGATACGGCTGATGTCATCAAGGGGCTCGCAAGTGAGGACGCGCGGATCGTCGGCCTCACCACCTCGGCCAATGCCGGCCCGTCG
>JBCCIN010000433.1:0-4258 GCA_039028235.1 Pseudomonadota bacterium
GCCCTGGCGATCAAGGAAGCGCTGCTTGTCCTGCACCGGGAAAATGCCCTCATGCCAGATGCCCGGGTGGATATAGAGACCGCGTGAGCCGTCGCACCAGAAGGCGACGACCTTGTCGGGCGTGAGGTCGTCGCCGGGCAACGCGACCGGGACGACGAACGCTTGCTTGTCCAGCGGAAAGAACAGCTGGCCGCCATCGGGATGGTAGTTCATGTGCCAAAGGAGAACACGCTCGCGCGGTTCGCTCGCATTTTCTGCTACCGCCTGTTGTGGGTCGACCGACCAGCCGAGCACGTAGTGGCCGGAGACGGCCTCGTTGGTGCCGTAGAGCACGTCGCCCTGCCAGGACCCGTGAAAAATCCCCTCGACCCAGCCCGCCTCGTCGCCGGTACCATCATCGACAGGGCGCCAGCCTTGCGCCGGCCATTGCACGATCTCGATCTCAAAGCCTTCGGGATCGTCGACCAGAAGGCCATAGCCCTCGACGCTCTCATCCGTCGCTTCGATCAGCGGCACGTCATGCCAGGGCAGCGACGGTTTCTCACTCGCATCGAAGATGTAGTCGGGCGCGTTCATCCGAAGGTCCTTTCCGCTTGTTGCTCAAGGACGGCGAGGGTCGAGAGCAGCCCATCCTTGTCGGCGTAACAGCCCTGCAGCCAGCGTGACCCGGCTTCGCCTTCGTAGCCGGTTCGGCCGTGCAGAATCCGGGTGTTGTCGACGATGAAGCTCTCGCCAGGTTCGAGCTTGAAGGTGACGGCCATTGCCGGATCGTCGATGATCTCGGCAAAGCGGCGATAGGCGTCGTAGTAGGCCGCCATGTCGTCATAGGGCACGTCGGTGATCGGCGCAGTGCTGCGATTGTTGAAACGGATGGCGGCGAGCTGGCCCCGGCCATCAAGTTCGATCATCGGCTTTCGGGCCTGCAGCCGGACACGATCCGCGACTTCATAGGCAAAGCGCGCGGGATAGGTGGACAACAGGGCGAACCCTTCCGGATCGACCTGCAGCAATCGCTCGGCGGCACGAAAGCCGTCAACCACCTGGCTGTCACCACCTTCGGCGGCGTTTTCCAGGCAATAGAGAACCTGCAGCGTCGGCACCGGGTCGCGATAGGGATTGTCCGTGTGGGCCTGCAGGCCGAGCGAGGTGAAAGCGAGATTGGAGGGATTGATTTCCGTCCTGACCTCGAACCATTTGCCGTAGTTGGTTTCGCGCACATAGCCGAAGGTGTTGACGACCTCGAGGAGGGCGCCGCTCTGGACAGGACCGCCGGTCAGCCTTGCAAAGCCGTAGCGCCTGACATGATCGAGCCAATTGCGAAGGGCATCCGGCCGTTCCGTGATCGCGGCGAGGCCAGCGGTAACGTCGACAGGATCAAACATACCGTCCCAGGTCTTGACCTCCGGCGGTGGATGCCCTCGGCGCTGATCAGGTGAAACGTCGTAGGCATGCGCGCGCAGCCAGTCGCCTGGGTGAAGGGACCGTTTCCCGTCGGGGGCGAAGCGAAGCTGTAAGGCGTCATCGATGATCGACACCTCTTCGATACGTGTCGCCTCCGGGATGTCCTGGATGGTGATGAGACGCTGACCATTCGCTGGTGAGCGGGTCGCTTCGTCGAAGGCATTGTCCCTGAGCCAGACGGCATGGAAGCGTGCACAATGTCCATCGACCCAGCGAATGGCGATTGCCTGCCCACCATCCAGCACATCGACCGTGTCGAGCTTGGTCATCGCACTCATCCCATATGTCGGTCGACCACCCGCTGCAGGATCGGTGCATAATGGCTAAAGCCAGGGGTCGGCAGGTCCTGCTCTTTGGCTTCATCGTCCCAAATGCGCACTTGCACGATGGCCTCCAGATGAGGATGGGATTGGAAGCTCTTGACCTCATCTTCACTCATCGGCCCGCCTTGGAGATTGAGCGTGTGGACCGAGGCCGGCGACAGGCGATCGAAGTAGGCGGGATCGGTCGCGCAGAGATAGCGCTTGGCGGCGACGTGCTGTCTGATGCAATCGACCACAACAGCGGGGAAGTAGGGTTCTACGACGACGGCGCCTGCCTCTTCGTGAATGGTGTCGATGCCGTGATCCTGAGCGTCTTCGGGGAACTCGTTGGTGTAGTGGCCGATGTCGTGAAGGAGGGCAGCGGCGATTAGCTCGTCCCCTGCGTCCGCCTGTTCTGCGAGCTGTGCCGCCTGCAGCATGTGCTCGGAGATCGTGATCTGTTCGCCCAGATAGCTTTCAGCGCCTCGCCTCTCGATGATGTCTGCGAGAAAGGGCACGATCTTGTCTTTGGCAAGCGTCGTCAGATCCGGTTTGCTCACTGTTTTACCTCCTTAACGCTCGGGCACGCTGCCCGCGCTCAGGCGCGTTGTCTGCGCCAGGCCTGAGTGCGCTTGAGCACACCGGAGCTCAGGCCTGTGTGAATCAGCCTTGCTATGACATTGGTATAGAAAATCATCATGCCCATGGCGGCGGCGGGGGCGATGTCGCCGGCGTCGTCCATGTTGAGTACTGCGACCGAGGCGAGCGTGGTGTCCGGCGAGTAGAGGAAGACGACCGCCGATACCGTGGTCATAGCGTTGACGAACAGATAGATCGCGATGTCCAGGATCGCCGGCATGCAGACCGGGACGGTGACCGTTCTGAACATTTTCGTGACAGGCTGCTTCAGGGAGGCGGAGACCGCTTCGAACTCCGGGTCCATCTGTTTCAGCGCCGTGGTCGCGGTCAGATGGGCGACGGTGTAGAAGTGCGCGATGGTGCAGATCACCAGGATGATCATGGTGCCGTAGATGGTGTGCAACGGGTTGGTCGGGTCGTTGAAGAAGAAGACGTAAGCGAGGCCGAGCACCATGCCGGGGATTGCCATGGGCATCATCGCCAGGAACTGCACGGCGGCGCGGCCGGCGGCAAAGCCTCTGGCTTTCTCGACGAGATAGGCGCCGACAAAGATGATCGCCGTGCCGATCATAGCGACCATCAGCGCCATCCTGATCGAGTTCAGATAGCTGTCCCAGCCACCACCGTCAACGACGTTGAAATTATAATTCTTCAGACTGATCGAGAGATCGTAGGGCCAGAATTTCACGAGGGCTGCGAACTGGCACATGGCCAGAAGGCCGAGGATGAAGATCGAAATCAGGATGCAGACCGTGAGCATCGAGAGATCGAATCGCCTGGACGGCTTCGGCTCGTAGGGCACGGCGCGTGCGGACAGCAGTGCTACCTGGCGACGCTGCACCAGCCGATCCACGGTGAAGGCGACCACGGCGGGGATCAGGAGGACGACGGAGACCACAGCCCCCATCTCGAAATTCTGCTGGCCGACCACCTGCTTATAGATGTCGAGGGCGAGCACATTGTACTGGCCGCCAATCACCTTGGGCACGCCGAAATCGGTGATCACCAGGTTGAAGACGACGAAGGCCGCCGAGATCAACCCGTAGCGCGCACCAGGCAAGGTGACGGTGAAGAACGTTTTCCTGCGGGACGCGCGCAGGGCGGTCGCGGCTTCGTAGAGGCGGGCGTCGGCAATCGACAGCGCCACCAGGATGATCACCAAAGCATGCGGGAAGGTGTAGAAGACGGACGCGGTAACGATGCCGATCGGCCCATAGATCGTCTCGCCGAACAGCAGGTCTTTCAGGATGCCCTGCTTGCCGAAGAGATAGACGAGCGCGATGCCCGGGAGTAGCGAGGGCACCAGGATCGGCACCATGGCGATCGTCTTGAACAAGCCCTTAGCCGGCATGCAGCTTCGGGTGAGTGCATAGGCGAAGAGAAAGGCCAGGGTGACGGTGATAACCGTGGTGATCGAGGCGATGAACAGGCTGTTGCCGATCGAACGGCGAAGGGCTGGAGTGGTAAAATACTCGACATAGTTTCTGAGGCCGACAGCCCCAGCGGGCCGAATCAGGAGCTTACGAAGCTGTTCGGTCTCGATCTCAAAAATGCCGCCGGGGTCGGAGAGGACACCTTCGTAAAGAAGGAGCCCACCGCTCGCCGAGCGGTCCTGGAATCGAAGGATCGCACCGTCTGAAAAATGATCTTTCGGGAAGATGTCGCGCGCGGGAAGCCGGGTTCGCGCTGTCGGCAAACGACCGTCATTGACTGGCGCCGCCAACTGGTCGGCCCAGTCGGCGGCGGTGCCCAGATCCTCCCAGGTGCCGTCGGCGCCTTCCTCGATGCCAATCTCGGCGAATTGGAAGTCGTAGACGGTCGCCGATTTGGTGAGGATGGCGTAGAGCGGGAATGCC
>JBCCIN010000434.1:0-4250 GCA_039028235.1 Pseudomonadota bacterium
GTCAAGGGACCGAGTTCCGCGCTTTACGGGAGTGGCGCACTCGGCGGCGTGCTTTCCGTCGAAACCAAGGATGCCGATGATTTCCTTGCGCCTGGCGATCCGCTGGGCGCCTTCGTCAGCGCCAGTGGACGCACCGCCAATGACGAACTGGGTCTGCTCGGCGCTGTCTATGGCCAGGCCGGGATCTTTGATGCGCTATTCGCTATGGACTACGCGGACTCGAACGATATCGAGCTCGGTGATGGCACGACCCTGGATTTCTCGGCACTAGAGACAACCAATTTCCTCGGCAAGATGGGCTTCGAGCCGACTGCTTCGCAGAGGCTCGAATTCTCCTTCGACAGGTTCGACGACAGCGGCGAGACGGCACTTAATGGCGAGGTCGAGGCCGATGATCCGAGCGAGGTGGGCGACCGGGATGGCGAGCGGACGACAGCACGCCTTGCCTATGATTTCTCGCCATCGCTCTGGTGGCTCGATCTCCATGCCGTCGCCTATAGAACGACCACCACGATCGAAGAGGAGCGTTTGAGCGACCTGCGTCTCGAACAACGCGAAGTCGCAACGAATGGCATCGACCTCTACAACACGATGCGCTTTGACCTCGGTGAGAATGTCGAAAACAGCCTGACCTACGGTGTCGAGTATTTTCGGGATAAGAATGAAGGTGCAACGCTTCGACCGGCTGCCAGCGGACCACCTGATCCCACAGATCCAACTGCGTTGCCGAGCTTTCCAGATGCGACTGGCGATCAGGTCGGGGTCTATCTGCAGAATGACATTCGCTTTTTCGATCGTTTGACCTTGCTTCCGGGCATTCGTTATGACTCCTTCGACATCGAAAGTGGCGAAGGCGATGTCGATCGATCCGACAGCGAAACCTCGCTCAAGCTCGGGGCAAGCGTCGATGTCACCGATTTTCTGACCCTGTTCGGTAGCTATGGTGAGGGCTTCAACGCGCCGCGTGCCCAGGATCTCTTCATCAGCGGCCTGCATTTCCCTGGTGGCTTTCCGCTCTTTCCGGGCGGTCCCATCGTTCCCAACAATTTCTTTATCGCCAATCCTGATCTTCAGCCTGAGCGGACCGAGACCTTTGAGGCCGGCGCGCGGCTTGGCTTTGATGATCTACTAATGGAGGGCGACGGGCTTCGCTTCGACGTCACCTACTTTCACACCGACGCCGACGATTTCATTGCCCGCGACGTCGACCTTCTTGCTGGAACGACCACGTTCCAAAATATCGATGAGGCTGAGATCGACGGGTTTGAAGCGTCTCTAAACTACGACAATGGCAGTCTCTTCGGCGGCCTGACCTACAGCCGGATCCGTGGAGACGATCTCGTGGACGATGAGCCGCTGGTCGACATGCCGGCAGATGAATGGGCGCTCGATCTTGGATGGCGCTTTGCTGAACCTGCGCTGACGGTCGGTTATCGCGGCACCTATGCGGAGGAGCAGAACAGGGTTGCGACCGACGAGCGCCCGACCGACGACTATCTCGTGCATGATGCCTACATCAGTTGGGCAGGAACGGACGGCCAGTTCTCTGGCGCGGAAGTCGGGCTTCGGGTTAACAATATTTTCGATGAGGACTACCGGCGGGCCGGTTCGGAGCTCAAGGAGGCTGGCCGAGATGTTCGCCTGACGCTAAGTATGCGCTTCTAGTAACGTTGACGCCCCGAGCAGCGACGCCATCTTCCCTCATGACACGAGAAAAGGATCCCGTTTATGTTCATTGCCATGAATCGTTTTCAGGTGAAGCCCGGCTCGGAAAAAGCCTTTGAAGAGATCTGGCTCGGTCGCGAAACTCATCTTGAAACCGTGCCCGGTTTTGTGGAGTTCCACCTTCTCAAAGGCCCGAAGTCGGATGATCACACCCTTTATTCCTCTCACACCGTTTGGGTATCGCGTGAGACTTTCGAGGACTGGACGCGCTCAGAAGCTTTTCGCCAGGCGCATAAGGACGCTGGCAGTCATGGCGATGTCTATCTTGGCCATCCGAACTTCGAAGGTTTCGACGTCCTGCAAACGGTCAAGCCTTAACGCCTGATCGGCCACGAGCTCACCACTCTCAAATAAGAATAATTCTAACTTGCACTTGAGTGGTGCTTGAAGGTTTGCTAACGTTGTGCCTTCGACAGCTAGTCATGATCGCGTGGATATATGCAAAACCAGATCGAGCAGAAATGCCGTGATGCTGGTCTCAAGCTGACAGGCCAACGTCGCACCATTGCGAAGGTTCTCACCGAAGCGACCGACCATCCAAGCGCCAATGAGCTGTTCAAACGGTGCACGGAGATCGATCCCAGGATCAGCCTCTCGACGCTTTATCGCACACTTCGCGTGCTCGAAGAGGCGCGAATTATCCAGAGCCATGACTTTGGCGAAGGCTACGCGCGCTTCGAAGTGGCAAAGGAAAAACCTCACGATCACCTGATCGATCTGGTTTCAGGCGATGTGCATGAATTCAATCATCCCGATTTGGAACGCCTGAAGCAGTTCATCGCCAAGGAGTTCGGCTACGACGTGGTCAGGCATAGGGTCGAACTCTATGCCATTCCAATCAAATCTTCTCAGAGTAAGCGACGGCGTGTTCGGTCTTAGCGGGAAAGCTTCTTTGTAAGGGGCACCAATGTAGTCCTCAAGGCAATCTCTATTGTTCCCAAAGGCGAATGACCGTCGTCCAAGATCGGACCGGTCTGATCGATGATACGATCATGGATCATGGCGTTACCAAAGCAGCATGTCGCGACAAACAAGGTTGGGCTGGTCCAATATGCCAATAAACGGTCGTGATTTTGGTGGGGACGATTCTTGGATATCGAATTAAATTAATATTTTTCAATATGTTAGATTGTATAATTGGCGGAGGGGATGGGATTCGAACCCACGATACCGGTTTCCCAGTATACCGGTTTAGCAAACCGGCGCCTTCAGCCTCTCGGCCACCCCTCCTGGGAACAGCCCGTTCTAACCGTGTGGTGGAGTGGCTGTCAATCAAGCCGGGCCGCCAGGCTGCGGTTTCGTTTGGCTGTGGTTCAATCGGAAGAAAGGCCCTTGGCCATGGCGCCGCCGGTCAGCAGGCTGAGTTCCAGGGCGGTGGTGGGAAAGACGCAGTGCGGGTGGCCTGCCGCAGCGTAGATGGTGTCGAAGCGGCCGAGACTGTCGTCGATCACGGTGGCCAGCGGTGCCGGATGGCCGATGGGGGCGACGCCGCCGATGGCGAAGCCGGTGGCCTCGCGGACCCGGTCCGCGTCGGGACGCGTCACCAGGCCGGTGCGGCCGAAGGCCGATGCCAGCGCCTTGGTATCGCAGCGGCGGTCGCCGGCGATCAGCGCCATCACGGCATCGCCGTCGATGGTGAAGACCAAAGACTTGACGATGGCGCCAAGCTCGGTGCCCAGCGCGGAAGCCGCCGCTTCTGCAGTGGGCACCCCGTCCTCGAGTTCTATGATGTCAGCAACCGACCCCCTTTCACGAAGGGCGGTCTGGACACGCACGACCGCGGGATGGTCGAGCTTGCTCACGCCGTCGGGATCTCCTGGCCGCGCGCCGGTACGTCATAGCCCTTCCGCACGCCGGGTCTGGCCGCAATCTCGCTGTACCAGCGCTTGACGTTGGGAAAACCGTCGAGATTGTCATCGAGCGCATGCCACTCGAAGCGCGACACCCAGGGCCAGGTGGCGACATCGGCAATCGTGTAGTCGTCGCCGGCCAGATACGCTGTCTCGCCAAGCCGCTTGTCCATAACGCCGTAAAGCCGCTTGGTCTCGCCGACATAGCGGTTGATCGCGTAGGGAATCTTCTCTTTGGCGAAACGGTGGAAGTGGTGGGTCTGACCGAACATCGGGCCGACACCGCCCATCTGGAACATCAGCCATTGCATCACGTCCATACGGGCCTCTGCCCGGCTGGGCAGGAGCTTCCCGGTTTTTTCGGCGAGGTAGATCAGAATGGCACCGCTCTCGAACATCGCATAACCGTTGTCCCGATCGACGATCGCCGGGATCTTGTTGTTCGGGCTGATCTTCAGGAACTCGGGCTTGAACTGATCGTCCGCGGTAATGTCGATCGGATGGGTCTCGTAGGGAAGACCAACTTCTTCGAGCATGATGGAGACTTTACGGCCGTTCGGCGTGCTCCAGGTGTAGAGATCGATCAAGGTCTGCTCCCATCGAGTACTGGCCGGTCGACGTCACGGTGACGCGCATGCGTTCAATACTTAGTCGGGGAGATGCCTCTTGCAAAGA
>JBCCIN010000435.1:0-4234 GCA_039028235.1 Pseudomonadota bacterium
GTTTTTCGTCAGGTAGGGCAACTTGTCAAACGCCGCCTCGACCTTCGCCGCAGCGGCGATCAGGACGTCCGCATCTGGCCCCGAAATCTCGACGTCGACCATACCGGATTCAGCACCACCCTGGGCAAGGCGCGTTACCCGGAAACGGGCCTCAGGGAAGCGTTCGATGAAGACGCGCCTTGCACGGTTCGCCGTCTCGATCGCTGTTTCCAAGCCGGTCGTGTTAACCGCAAAAAACGCGCTCGCCGGATCGGGATCGGCGGGGTCGAGCGACAGGTAGAACCGCGGCCCGCCGTCGCCGACATAGGCGGTGGTGTTGACCACGCCCGGATTGATGGTCTCGTCGCCGAGCCATGTTTGAACGCGGAGCGCCTGCTTCTCGGTTTCCGAGATCGCGGCATCCTTGGGCATGTCCATGTAGATGAGAAAATCGGCGCGCTCGCTATAGGGGAACATCTCCGGTTTGAGCAGGGAAAACTGCGTCAAGCTGAAACCCACGACCGCGAAGGTCACGATCGTGATGGGAATGCCGAAGGGCAGCAGTCGACGGGTCAGCGCGCCATAGGCTGCCGTGAGGCCGGAGGTTGCGCCGCCCTCTTTTTGCGCCTTGGGCTTAAGCAGCTTGGCGCTCAAAAAGGGCAGGATGTAAAGGGCCGTCAGCCAGGAACCCAAAAGCATGGAGGCGACCACGGCGCCAAGCGAGTAGGAGTACTCGCCTTCCGTGCCGCTGATCAGGAGCATGGGAATGAAGGCGGAAATCGTCGTAACAGACGCGACGCCGAGCGGGATCAGATACTGAGCGCCGGCGCTCCTGGCCGCGTCCTCGGGCGGGATGCCACGGTTGACCCGCCCCTCGATGTCTTCGACCACAACCAAACCGTTGTCGACCAGAAGGCCGAGCGAGATGATCACCGCTGCGATCGAGACCTGTTCGATGTCGACACCGAGCATGCCCATGCTGACCAGCGCGAACGAAATCGTGAACGGCACGATGCAGGCGATGACCACGGCCGCGCGAAAGCCGAGAAACAGCAGCATGACGATGAAGACGATGATAAACGTCTGTCCGACGTTGGATAGCGCGTTGTTGACCGCGACGGTGACGTTGGTTTCCTGAAACGTGGACACATTGAACGCGATGCCGATGGGCTGTTGCCGCTCGAAATCGACGATGCGCTTAGCGAGCTCGCGGCCCAAGGTTTGAATGTCGCTATCGTCCGACATCTCGACGGCCAAGACGATCGCCGGCTCGCCATTGAAGAAGACAGGCGTTTCCTTGGGATCGACGTAGCCGCGGCGTACGTCCACGAGATCGGCGAGGCGCACATAGCCGGCGAGGCCGGAGACTTTGGTCAGCACGTTCCGGATTTCGTCGACGGAACTTAGATCGCCATTCGCTTCGAGCACGATGTTGGTGCCGTCTGCGTCGAGCTCACCCGCCGGCAGGATGACGTTCTGCGCTCGAAGGTCGTCCAGGAGCTGATTGATCTGAACGCCGACCGAGGCGAGCTTTCGGACGTCCAGATCCAGCCAGATCCTCTCATCCTGCTCGCCGTAGAGCGTAACTTTGGTGATTCCGTTCAGACTGTAAAGATCCTGCTGCAGGTCTTCGGCCACCTCTTCGATATCGGCAAGGCTGAACCCGTCGCCCGTCACCGCGATCGTCGCGATCGCGACATCACCGTAGTCGGTGTTGACGAGGGGTCCGACCGTGCCATCCGGCAATTCAGCGACCACATCCTCCATCTTGTTGCGGAGGTCTTCCCACGCCCCTTCGATATTGCTGCCGTAGGTCTCGTCAAAGAGCTGCACATAGAACAACGCTTGACCGCTGGTGATAATCGTCTCGATGTCTTCGACCTCGCCGATCTCGCGGATCTTGCGTTCGATCGGAATGACGATCAGGTTTTCCACGCGCTCGGGCGACATGCCGTCGAATTCGGCAATGACCGCCGCCGTGCGGATGGTGATGATCGGGTTCTCTCGCTTCGGCAGACTGGTGTAGGAGAACACCCCCATCAAGAGAATGGCGACCATCATCAGGATGGTGAAACGGGACGTATCGAGCCCGAAGCGCGTAAGAAAGTCCAAAGCGCTACTCCTCGGGCTCAAGCAGCTTCACTTGCATGCCTTCACGCAGAAAGGACACGCCCGCCGTCGCCACATGCTCGCCGGGCTCAAGGCCCTCGATGATCAGAAACTTATTCTCACGAATGCCGGCCATCACCACCTCCCGGCGTTTCACCGTGCTGGACTGGGGATCGAAGACGAACACGGCGAGCGGGGTGGTGGTAGTCGATCCGGCGCCCTCGGGAATCTGACCTTCGGCAATCGCCGCCGAAATTGGAAGCAGATAGCCCTCTTCAACGGGCAGGTTGAACTCAAACGAGACTTGGACGGCCATGCCCGCCTTGATGACCGGAAGCACCTCCTTCAGTTCGACGATCACAGGAAAGGATGACACCGTGTCGGCGCGCTCACCGAGTTCGCTGACGACGGCGTCCAAAACCGAATCCGGGTCGTCGGCCAGGCGAACCTTCGCAGGTGTTCCCACCACCAACTGCGCGACCGTGTCGAAATTAACCGAGAATGAGACCTCGTAGGATGAGGCGTCGTAGAGGGACGTGATCGCGGTGCCCGACGCGACCGTTGCGAACGAGTCGGCATCGACTGAATTGATGATTCCGTCAAAGGGGGCCGTCATCACCGAGTCGGCGAGATCTTCCTCTGCTGACTTCAGTCCTTCCTCGGCCTGGGTCAAGCGAGCACTGCTCGTCTTGAAGTCGGTCTCGGCCTCATCAACCGCAACGCGGGTCACGGTTCCCGACTCCAGGAGCGTTTGTTGTCGGGCGAGATCGTCTGCATCTTGATCGAGGGTCGCGGCCGCTTCTTCGACGGAGGCTTTCCTGTTCCCGATCTCGACCAGGAACTGCGTGTCGTCGAGCTTGGCGAGGATGTCGCCTCTCGACACCCGCTGACCAACCGATAGGTCAAGCGCCTCCAGCTTGCCAGCAACTTCAAAGGAAAGCGAGGTGATCTCCGTCGGTTCGAGAACGCCTGGATAGCGCCGAACCGTCGATCTTTCCGTCGACGTCACCTGGGTGGTCACCAAGCCCCTGATCGGCGCGTTGTTTTCGTCGCCAACTTCGTCCTGTTGATCGCAGGCGCTCATCAGGAGCGTCACCAGCAGCACAAGTTTGATACGAAGCAGAATGGTTCCTTTGCTGGCGTCACGATCTTGGCGGCTATTCACATTTGGATCTGTCAACTGTCACGTTGCCCCTCTGGATTCTTCTTTCGAGACTGACTAGCACTGTCTCGATGTGGTTCCACGTAGCTCCGGATGAGCGGTCTGCTTTTGTTTTTGCAACAATACGAAAGGAACCGGCAGGACAATGGACGCATCGAACCGGACAGATCGCGCCAAAATGACGGGCCCCAAGACCTTGGCCTCCTTGGCGTTGACGACTGTTGCCTTCGCGCTCTCGCGAGGGCTAACGCCCGTGCAGATCGAGGAAGCGACCGGTCTCCAAGGCCTTGACTTTGTTGACCCGGAAGCCCGCCTGCCCGACGATGTGCTGGCCAAGCTATGGCTGGCGATCGAAGCCTTTGAAGACCCAAAGGCCGTGCCTTCGCTCGAGATGGCGAAGGCGGCACCTTTTTCCATGTTCGGCGGCCTCGCTCATGGCATGCAGTTCGCTGTCAATCTTCGAGAAGCGCTGACCTTGATGATACGAAACCGCATCGTTGTGGCGGATCGTTTGGAGCTATCGCTTCACGAACACGGCGATGAGGCCGCGTTGGTCAATTTTCATCCTATGGATCAGCTTGATCATGGACGGGCCAATGAAGCCGGGGTTGCCGTGGCGACTCGCGTGCTCTCCGAGATCCTGCAGGTCGGCAAAAGTTTGATACGGGTCGAATTCTCTCACCCTCCCCGAGGTTCGCTTGAAGCCTATCAGTCCTTTTTCCGTGTGCCCGTCCTTTTCGATCGAGAACGGAACGCGCTGATCTTGCAAAGAGCCTTTCTGGAAGCGCCCGTCAGCCAGGCCAATGTCCAGCTGTTCGCTTATGTGGAGCAGCATTTCGACCAAGTGCGTAGTCGCATCGAGCGGGCTCAGTATCCTTTGGAGCTTGAGAAATTGCGAAACGCGATCATCGAGAATGGTGCGAGCGGCAACTACGAGCCCGCTTCTGCCGCAGCGCGAGCCAATCTCAGCCTCCGCTCGGCGCA
>JBCCIN010000436.1:0-4216 GCA_039028235.1 Pseudomonadota bacterium
CGGTCCTGCACCCAGGGGCAGCGCGTGTGGAACTCGCAGCCGGGGGGACGGGCGAGCAGCGACGGCACCTCGGCCGGCAAGGCGATCCGGTCCTTGGCTTTGTCCGGGTCGGGCTCGGGATTGGCCGAGAGGAGGGCTGCTGTGTAGGGGTGGGTCGGTTTGTCGAAAACCGCCTCGGTCGCCCCCTCTTCAACGAAGCGGCCGAGATACATCACGGCGGTGCGGTCGGCGACGTGGTGCACGATGTGCAGATTGTGGGTGATGATCACCATGGCGAGGCCGAGGCGCTCGCGTAGGTCGTTCAGAAGATTGAGCACCTCGCCCTGCACCGAGACGTCGAGGCCTGCGGTCGGCTCATCCGCAATCACCAGGGCCGGATCGAGCGCCAGCGCGCGGGCGACACCGACGCGCCGCGCCTGACCGCCGGAAAGCTGATGCGGGTAACGGCTCGCGAAGTCAGCGGGCAGACCGACCAGCGACAGAAGCCGCTTGGTCTCATCCCGTAGGTTCCGGCCGTCGGCGCCGTGGATGCGAAACGGCTCGGTCACGAGGTCGCCGACGGTCATGCGCGGGCTGAGCGAGCCGACGGGGTCCTGGAACATCATCGACATGCGCTTTCGGATCGGCTTCATCGCCGCTTTGTCCAGGCCGTCGATGCGCTGCCCCTCGAAGGTGATGTTGCCGGCGGCAATGGCTTGCAAACCGTTCACAGCGCGGGCGAGTGTTGTCTTGCCCGACCCGCTTTCGCCGACCAGCGCGAAGGTCTCGCCGCGCTTGACCTCGAAGCTGACGCCGGCGACGCCGAGGATCGATTGGCGACGCCCGATGCCGCCGACCTTGAAGGCGACCTGGACGTCCTCGACCGCGAGGATGGGATCACCGATCATGCGATGACCTCGGTTTGTTCGGGTGAGCCAGCCAGGACGCAGCGGGCGAGGTGGCCATCGCCAATGTCCGTGTCTGGCGGTGGGCTGGCGCAGGCGTCGTGGCGGCGATGACAGCGCGGGGCGAACACGCAGCCTGCAGGGCGCTTTCGAAGATCGGGAATTTCGCCGGGGATGGTGGGAAGGTTTCTCGTTCTTTCACTTTGCCTTGCCGGATCGCATTCCAGAAGCCGGGCCGTGTAGGGATGGCGCGGGTCGTTAAAAGTTTTTCGCGTGGTGCCGCGCTCGACCACCTCGCCCGCATACATCACCACGACATCGTCACAAAGCTCCGCGATCACGCCCAGATGGTGCGAAATAAAGAGGATCGAGCAGCCGATTTTTTCCTGAAGGTCCTTCAGGAGATCGATGGTCGCGACTTCGAGGGTCGCATCGAGCGCGGTGGTCGGCTCGTCGGCGATCAGGAGGGCGGGCTCCATCATCAGCGCCATGGCGATCGCGATCCTCTGCTTCATCCCACCCGAGAACTGGTGGGGGTAGCGATCGAGCGCGTCCCTGGCGTCGGGGATGCGCACACGCTCAAGCATCTCGATGGCGCGCACGGCTTTTTCGGCCTTCGACAGCGTCGATCGATACTGAATGTTGATCATCTGCCGCCCGACCGAGAGCACGGGGTTCAGCGCCCCCATCGGATCTTGAAAGACGGTCGAAATGCGTGGCCCTCGGAGGGTGCGCATCTGATCGCGGGAAAGCGTCGTCAGCTCGTCTTCGCCCTCGAAGCGGATGGAGCCGCTTTCGATCTGTCCGTTGTCGGCGAGAAGCCCAATGATTGCGTTGATCAGCGTAGACTTGCCGCAACCACTCTCGCCCACGATCCCGACGATCCGGTTTTTCGGGACGTCGAAGCTCACATCCTTCAGCGCATGCAGAGGCCCGTCCTCGGTCGAGAACACAACGTTCAGGCGGTCGATAGCGAGCGTCGTCATGGGTGATGCGATCCCATCGGAAGGCCGGCTCCCACGTCGGAAAGCTTTGGCGCATACCCTTGATCCAGGCGGCCATGACGGAACGTTGATGATGTGGTCATACCACTCATCAGCGGCCCTTTAATCTCGGATCGAAGACGTCGCGGAGGGTCTCGCCGAGGAAGGTGAAGCCAAGCGTGGTGATGATGATCGGGAGGCCGCCGGCGATGGCGATCCAGGCGGTGTCGCGGATGCTGGCGAAGCCGTCATTCAGGATCGAGCCCCAGCTCGGCGTCGGCGGGCGCACGCCAAGTCCGAGAAAACTCATGCCGGCTTCGATGGCGATCACGACGGGAATGTCCATCGAGGCGAGGATCACCAGGGGGCCGATGACGTTCGGGAGGATATGCACGCGCAAGATACGGGTGCTGGAGGCGCCCATGCTCTGGGCGGCGGTCACGAATTCCGAGGATTTGAGCGCGATCGTCTGGGTGCGGATGATGCGCGCATAGCCCGGCACATTGACCAGGACGACGACGACCATGACGGCGGTGAGCGAGGGGCCCATAAGGGTGACGAGCGCCAGCGCCAGCATCACCGTGGGAAAACTCTTCACCGAATCGAAAAGGAGGATCATGAGATTGTCGAGCCAGCGCGGACCGTAGCCTGCGATCAGGCCGAGGATGATGCCGATGACCAGCGAGATCGCCGTGGTGACCAGGGCCACGTATAGGGCGATCCGGCCGCCATGGAGCACGCGCGAAAACAGATCCCGGCCGAGCTGATCGGTGCCTAGAAGATGCTCGGCGCTCGGGGCTTGGAACCGGTCGCGCGGCGAGATTTTCGTGGGATCATAGCTGGTCAAGAGATCGGCGAAGACCGCGCCGAAGATCACCAGCAGCACCAAAGAAATACCGAGCACGCCCATAGGCTCGCGCAGCAGCCGGCGGATGGGTCGCCACCAGTCGGCCATCGGGGCTGGCGCTGGGGCCGAAGTATTAGAAACTGCTTCTGACACGGGGGTCCAAGGCTCCGACGATGAGATCCGCGATCAGGTTCAGGAGGACGAACAGCATGGTGGTGACCAGCACCGTGCCGGTGACCACGGGGAAGTTGCGGGTGAGGATCGCGTCATAGACCAGCTTGCCGACGCCGGGCCGGGCGAAGACGATCTCCGCGAACACGGCGGATGACAGCATCTGGCCGATGCCGACGCCGAGGAGCGTGACCGTCGGCAGGATCGCGATCGAGAGCGCATAGCGATAGGTGATCAGGTTGTCCGGCAGGCCGAAGGCGCGGGCGGTTCGGATGTGGCTCGCCTCCAGCACTTCGAGCATCGAAGCGCGCACCATCCGCGCGATATAGCCGACCCAGCCGAGGCCGACGGCAAGCGAGGGGAGGATCAGATGGGTGAGTTGGTCCCCGAGATCGCCGGGCTCGCCGGCGCCGATCGCCGGCAGCCACCGCAGGGTCACGGCGAAGATCAGAAGCGCGTAGATCGCGATGACGAAG
Organism: Pseudomonadota bacterium; assembly: GCA_039028235.1. Classification (GTDB taxonomy): domain Bacteria; phylum Pseudomonadota; class Alphaproteobacteria; order Geminicoccales; family Geminicoccaceae; genus JANQPX01. The sequence continues at coordinate 3,362 of JBCCIN010000436.1, forward strand.
GACGGCACCGCGATGACTGCGACTGAGAGGATGCCGACCAGCCGATCCGCCAAGCCGCCGCGGTTGATCGCCGCCCAACAGCCGAGCGGAATGCCGAGCGCCACGGACCAGGTGATGCCACCGGCGATCAAAGCGAGCGTGAAGGGCAGTTGCTCCAGAACCACCGTGAGTACTGGTCGCCCGGACAGCACTTCCTCGCCGAGATCGCCGGTCCAGGCCCCGCTATAAAAATTCCAGAATTGTATCCAGATCGGCTGGTCGACGCCCATCTTGGCCCGAAATGTCTCCCGCATCGCTTCGGTCGCGCGGGGGCCAAGCGCCACCGTCGCCGGATCGCCTGGGATCATGTAGATCATCGCGAACAGGAGGAGCATCGCCACCGAAACGATGACGACGGCGAGCCCCAGCCTTTTAACGACGTAGCTAAGCATCATTGCAGCCTATTCGGCGTTTGGGGCGGCTCGGAGAGAACCGCCCCGATGCTGGTCAAGCGGGCTTGAACTGTGAAAGCAGCGACTCCCCGTTCGGCTTCAGCCCAGGCGCAATCGCATCCTTGTGGATCAAACCGACGACCTCGTGGGTCAGGAAGACATAAGAGCCGCTTTCGTCCATCAGGCCTTGCATCTTCTTGTAGATCTCGTCGCGCTTGGCGGGATCGCTTTCGCTCAGGCCTTGATCATGGAGCTCTTTAAACTCCGGGCTGTCCCACTGCTCCCAATTCCAGACGCCGATCTGCTCGGGCGTGAACCAGACGGTCGCCCAGGACGGATCGGGCTGCATCGAGAAGCGCTGGAGCCACATCTGAATGGTCTGCCAGCTATCGCCGTCCTTGGAGCCAAGCGTCCAGAACGTGCC
>JBCCIN010000437.1:0-4206 GCA_039028235.1 Pseudomonadota bacterium
AGATCGGCGTCATCTCGGTCATCGCGATCATCGTGCTGATTTATCTCGGCCTCTACATCCCGATCGCGCTGGCGCTCGTCTCCTTCGTCGGCATCTGGCTGATCCGGGACAATGTCGAACTTGCGATCAACCTTCTGAAGATCGCGATCGGGGACAGCGTCACCGAGTATGCGTTCGCCACTGTGCCACTCTTCACCTTCATGGGGCTGATCGTCTCGAAGGCCGGCCTCGGCGCCGACATCTATGACGTCATGAACGACGCGTTTCGCCGGATCAAAGGCGGGATCGGCATGGCGACCGTCGGCGCGAACGCCGTTTTCGCGGCGGTCACCGGCTCGTCGATCGCCTCGGCCTCGGTCTTCACCAAGGTCTCCGTCCCGGAGATGCTGCGCTACGAGTACAATCCGCGCTTCGCCGTCGGCGTGGTCGCTGGCTCGTCGGTGCTCGGCATGATCATCCCACCGAGCGCGATGCTCATCATTTACTCATTCGTCGCCGAGCAATCGATCGGACAGATGTTCGTGGCCGGCATCGTGCCGGGCCTGATGCTGGCTGTCGCCTACATCATCGCCATCGTCGCCATGGGTCGATTCACACCCAATTTCATCGGCGGGCGCGCGACCGACGCGGTCGAACCGTTGACTGGCGATCACCGATCGTTGACGCGCGCCGAGATCCTCGAAAAGACCGCCCCAATCGTCTTCCTCATCCTCGTCGTTCTCGGCGGCATCTACACCGGCTGGCTGACCCCGGTCGAAGCCGGTGCTGGCGGCTCCGCCGTCGCCCTCATCATCGCCCTCCTAAGAAAACGCCTGACCCTGCAAGGCTTCTGGCAAGCGCTGATCGAAACCGGGCATATCACTGCGAGCATCCTCTTCCTGATCACCGCCGCATCCATGTACAGCCGCATGCTCGGCTTCGCCGGCCTGCCGAACGAACTAAACGCGCTCCTCACCGAGATGGACGCCGGATTCGTCGCCATCATGATCGCCTATGTGCTCCTGATGCTGATCCTAGGCACACTCCTGGACACGGCCTCCATCATCCTGATCGTCGTGCCGCTCTTCCTGCCGATCATCGAACCTATGGGCCTCAGCCTCGTCTGGTTCGGCATCGTTACCGTGATCGGCGCCGAGATCGGGCTCCTCACCCCGCCGCTTGGCATCTCCTGCTTCGTGATCAAGGCGACCCTGAACGACGAGCGCATTCAGCTAAAGGACGTCTTCCTGGGCGCCCTTCCCTTCGCCGTCGTCATGCTCCTCGTCCTGATCCTGATCATCCGCTTCCCAGTCCTCAGCATCGGTTTGGTGTGACCAATTCATGGACTCGGACCGGCAGTGCCAAGCGGGGCAGTATGCGGCCAGGTTTTCGCCGTTTTGAGAGGGAGTAACAATCATGCGTAATGTCGATCAGCAATCGATCACCCAGGCCTTCCTCGATTACTGCAGCGACGATACGAACCCGAGACTGCGCTTCATTCTAGAGCGGCTCGTCGGCCATCTCCATGACTTCTCACGCGAGGTGAAGCTGACCCATGAGGAATGGCAAACCGCAATCGGCTTTTTGACCCGGGCCGCCGAGATTACGACGCCGGAGCGGAATGAGTTCATCCTCCTTTCGGACGTCCTCGGGCTCTCCTCGCTGGTCGACATGATCAACTCCCCCGAAGAGGCGACGGCGTCCAGCGTCCTCGGTCCGTTTCACGTTCTGGGCGCGCCCGATCTGCCGGTGGGGGGCGATCTCAAGGGCGACAATGACGGCAACACGGTCATCATCCAGGGTCGGGTGATGACCACAGACGGCGCGCCGATTCCCGGAGCCGTGCTTGAGATCTGGCAGACAGCCGCGAACGGCCTCTACTCAAACCAGGACGCCGCCCAGCCGGATTACAATCTCCGCGCCCGCCAGGTCGTCGGCAACGACGGCCGCTACGCCTTCACCACCGTCCGCCCTGCTCCCTATACGGTGCCCGCCGATGGCCCAGTAGGCGACCTTTTACGCTGCACCGGACGCCATCCCTGGCGGCCATCGCATCTGCACTTCATCATCGAAGCGGACGGCTTCCGCACGCTGGTAACGGAGCTGTTCCCGGACGACGATCCCTATCTCGATCAGGACGCTGTCTTCGGTGTGCGTGAGGATCTGACCATGCACTACCGGGAGCATACCGACCCACGCGACGCTCCCGACGACCTCAAAGCTAAGGATCGGCTGACGACGCCCTTCTATATGATCGACTTCGACTTTCGCCTGGCCGGGAACTGACCGCGAGGCTGGCGCAGGCCGGTTATGCCTCTGTCGTCGATCGGCTCGGCAACGCCTTGGTCAAATAGGAGCCGGTCGTCCGGTAATGATCGAGAAGAACAGCGACGGCCGACGTGACATCGCGATCGAGTGCTGCTTGCATGATCGTCCGATGCTCTTTCTCGATATTGCGCTTGGGATAGGCGACCTTGCCGGCGACATGGCGATAGCGGATGTTCTGGTCATAGAGCTGGTCGCAGAAATTCATGAGGATCGAGGAGCCACAGGCCGAGAGGAGAGCCATGTGGAACGCCTTGTGGGACCGCTCCCATTCCTGGTTCGCGATGAAGGCATTTCGGCTGGTCGAACGCGCCGTTCGTGACAGGTGATACTCGGCTAGCACCACCCGCTCTTCCCAGTCTTTGCCGCCACGCTTGATCGCCTCACCGATAGCCCGCTCCTCCAACCAGCATCGCGTTGTGAGCAGCTCATCGAAGGCTTCAGCGCTAACAAGTGCTACGCGAAAACCTCGCTGATCCACGCGTTCGACCAGCTTATCCGACGTCAAAAGGCTGAGTGCCTCTCTAATCGGGCTTGAGCCGGAGCCATAGGCTTGGCGAAGCTCATCGATCTTCAGTTTCTGCCCTGGCTCAAGGACGCCGGTAAGGATGTCCGCACGGACACGTTCATAAATCTGGGCCGTGATCGACGTCGATTGCACGCCCGAAGACGCCTCTCCTGTTACGTCCACCGGCAAGAGTCCAAACTGAAATCGAAAACACAAAGCATAGACCGAGCACTACCTAACAGGCTGAAGCGATCGCATCGCATTGCACCACTTTAGCTCGCCTGCATAAAAACTGCATCATGCGACAGTGATCAGAAACGAGCAGACCGTACCTGCAGCTCGAGAGCATCAAGGAACGGGTTTTCGTTTGAATCTGCTCGAAGCGTTGATTCCCTGACGACGTAACGTTATTACGTCTGTCCCTAGTACTTGCTCATGGCATTGGAGTCCCATGAAAGTCGCGTTCGTCGGAAAGGGTGGCAGCGGCAAGACGACGCTCGCGGCTCTGTTTTCGCGCCACGCCGCCGAGCAGGGCCGCCATGTCCTCGCCATCGATGCCGACATCAACCAGCATCTGGCGACGGCCATCGGCATGACGCCCGAGGAGGCCGCATCCCTGCCGCCGATGGGGCTTGAGATCGACCGCATCAAGGATCATCTGCGCGGCGGAAACCCACTGATCACCTCGAACTCGGCGATGATCAAGACGACACCGCCTGGCCGCGGATCGCGCTTGCTCACGCTCGGCCGATCGAACGCGATCTTCGATCATTTCGTCAGACGTAAAGGCGGTATCGAACTGATGGCCGTCGGTCCGTTCGACGAGGGCGATATCGGCACGCGTTGCTATCACTCGAAGACGGGGTCGGTGGAGCTTCTGCTGAACCATCTGATCGACGATCACCACTCCTCCGTCGTGGTCGACATGACAGCCGGTGCCGATGCTTTCGCCTCAGGCCTCTTCACCCGCTTCGATCTCACCGTCCTGGTGGTCGAGCCGACACGTCGGTCGCTCAGCGTTTATGACCAGTATCGCAGCTATGCCCGCGATCATGATGTCACCATCCGCGTCATGGCCAACAAGCTCGACGACGCTGATGATCTGGACTTTGTTCGAGACCATGTCGGCGATGACCTGATCGACGGTCTCTCACGATCCTCCTTCATCAAGGCCATGGAGAAGGGTCGTGTCCTGCCGCTTAGCGATCTGGAGACTTTGAACAAAGAGGCCCTCGATGCCCTTCTCGTCACCGTCGGCCGGCAGAGGAAGGACTGGGTCCGGTATCATCGGGACGCCGTCCTGTTTCATCAGCGAAACGCGGCTGGTTGGGCCAATGCAGCGATCGGCAGCGATCTGACCGATCAGATCGACCCCGGCTTCTCCCTGTCCGATG
>JBCCIN010000438.1:0-4131 GCA_039028235.1 Pseudomonadota bacterium
ATGATGACCTTCCCGAGGCCGCCTTCTACATGGTCGGCAATATCGAGGAAGCGGTCGAGAAGGCCAAGAAGATGGCGGCCGAGGCGGCCTGAGGAGTTTCTAGATGGCTGAAGGATCGGCGACGCCTGGCCCAACCCCCGGTAAAGTCGCGTTCGAACTGGTTTCGCCCGAACGCCTCCTGGCGAGCGAAGAGGTCGACATGGTGGTCGCGCCGGGTGCCGGTGGCGACTTCGGTGTGCTGCCTGAGCACAGCCCGCTCATGTCGCTGTTACGGCCTGGCGTCATAGAAATCTACGAAGGCGACCGTGTCGCCCAGCGGATTTTCGTCGGCGGTGGCTTTGCCGAGGTCAATGAGAAGGGCTGCACGGTGCTTGCCGAGGAGGCGGTTCCGGTCGGTGACATCGATGTTGCCGAGGCGGAAAAGCGCATCAGGCTCGCCAAGGATGACCTTGCCGGCGCTTCGGATGATGTGACCAAGGCCAAGCTGGAGCGTGACATCGAGATCGCCGAGGCGATGATCGAAGCGTCCAAGGGCGGCAGCACGCACTGATCGTCAGGGTCTCCGACGTCAGTGAAAATCTCGTGATTTCGGCATGATGCGCACATTGCGCGGGTGACGCTGCGGTGACTGGCGCCAGCGATCAGGGTCAGTGATCGGGCGGGTGACTTCGTCGGCGCGGGCAAGCGCCGCCTTTTTCGGAATAGCGCCCCCGCGGGGCACGTTGCCCTCGGCCAGGCGGGCGAGGTGGCGGGTCCAGTCGGTCAGATGGTCGACCACAACATGGATGATCGAGCCGTGCTTTTGCAACCTACCCTGCACCAGCAGCAGGCGGGAGCTCATCAGCACGCGGCGGTAGCGCTCCATCACCTTTGACCAGACGACGCAATTGGCGATGCCGACCTCGTCCTCGATGGTGATGAAGACGACGCCCTTGGCCGTGCCTGGCCTTTGCCGCACCAGCACAACCCCTGCAATAGCGACGCGATCATTATGGCGGTGCTTCGCAAGGTCCACCGTCGAAAGAATCCCCCGGGCCTGACAGGCCTTGCGCATGAAGCTGAGGGGGTGGGCTTTGAGGGAGAGGCCCGTCGTCTGGTAATCGACCACCACATGCTCGGAAAGCGGCATCTGTGGTAGGGCCACTTCCTGGTCTTCACCTTGGCCGCTCACCCCGGCATGGGCGAACAGTGGCAGCGGCTTCTCCGCCTTGATCGCACGCACCTGCCAAAGTGCCTGACGGCGATCGAGCCCCATGGAGCGAAAGACGTCCGCTGCCGCCAGACGTTCCAGGGTTCGGACGGGAATGCCAGCGCGGTCTCTGACGTCACGAATGTCGGCGTAGGGCGTTTCCCGACAGACGGCGATGCGGGCCGCCTGCTCCTCGTTCATGCCGCCGACCTGCCGCATGCCGAGCCGAAGAGCGTGCGTGTTGTTGGGGCCAGGTCCTGGCAAGTCGAGCGGCTCGAGCATCGAGTCCCAGGAGCTGTGGTTGACGTCGACCTCGCGCACCTCGACGCCATGCTCACGGGCATCGCGGACGATTTGCGCGGGGGCGTAGAAGCCCATGGGCTGGCTGTTCAGCAGTCCGCAAGCGAAGACCGCGGGGTAGTGGCATTTCAGCCAGGAGGAGATGTAGACCAGCTTCGCGAAGCTGGCTGAATGGCTCTCGGGAAAACCGTAATCGCCGAAGCCTTCGATCTGCTTGAAGCAGCGCTCGGCGAAGTCGGGCTCGTAGCCGCGTTTGATCATGCCTTTGACGAATTTTTCCCGCATCTGATCGATGGTGCCGCGCCGTCGGAAGGTGGCCATGGCGTGACGCAGCTTGTTGGCTTCATCGGGGGTGAACCGGGCCGCTTCGATCGCGATGCGCATCGCCTGTTCCTGAAAAAGCGGCACGCCCATGGTCTTGGAAAGAATGCGCTCCAGCTCGTCCCTGGGGCCATGGTCCGGCGAAGGGGAGGGGAAGTCGACCGGTTCCAGGCCGTCGCGCCGACGCAGATAAGGATGCACCATGTCGCCCTGGATCGGGCCGGGCCGCACGATCGCGACCTCGATCACCAGGTCATAGAAGCACCGCGGCTTCAGGCGCGGCAGCATGTTCATCTGCGCGCGGCTTTCCACCTGGAAAACGCCGAGCGAGTCGGCCTTGCAGAGCATGTCGTAAGTGGCAGTGTCATCAGGCGGCACGCTGGCCAGCGTGTGGGTCATCTCATAGTGATGCTGCAACAACGAAAAACATTTCCTGATGCAGGTGAGCATGCCGAGGGCGAGGACGTCGACCTTGAGGATGCCGAGCGCGTCGAGATCGTCCTTGTCCCACTCGACCACGGTGCGGTCGTCCATCGCGGCATTGCCGATCGGAACGACCTCGCAAAGGGGGCTCTTGGTGAGCACGAAGCCACCCACATGTTGGGAAAGATGGCGCGGAAAGCCGATCAGCTCTTCGGTCAACTCCAGGGTCTTCTGGATGGTCGGCTCGTTCGGATCCAATCCGGCCTCCCGAACTCTCGTTTCCGGCATCCCGCCTTTCGATACGCCCCAGACCGTGCCGGCAAGCGCTGACGTCACGTCTTCAGAAAGCCCCATCACTTTGCCGACTTCGCGCACCGCACTGCGCGAGCGATAGGTGATCACTGTGGCAGCGAGACCGGCGCGCTCACGGCCGTAGCGCTGATAGACATATTGGATGACCTCTTCGCGGCGCTCATGCTCGAAATCGACGTCGATATCGGGCGGCTCCTTTCGCTCCATACTGACGAAGCGCTCGAACAGGAGATCCACCTCGGTCGGGTCGACCGCGGTCACGCCAAGACAATAGCAAACCGCGGAATTGGCGGCCGAGCCGCGCCCCTGACACAGGATTTCTTTTGATTTGGCATAGGCGACGATGTCGTGGACCGTGAGGAAATAGGGGGCATAGTCGAGCGTCTCGATCAGCCTCAATTCGTTCTTGAGGATGCTTCGAACCTTGTCGGGAACACCGGCCGAATAACGTTCGGCCGCACCTTTCCAGGTCAGATCTTCCAGATGCGATTGCGGGGTCTTGCCAGGCGGCACCGGCTCGTCCGGGTAGTCGTAGCGAAGCTCGTTCAGCGAGAAACGGCAGCGCTCCGCAATCTCGACCGTCCGCCGGATCGCGTCTTCGTGTCCCCGAAATAGCCGAAGCATCTCATAGCCAGGCTTCAAATGGCGCTCGGCATGGGCCATCAGGCGAAAGCCGGCATCGGTGATCGTGCAGCCCTCGCGAATGCAAGTGATCACATCCTGCAGCGCCCGCCTCGCCGGCACATGAAAATGCACATCATTCGTCCCCACCAGCGGCGCGCTGGACCGCGAACTTAGCTCGGCGAGGATGGTAAGGCGTCGGCGGTCGTCGCCGCGATAGAGGTGGTGGGCGGCGAGGTAGGGTGGGGTGTCCAGGCTGTTGACGATTTTTTTGACTTGGTGTTCGAAATTGTCACCGATGGTCGGCTGATCGGGACAAAGAACGATCAGCGCCTGGCCCTTCGCAGCATCGAACAGGTCCTCCAGATAAAGCTCGCATTCGCCCTTCTCCGCACGTCGCTGACCGAGAGTGAGAAGACGGCAAAGCCGGCCGTAGGCTGCGCGGTCTTCGGGAAAACAGAGAAAGCTCGGCCCATCTTGAAGGTCGAGACGGCAGCCGACGATCAGAGGCAGTTCCTTGACGAGAGCAGCGCTGTGCGCACGCACGACGCCCGCAAGTGTGTTCCGATCAGTCACTCCGATTCCACCGAGGCCAAGCGCCGCGGCGGTCTCGATCAGCTCTTCGGCATGGGAGGCCCCGCGCAAAAAGCTGAAATTGGTGGTCACCTGCAGCTCGACATAGTCGGTCCGATCGCGCGCATTCGTCATGGACGAAACCAATCATGCGCGTTCCCGCTGCCCATGCGCTGGCCAAACATCGTGATGGGCAAGGTCGTTTGACGCATCATCAGCGCGCCGTTCGACAAAGCTCGATCACCACATTTGCCCACCGGAGTCGTCGCCTCGATGGGGGCTGTTCTACTAACCGCACAAAGTTTTGAGCTATTCGTTTGGGAGACCGATCGCGTTCATCCTTCCTTAACCCGCCATGGCTAGGCTCAGTCACGTCTTGCTGGTCCATGCGA
>JBCCIN010000439.1:0-4129 GCA_039028235.1 Pseudomonadota bacterium
AGTGGTATGAGACCCTGCCCGAGGACCTGCAGCAGACGTTCGACGAAGTCGCGGCCGAAGCGTCGGCCTATTCAGACCAGCTTTCGCGTGACGCCGAAGACGAGCTGCTGGCCCAACTCGAGGAAGTGATGACCACGAACCATCTCAGCGAAGATGGCATCGCGACTTTCCGTGACGCGGTTCAGCCGGTCTATCAAGCCAGTATCGATGCCGGCCATTTCGACGCCGATCTGCTACAGCAGGTTCGCGACACCGTGGCCGCTTGCGCCGGCGGGTAAGTCTCCGCCGCCATTGGGGCCGGCTCCGAATCTTCCCGGAGCCGGCCTCACCGTCTGCTTGGCCCCCACATGAACCTTCTCTTCAAATTCGACAGGGCCCTTGCCCGCTATCTCGAGTGGGTGATCGTGGCCTTGTTCGCCGTCTTCCTGGTGCTGACTTGCCTGTTGGTGGTCCTGCGCTACGGCTTCCAATCCTCGATCCTCGGCGGCAACGAATTCGTGACCATTGCCTTTATTTTCACCAGCGCGCTCGGCGGCGCGGTGGGCATCAGCAAGCGCGAGCATATCGCCATCACCGTGTTCATCGACATGCTGCCGCACAAGTTGAGGATCGGAGCCTATGTCCTCGGGCTGGCGCTCGTGGCGGTGATGAATGCGGCCTTGGTTTATCTGTCCTTCGATTGGATCGCCCGAACAGGGCACAACCCCTGGCAGCCGATCAATGTGCCGCAGGGAATCTTCTACGCCGCAATCCCGATCGCCGGGGCGCTGGCCATTCTGTTCTGCCTTCTCAAGATCGTCCTGACCCTCGGCGGCCGCGAGAACACCGAGACGCTTTGGCTGCCGGAGGATTGAGATGGCAATCCTTCTGATCGGACTTGTCCTTCTGCTCGGCCTCGGTGTGCCGATCGCCTATTCGCTCGGCCTGTCGTCGCTGCTCTATTTTCTGATCGAACGCCCGATGTTCGTCGGCGTGATACCGCAACGGGTCTTCGCGGGGTTTAATTCCTATGCGCTGATCTCCCTGCCGCTATTCATCTTGATGGGCCTGGTGATGAATTCCGGCGGCATCACGGCGCGGCTGATCGATCTGGCGATGTTCTTCGTGGGGCGCATGAAGGGCGGGCTCGGCCTCGTCAACGTGGTCGCCTCGATGATTTTCGGCGGCATCTCTGGCTCGGCGTCGTCGGATACCGCGTCCATCGGTTCAGTTCTCATCCCGGAGATGGAGCGGCGCGGATATCCCAAGAGTTTCGCGGCCGGTATCACGGTTGCGTCCTCGACCATGGGTATGATCATCCCACCCTCGGTCGCGATGGTCATCTATGCCATCGTCGCGCAGGAATCGGTCGGCCAGCTCTTCCTTGGCGGCGTGATCCCCGGGATCATGGTCGGCGTCTTCCAGCTCAGCATCGTCTGGTATCTCGCCAAGAGACGCGGCTACCCGACAGAGGATGTGCCCTTCACCTTGGCTGAGGGCTGGCGGCAGACGAAACGATCGGCGGTCGTCGTCATCATGCCGCTCATGATCGTGGGGTCGGTGGTGTTGGGCATCGCGACGCCAACCGAGACCGCTGGCATGGCCGTGCTCTACGGGCTCGTAATCGGCGTGTTCATCGTCGGGCTGTCCTCGCTGAGGGAGCTGCCCGGCGCCATGCGCAGCGCCATCATCACCAGCGCCAAGATCATGGCGATCGTCGCCTTCTCGCAGCTCTACATCTGGGTGCTGGCGCTCGAACGCATCCCCGATCAGCTCGCCGATTTCGTGGCGGCCCTTGGCCTCGGACCGGAACTTCTGATGCTGGTAATCGCGCTCATTATCCTGATCGCGGGAACGTTCATCGATGTCGGTCCCGCCATCCTGCTGCTGACGCCGGTGTTTTTGCCAGCGGCCCAAGATTCCGGTGTCTCGGCGGTGCAATTCGGCGTCGTGTTGGTTTCCGGCCTTGCGATTGGGGGATGCACGCCGCCGGTCGGGAATATCCTGAATGTTTGCGCGGCGATAACCAGAATGAGCATCGGCGAGATCTTCCTGGGCGCGGCGCCTTTCCTGGCGGCCAACGTTCTGGTGCTGGCGCTGTGCTGCATCTTCCCGCAGCTGGTGCTGTGGATCCCCTCACTATTCTTCGGTTGAGGTGAGCAAACGACTAAAGACGCAGGAAGGAGGCCAAAAGGGCCGCGTCGCCTCGCCGGTTTATCGATCGGCGAGCCCTTCCATCGGCCCGCTGCCGCCCCGATGGGACGATGCCGCGGATTTCGCAAAACGACGTTCGGCGGTGCCGGACGCAAGAGGGTATTGAGAAGATGCGCGCTGGCGTAATCGGTCTTGGGGACATGGGCAGTGGCCTTGCCAAGAACCTGATCAAGAACGGCTTTGAAACGGTCGGTTTCGACCTCAGCGAACGGCGGATGGAGGCCTTTGCCGAGATGGGCGGCACACCTGCCTCCAGTACCGGCGAGGTTGGGCGCCAAGCCGATGCCGTCTTCGTCATGGTTATGAATGGCGACCAGGCAAAGGAGGTCATACTGGGCAAGGACGGTCTGGTCCAGAGCATGGAACCGGGGTCGGCCGTCATTCTCACCGCCACGATTACCGCCCAGGAAGTCCGTGACATCGCGCGAGATATGGAGGGTTCGGAGATCGACCTGATCGACTCACCCGTCAGCGGCGGCTTCCCTGGGGCACAGGGCGGAACCCTGACCCTGATGGCAGCGGCCCCGGCCGAGGTGCTGGGTCGCTCTCTCCCGGTTCTCGAAGCGGTCAGCGGCAGCATCCACCATGTCGGCGACGAACCCGGTATGGGCCAGACGGTCAAGGCGTGCCTGCAGGCCCTACAGGGTGCCATCTTCGCGGCGACCTTCGAGGCAGCGGCGCTGGCCGCCAAGGCCGGTATCAGCGGTCAGGTGATACACAATGTGGTCGGCAGCTCGGGCGCGAGTTGCGGCGTGGTCAATACGGCGCTCGAAAATATCATCGATCGCAAATTCGTCGGCACCGGCAGCCACATCGCCACCATGCACAAGGACCTGACGATCGCGCTCGGCATGGCCCGCGATCTCGGCGTGCCGCTCTTCATGGCCGGCAACGCCATGCAGCTTTTCCAGGCCGGCAAGACCAAGCATCCCGAGGGCGACAATTGGGTCGTCACACGGGTCGTCGAAGACATTATCGGCGCCGAATTGGTGCGCTGAGCCGAAGGACCAGATTGATGAAACTTGGTGTCATTTGCGACGGCATCAGCCGTGACCTCACGCATGCGCTCGACGTCATGGATGAGGTCGGCCTTGAGTATGCCGAGCTGCAATATGTCGGCGACAAGGAAGTCGGCGACCATTCGAAAGACGAGATCGCGGCGATCAAGTCATTGCTGGCGGCCCGGGGAAAACCGGTCTCTTGCCTGTCGCGCCATATCTTCGCCGGGATGACGGTGGCCAACCGGCCGGGCGATGATCTGCATGTCCGGCACATGGATGCCCTGAAGCGCGTGATCGAGATGGCTCATGAGGTTGGTTCGCCGCTGGTCCGCATCATGACGCCAAAGAAGGAGCAAATCCTCTGGGGCAGCCATGGCGCCGAGAAATGGAATGTCGCCAAGGGCGCCTGGGACACGGTCGCGCCGCTGATCGCGCCGGCCGTCGACTTGGCGCGGTCGGAAGGCCTGACACTGGCCGTCGAGACCGGCAACGGCACGATGGTCAACTCCAACTGGACCGGCCGCAAACTGATCGACGAGTTGGATGCCAAGGACGTGCTAAAAGTTTTGTGGGACCCGGCCAACAATTGCTGGGCCCACGAGACCGCCTATCCGGACGGTTATGAGTCCGTGAAGGGCGGCTATCTCGGCCATGTGCACATCAAGGATGTGCAAGTCGACACGCCCAAGGCGTTCCTGGAGGTCCGCGAGCTGGGCAAGGGCCAATTGGCCGACCAGTTGGCGCCCATGGCCGATGCCCTGCGTCGAGACGGCTATGACGGTGTGGTCTCGCTTGAGAGCGTATACCATCCTGGAGACGGGGATTTCGAAGCCGGTTTTCGAACGTGCGTTACTCCTTTCAGGCGGATTTTCGGCTAGGTCATGAACTCATAAATTAGCTTTTCAGGAAGGGCTAAGTGTGATTATGGGATGGCC
>JBCCIN010000440.1:0-4120 GCA_039028235.1 Pseudomonadota bacterium
AGGGCTACTACAAATGGGCCGAGTACCGCCAATAGGTGCTGCCAGCACCTGGTTGACGTAGCCATATCTCGGATCGGCGACGGTGTTTCTTGCAGGACGCCGTCGCCGGCCGGGCAAGGTTGAAACGACCAGGACGGGCGCGAAGTCCGCTCCTAGTCCGAAGAAGGGGCCGAAATGGCCACGACAGACGCGGGCATCCTGAAGTCGCCGAGCGGCGCGTCGCCCGATTGGCGGAAGGTTAGTCCTTATCTGTTCATTTTGCCGGCCGTGCTGGTGATGGCGGCTGGGTTGCTCTACCCGGTGCTCGAGGCCTTTCATCTCGCCTTTTACGATTGGGACATCGGCCAGGACTTTGAGGATGCACCCAATGTCGGCTTTCGGCATTTCGCGCGCATGCTCGCCGATCCCGATGTCTGGGAATCGATCTCGGTCACACTGCGCTTCGGCTTCTGGACCATCACCATCGAGATGATTCTGGGCGTAGCGCTTGCCCTCCTTCTAGAAAAGCCGATACGCGGCGCATCCGTCTTCCGCACCATCTTCATCCTACCGCTGATGGTTTCACCGGTCGTGGTCGGCCTCATTTGGCGCTACCTCTATGATGCCCGCATCGGCTGGATCAACTACTACCTCTCCTTCTTCGGCATCGAGTATCAGGTCTGGCTCGGCGATGCTGACCTTGCCTTTTTCGCCATCGTGTTCACCGATATCTGGCAATGGACGCCATTCATCTTCATCATCGTCATCGCCGGGCTACAGGCCCTTCCCTCCGAGATCATCGAAGCCAGCCGCATCGATGGCGCCAACTGGTGGCAGCAGATCTTCCTGGTGAAGCTGCCGATGATCCGCTCGATCCTGCTCATTGCCCTTCTGATGCGCTTGATCGACATCTTCCGCGGCATGGAGGTGATGTACATCATGACCGGCGGCGGTCCCGGCCGCGCGACCGAACTCCTGTCGCTCCATATCTACAACCGCGCCTTCGACGCCCAGCAACTCGGTTACGCTTCGGCGATCTCCGTCCTCCTAATTCTGATCGTCTTCGCGCTCTCCTTCGCCATCCTGGTCATGGGCAACCCGATGAAGGATAAGTCCGATGTCTGAGGCGAACGTCGCCCCCGGCGCGAGCAGCCTGCATAATCCCTGGCATCAGGCCGTCCACTATCTGGCGCTGATCGTGCTCGCTGCGATCTGTCTCGCCCCGATCTGGGTGATGATCGCAACCTCTTTCAAAGACGACGTCATCGTGCAGTCGGCGGAGCCGCTCTGGTTCTTCTTCCTGCCGACGCTGGAAAACTACGAGAACATCCTGAGCCGCGGAAAATTCGATCGCTATCTCGTCAACTCGATTATCGTCGGTGTGGTCTCGACCTTTCTGACCCTTCTGTTCGGCGGAATGTGCGCCTACGCCCTCGCGCGCACCGAGTTCAAAGGCCGTCGGCTAGTCGCCAACTCGACGCTGCTGATCCGCATGGTGCCGCCGGCTGTTCTCGCCGTGCCCGCCTTCTTCATGGTCACGACCTTTAGCCTGAAGAACGATCTTGCCGTTCTCATCTTCTTTTACACCGCTCTCAATCTCCCCTTTGCCATCTGGCTCCTCTTTGGCTTCTACAAGCAAATTCCGGTGGAGTTGGAGGAAGCCGCGATCATCGATGGTGCCTCGCCGCTCCAGGTCTTCTTCCGCGTCCTTCTTCCACTGATGAAATCCGGCTATGCGGTCGCCGGCATCTTTGCCTTTCGCATCGCTTGGAACGAGTTCATCCTCGCCCTTCTCCTAACAGGGCGAAGGACCCGCACGCTGCCGGTCGCGGCAGCCGGATTCATCACCGACACCGGCGTTGAATGGGGTCGGATCATGGCCATGGGCACGCTCATCGTGATCCCTCCGCTGCTTTTCACCTTCTTCGCCGCACGCCAAATCATTCAGGGTATGACCGCCGGCGCTGTGAAGGGCTAAAGGGTGAATAACGGAGAAAGGTTAACAAAGTGCTAAGCCAGGATCGCATCTTGACTACCCATGTCGGCTCGCTGCCGCGGCCCGACGATCTCTGCGACCTGCTTCGTCAAAAGGTGGAGGGGCAGATACCGGTTGCCCGCGTTTTCGACGAAGTTGTGGCGGCGGGCGTCGATGCGATCATTGCGCGTCAGATGGTGGCCGGTATCGATATCGTCTCTGATGGCGAGTTCTCGAAGCTTGGCTACGCCAATTACATTACCGACCGTCTGACGGGCTTCGAAGGGGACAGTCCGCGTGTGCCCGGCGCCGATCTCGCTGACTATCCCAATTACGCCACGAAGCTCGGAGAGCGACGAAAGGGCGCCCTTCCTCTGCCGCGGCCCTGCTGCACCGGGCCGATCGAGGTCAAGGACCGTCAGCCGCTCGAGGATGATCTGCGCCGCTTTCACCAAGCAGTCGGCAAGCATGCGCCCGTCGGCGCCTTTATGAATGCGGCCTCCCCCGGCGTGATCGCCGTTTTCCAGCCCAATCGTTTCTTTCCTACTCACGAGGCCTATCTGGAGGCGCTCGGCGAGGCGATGCGCGAGGAGTATCGAACCATCGTCAACGCCGGATTCGATCTGCAGATCGACTGCCCGGATCTCGCCATGGGCCGTCACACCATCTTCAAGGACGAGGACGACGCGACATTTCTCCGCCATGCGCGTTATCAGGTCGAGGTCCTGAACGATGCACTCGGCGATCTGCCGGCCGAGCGCCTGCGCATGCATCTCTGCTGGGGCAACTACGAGGGACCGCATCACAAGGACGTCCCACTCGAGAAGATTCTCGACATCGTGCTGTCAGCGAGACCGCAGACCTTGCTGTTCGAGGCTGCGAACCCGCGCCATGCCCATGAATGGCAGGTGTTTGCCGCCGCCGATCTTCCCGAGAACAAGGTCCTTTGCCCCGGTGTGATCGACAGCTGTTCCAATTATATCGAGCATCCGGAGTTGGTCGCCGAGCGTCTTCTGAAATTTGCCGATATCGTCGGACGAGAGCGCGTGCTTGCCGGCTCGGACTGCGGCTTTTCCACCTTTGCCGGCGACGGTCTGGTCGATCCGGACATTTGTTTTGCCAAGTTCGAGGCGATGGCAAGAGGGGCCGAGATTGCCAGTGCCAGGCTCTGGGGCCGAACGGTCCCTCTTACAACCTAACGACAGGAAACAGCCATGAAAGACCGAGACGAGAACGATATCCGCTTCGATGATGGCATCGAAGCCTATGTCGGCAAATCGAAACCGATCAGTGATGACGACATGCAGGCACGGGTCTGGCGTTTCGATGGATTGAAAGGCTCACCCAATGCCTTTATCGACGCCGCCGTTCCCGGTCATGAGCGCGTGCTCTACGGTGCTCTCGGAACGGGCACTGCCGACGAGCAGATCATCAAGGCAGTCAAGGCCGCCGAGAATTTTCACATCGACTTCATCAAGGCAGGACCAGGCCATGGAGCTGCCCTGCACAGCCACGACAGCGAAGAGGTTTTCATCGTCATGACCGGCCGATGGAAGGTGGCCTGGGGCACAAACGGTGAGAACGCGCTCGAACTCGGCCAGTTCGACGGCGTCAGCGTTCCGTCAGGCGTCATGCGCAGTTTCGAGAACCTGGGCGATCGGGAGCATGTGCTGATGGCAGTTGTTGGCGGCAGGAATCCGGGACCCTGTGTCTGGTCCGAGGCAATCCTGCAGCAACTGAGGGACGTCAAAACCGAGCAGTCCTGACCGGCTTGAGCGTCACGCCACGGATCTTGGTCGCCGCTGGCTATATGAGCCAAGCGAGGTAAAGGCACTGTCGGAAAATTGCCCCATCTCCAGCACCCGATCGAGCCTGGCACGGCTGACGGACTCGTAACTTACCAGGCCACCCTTGAAAGTGGGTCTGAGAGGATGGTCAGATAAGAACCTGCGACGCACGCCTGATATTCGACGATCCGCTCTTTGACCCGGAAACGCCGTGGCGACTTTATGCACATGCCCCGGCGGTCGCTCCGTTCGGCCGACAGGCACAGCCCTTTTTACCCTTCCTCGAATCATCCCGTGTGTCCGAAAAGTCCGAATGCACGAACGCCCAGCTTCCGCACATGGATCGGCACATTGTCAGTGGCGTTGGTCAGCTCAGGCC
>JBCCIN010000441.1:0-4098 GCA_039028235.1 Pseudomonadota bacterium
ACGCCCATGCGTTCGGCGTCGAACCGCCAGCTTTGCGCGGTGGCGAGATCGGTCGCGTTCAGGATGAGGCAGGGGGCCTTGCAATAGCGCTTCGGGTTATCGCTTTTTGGGTTGAAGTCCTTGTCGCCGCGCGGATGGATCGCAAGGTCGCGCATCTCGATCGGCCGCTTCGAATCATTGCTCCAAAGCGGACGAAAGGCGTGGTGATCCAGGAGGTCGCCGAGGCGCGCAGCACTGGAATGCCGGGCTGATGCGCGCTTCAGATTGGCGAAGGGATTGTCGAACAGCTTCGCGCCAAGGTCCGCCTTGACGACATCGAGGACATGACCTTCCAGTGCTGCCACCATCGCCACCAGGCGCTGGCTGTCGATGTCGCCCTTCTCGTCGAGGGCGCGTTTCAGGTGGAGATAGTAGAGCGCCGCCGTCAAGGCGCCGCCCGCAGTCGCGGAGATCACGTCGATTCTGCGCAGGAGGTCGAGTTCGGCCAGCCTTGCGAGCACGCCGACATGAAAGAGCGCCGCCTTCAGCCCGCCGCCGGAAAGGGCCAGGCCGATCGGCCCATCGTCCTCGGCGATCTCGTCGCCACCTGCTGTTCTGATATCGCCCATGGCGGGAGTATCAGCATGTTCTGTATCAATTTTCTATCCTTTAAATGTACTTAAATATCAAAAAAATCACCTCCAGGTCGATTATCATACTGAACGGTCATGCATTCTGCTGATCTTGCAAAAAAATCGGCCCGCCCCGTGGCCAACGGAAGCGGGCCGATCGCGTCGTGAAGGGAGCCGACGCTAGGCGTTGGCGGAGCCCAGTCCGGGGCCGAATTCCGGATAGGCTTCCATGCCGAGCTCCACCTGATCGATGCCGACGGATTCGTCTTCGTCCGTCAGGCGAATGCCGATCACGGCTTTCAGGATGCTCCAGATCACCAGACTGAGGACGAAGGTGAAGAGACCATAGGCAAGCACGCCGACGAACTGCGTGCCGTAGTTGGCGCCATCATTCGACAGCGGCACGATCAACGTACCCCAGATGCCGGCCACCAGATGGACCGGGATCGCACCGACCACGTCGTCGAGCTTGAGCTTGTCCATGAGCGGCACAGCGAACACCACCAGCGCGCCACCGACCGCGCCGATGAAGATCGCCTGTCCCGGAGACGGCGCCAAAGGCTCCGCGGTGATCGAGACCAGGCCAGCGAGCGCGCCGTTCAGCACCATGGTGAGATCGATCTTTTTGTACAGGATCTCGGAGAGGATCATGGCCGTGAGCACGCCCCCGCAAGCCGCGAGGTTGGTGTTGATATAGATGTTGGCGATCGCCACGACATCGGCGGCCGATCCCATGGCGAGCTGCGAGCCGCCATTGAAGCCGAACCAGCCGAGCCAGAGGATGAACGTGCCGATGGTCGCGAGCGGAAGCGACGAGCCGAGCATCGGGTTGACCTGGCCCTTCGATCCATATTTGCCCTTGCGGGCACCCAGCACGATGATGCCGGCAAGTGCCGCCCAGCCGCCGACCGAATGCACGATCGTCGAGCCGGCAAAGTCGGAAAAGCCCATCTCCGAGAGCCAGCCGCCGCCCCACTGCCAGGAGCCGCTGATCGGGTAGAGGACGCCGGTCAGGATGGCGACGAACAGCAGGAACGGCCAGACGCGCACCCGCTCCGCCATGGCGCCCGAGACGATCGAGGCGGTCGCGGCGACGAACACCATCTGGAAGAACCAGTCGGAGCCGGCGGCATAGCCGGAGCTGAAGTCCGCACCGGTCTCGGCGAGAGCCGCGGTGTCATCGGCGCCCCAAATGGCGAAGCTGCCGATATAGCCGCCGTCCACGCCCATATACATGAGGTTGTAGCCGACCAGGTAGAACATGATGCCGGCCAGCGAATAGAGCGATATGTTCTTCAAAAGCTGGGTGGCGACGCTGCGCTTTCTGACCAGCCCGGCTTCGAGCATGCAAAAGCCCGCGGCCATCCACATCACCAGGAAGCCGTGCATCAGGAAGGACAGCGAATTGAAGATATAGGCGGTTTCACCACTTACGCCGACATCCTGAGCCGCCGCCCCATTCGTGAACCCCAGTCCTGTAACAGCCAGGGTGCCCAACGCGATTGGTAGCGATCGACGGAGCCGGTTGGCGCTCCTCATCGTTTTTGTCATCTCGTTCCCCTCAGTGCCTTTTGGCCTACGAGCCAGTTCTTGCCGTTTCCGATCACGCGACGTGCCGGACAACCGGTTTTTGCACTGCAAGCCATGTGCCAGAGTTCCAGGCAGGCGCTGGATGGCAAAAATGCGCCAATTGATCACGATGACTGCCTAAAAAATCATCAGATCGACGTTGAGTGGTTAAAAATTTATCAACAAATTGCTGAGCGCCTGCCCAGGATCGGTTGGCTGCCCATCGGGACGTCAGGTCGGACCGATGCGACGCCTTGACACAGACCGGTCATCCCGCCCCCGAGCCACATTGGGATCATGACTTCTTCCGAACACCAGGTGGATCTGGCGGTGGTCGGCGGCGGGATGACCGGTCTCGCTTTCGCCTGTGCGGCCGCCGGCGCGGGTGCCCAGGTCGCGGTGATCGATCCGCTGCCGCTTCCGGTCTCGGCGGAAGCACCCTTCGATGGGCGGGTGACCGCGATCGCACGCGCATCACGCTACCTGCTCGATGGCATCGGGGTCTGGCCGGCGATCGAGCCAGCGGCTGAGCCCATCGTCGACATCGAGGTGAGCGAGCACGCGTCGCCGCATCACGTCTTCTATGATCATCGCGAGGTCGGCCGGGAGTCGCTCGGCCATATCGTCGAGAACCGGGCGATCCGCGCGGGCCTGATCGCACGTGCACGGGCGCTCTCGACATCGACGCTGACCCTCGCCATGCCGGACAAGGTGCGCCACATCACGGAGCGACGAGGACGGACCGCGATCGGGCTCGAGAGCGGCGGCTGCGTCGATGCCCGCCTGGTCGTCGGAGCCGACGGGCGAAACTCGCTCTGTCGCCGCGAAGCCGGCATCGGTGTGATGCGGTTCGACTATGCCCAGACCGGCATCGTCGCCACCATCACCCATCAACGGCCGCATCACGGCCTGGCGGTCGAGCGCTTCTTTCCGGACGGCCCGCTCGCCATCCTGCCGATGCAGGGCGATCGCTCCTCGATCGTCTGGGCGGCCGACAACGAGCTTGCGGCCACGCTGGTCGATCTGGACGACGAGACGTTTCTTGGCGAACTCGAAGAGCGCTTCGATGAGCGGCTGGGCGGCCTGTCGCTCGCAGGGCCACGCTTTCATTACCCGCTCTCCATGGCCCAGGCGAAGCGCTATACCGACGAACGCCTGGCGCTGATCGGCGATGCGGCCCGCGCCATCCATCCGATCGCCGGCCAGGGCTGGAATCTCGCCCTTCGCGATGTCGCCGCCCTCGCCGAGCTCACCGTCGACGCTCTTAGGCTCGGCCTCGATCCCGGTAGCACCTCGGTGCTTCAGCGCTACGAGCGCTGGCGCCGCTTCGACAGCCTCGCGCTCATCGCGATCACCGACGGCCTGAACCGTCTCTTCGCCAACGACTTCCTGCCGCTCAAGCTGGCACGCGAATGGGGCCTGGGCCTGGTCCAGCGCACCCCTCCGCTCAAACGCTTCTTCATGCAGCACGCCATGGGCCTGGTCGGCGACCTGCCCCGCCTGATGCGCGGTGAGGGGCTTTGAGACGACCTGGCGGCCCCCACGCCGCCGTGACATTCACCTTCCTTAACCCGTTGTCGCTACCCTCCCTCCCGCCTTGCTGGTCCATGTGACCCTGGGAATCCACCCGCCTGTTGGGAAAGCTTGGGCGAGACTCGGATTCCCAGGGTCGCATGGACCTGGTGAACATTCTGTTGCGGGATCGTTAAGGAAGTCTTTCCGGTTGCCCGTTTTGTTGTCAGCAAAGGCGTTGGACGCGCTTTATTGGCGAGAGCATGGCGTACCAAAGGCCGGGCCGGCGTCCGTTCGACGCAAAAGGGCTGGCGGTAGCGGAAAAATCCGGCAAGGATCGGCCATGGCCAGGACGACGCGCGAGCGCATCATCGAGCTGACCCGCCAGCATGAATCGACGGCGGTC
>JBCCIN010000442.1:0-4012 GCA_039028235.1 Pseudomonadota bacterium
CATGGGTCAGCAACGTGCAGCCTGGCTGCTATTGCTGCCGGCAATCACGCTTATGCTGTTGATCCTGATCCTGCCCGTGCTGATCGCGGCGGCGCTCTCCTTCTCCTCCTACAGTCTCGGCAGTCCGAATTTCGAGTGGGTCGGCACCGAAAACTACGAGAAGCTGCTCACACGCTCCACCTACAACAAGATGTTCACCGCGACCTTCACTTACGTCCTGGTGGTCGTCCCGGTTTCGGTCGCCCTCGGCCTTGGTGCCGCGTTGCTGATCAACTCGCTTCGCATCGGCCGTGACCTTTACAAGACCATCTACTTCCTCCCGGTGATGGCCGCCTTGCTGGCCATGGCGATCGTTTGGGAGTTCATGCTGCACCCAACGATCGGCGTCATCAACGCGACGCTGGAGAGCGGCTGCTCGTCGCCGTTTTGGTACGGGCTTCTGACCTGGCAATGGCTCGGAGTGGATGCCGCCAACACCTGGTACGGCCAGGCTTGCGAGGACCACTTCCCGCTCTGGCTCGGTGACAAGCAATACGCCATCTGGACCATCTGCTTCATCGGCATCTGGCAGGCCTTCGGCTTCAACATGGTCCTCTATCTCGCCGGCCTGACCGCCGTGCCGCGTGAGCTCTATCAGGCCGCCGAGATGGATGGCGCCGGCAGCGCGTGGGAGCGTTTTCGCCTCGTCACCTGGCCGATGCTCGGTCCGACGACCGTCTTCGTCGTCACCATCACCTGCATCCGCTCCTTCCAGGTGTTCGACACCATCGAGGCCTTCTATCCGCAGGGCGGCGGCCCCGGCAAATCCGCCTATGTCATGATGTTCGCGATCTACGAAAAGGCGATCCAGCAAAACCTGATCGGCATCGGCGCCGCGATCACCGTCCTCTTCCTCCTCTTCGTCATGCTCCTGACCTTAGCCCAGCGCTGGCTGGTCGAACGCCGGGTCCACTACACATGAGTGCGACGCGCACCGCGTTGACTGGACCTAGCTGGATCGAAGCGTTGAAGCATGCCGTGCTGATCATCGGTGCGGTGATCGTGCTGCTGCCGTTCTACACGATGGTGAGTTACTCACTGAAATCGCCGGGCGAGATCCAGCGCAATGACGGCGGCTTCATGGGTGCTCAGGAACCCATGATCGATGCCCGCTGCGTCAAGCTCGGCGAACCGAACCGTGCCGACATCGAAGCGGCGCGCGCTCAGTTCCCCGGCCTCGACGATCGAGCCATTCAGGCCGAGCTTCTGGGCGAGGTCGAAAAGTCCTGCCTCATGACGCCTGTCATGTTCAACTACACCAAGGCGTTCACCGAGGCGCCGTTGCTGCGCTATCTGCTGAACGGCGTCATCGTGACCGCGTCGATCTTCTTCATTCAGGTTGTCGTCGCACTGCCGGCAGCCTACGCGCTCGCCAAGCTTCGTTTCTTGGGGCGGGAGTTCGTGTTCGGCGCGGTGCTGTTCTGCCTGCTAATCCCGGTGCATGCGATCGCCCTACCACTCTACATCATGCTGGCCAAGCTCGGGCTCATCAACACCTATGCCGCCCTGATCGTGCCTTGGACCATCTCGGTCTTCGGCATCTTTTTGATGCGCCAGTTCTTCAAAACCGTGCCGGACGATCTGATCGATGCGGCGCGCATGGACGGCATCAGTGAGTTCGGCATTGTCTGGAAAGTGATGCTGCCGACGGCAGTTCCAGCGCTGCTCGCCTTCGCGATCTTCTCCGTGGTCGCCCATTGGAACGACTATTTCTGGCCGCGCATCGTGGTGACCGGCGATCG
This sequence comes from Pseudomonadota bacterium, assembly GCA_039028235.1. GTDB lineage: Bacteria > Pseudomonadota > Alphaproteobacteria > Geminicoccales > Geminicoccaceae > JANQPX01. The sequence continues at coordinate 1,782 of JBCCIN010000442.1, forward strand.
CGATCTCTTCACCCCGCCGCTCGGTCTTCGCGAGTTCAAGTCCGATGCCGACGGCAGCTTCTTCGGACCCATGATGGCAACCGCGACGGTGATCGTCACACCGCTGATCGTCGCATTCCTCCTCGCTCAGCGCCGCTTCATCGAAGGGATCACGCTGAGCGGAATGAAGTAACGGAACACAAAAAAGGGAGTGTGTGTGAAATGAAACGTACAACGCTACTGGCTGCTCTTCTGACAGCCTCCGTCTCCTCGGCGGCGATCGCCCAGGACAAGGTCACGATCGAATTCGCCTATCCGTATTCGCATCTCTTCGACGTCACCTACGAGGCCATCATGCCGGCCTTCGAAGCGGCGCATCCGAATGTGGAAGTAAAATTCCGCGCCACCTATGAAGACTATGAGGACGGCACCAACACGGTGCTGCGCGAAGCCGTCGCCGACAATCTGCCTGATGTCACCATGCAAGGCCTGAACCGTCAGGCGATCTTGGTGGATAAGGGTATCGCCAAGTCACTCGAGCCGTTCATCGCCAAGGAAGCCGACTTCGAAAAAGATGGCTATCACCAGGCGATGCTCGATCTCGGCACCTTCAGGGACGAGGTCTATGGCCTGCCGTTCTCCGTGTCGCTGCCGGTCGGCTACTACAATATGGACATCATGAAAGCCGGCGGCATCGAGACGCTGCCGACCACCTGGAACGAAGTCATCGCCGCCTGCGAGACCATGAAGGCGAACGGCGTCGAGAACCCGATGTTCTGGGGCTGGAATATCACCGGCAACTGGTTCGTGCAGGCGCTGATGTGGTCGCAGGACGAAGCGCTGGTCGAAGACGGCATGGTCAAGGTCGATACGCCCGAAGCCGCGACGTCGTTTGAAACCATGCTGTCGCTGTTCCGCGGCTGCGACATGAAAAACCTCGACTGGGAAGAAGCGCTGGCCTCCTTCTCCGCCGGCGAAATCGGCATGATGTTCTGGTCGACCTCCGCGGTCGGCGCGGTCGAGCGCGCCAAGGGTGACTTCGAGCTTCAGACTGGCGAGTTCCCCGGCATCGACGGCAAGCCGCTCGGGCTTCCGGCCGGCGGCAATTCGGCGATGCTGACCTCGACGTCCGAGGATCCGGCCGTGCAGGAGGCCGCCTGGGCCTGGCTGAAGTTCATCACCTCAGGCGAGGGTGCTGCCGAGGTCGCCAAGACCACCGGCTACATGCCGCCCAACAAGGCTGCGAACGAGATCATTCTTGCGGATTTCTACGAGCAGAATCCGAACAAGATGACCGCTGTCAATCAGCTGCCGCTCCTTCGCGAATGGCAGGCCTATCCCGGCGACAACGGCCTCGCCATCACCCAGGTCATCTATGACGGCATCGAGTCCATGGTGATCGGCGATCAGGACGACGTCACCGCTCTGCAGGAGGAGATGGGCGAAGAGGTGTCCGACCTCCTTCCCTGATGACCCTCAGAAAGTCGGCCGCCGGGCGTCATCGCGATGTCCGGCGGCCGACTGCGCAGCCGGAGCAGAGGCACGATGAAGCTCATTCACCTCACCGATATCCATATCACCCTCGAAGGCGAGATGATCCAGGGCAGGAATCCTTATGCGCATTTCGCTCAGGCGATCGCGCATATCAACAACCACCATGCCGATGCCGATCTCGCCGTGATCACGGGCGATCTGACCAATTGGGGTGAGCCAGAAGCTTACCAAAGGCTGCAGGAGCTGCTTGAAACGCTGACGGTGCCTCAGCGCCTCTTGATCGGTAATCACGACGACCGCGACAGCTTTCGTCAGGTTTTCAACACGGTTCCCCACGACGACAACGGCTACATCCAATATGCCGAGGACACCGGTATCGGGCGTTTCCTCTATCTCGACACGGTGGAAACTGGAACCCATGCCGGCCATTACGGACCCGAGCGGAGCGACTGGCTGACATCGGAACTCGATCGTGCCGTCGGCCGGCCGATCTATATCTTCATGCATCACCCACCGATGCGCGTGCACAGCCGGCCGCTCGACACTATCGGGCTCATGGATGAAGCGTTGTTTCGCGGCGTGCTTGAGGGGCATCGGGACCATATCCGCCACATCTTCTTCGGCCATTGCCACCTGCCGCTTTCCGGCAGCTATCTTGGCATCCCGTTCTCATCGCTTCGCGGCACCAACCATCAGAGCTGGCCGGACTTCGAAGAGCCGGAACTCCTCACCAGCGCCGCGCTTCCGCCCGCTTACGG
>JBCCIN010000443.1:0-3998 GCA_039028235.1 Pseudomonadota bacterium
CAGCATCTCTCCGTCCGAAAACCTTCGCCCAGGAAACTCCGATGGCGCCGATCCTAGCACATCGGATTTCGGAACGAAGCCCTCTCTGTTGTCAGTTCTCCGGCGCGACCAGGCAAAGGCTGCCTTCGAAGGGCAGCAGAAAGGTGTCCGGCCCCTCGCGGTCCGCTTGTTTAAAGGCAACGGCACCCTTTTGGGTGACGGCCTTGACGGCAAGGCCCCCGAGATCATCCTCCTGAATGATCCTGCGCCCGTTCTGCCAGCATTCCAGCTGGACGGGCTCGTCGTGGATGGAAACACCTGCCTCGCTCGGTCCCTGTCCCTTCGTGTCGACAACCTCGGCCTGTACAAGACCGGCCCCGACCACAGCTGCGGTCGTTAGCACGAGGGCTGATGCGAGCGACCGCTTGCGCTTCGATGTTGCGGCAGGCGCGGTCACTGATCGCACTCCGGGATGTGGCCCTTCGAACCGATGATGACGCAGGAAGCCTCACCCGACCCGTCGCTGACATTGGTGACGTCGCCGGTGTGAACGACCACCTCACCAGCGGCCTTCGCACCCTTGTGGACCGAACCGATTGAGGTGATTGCCGTCTCGCCCGGGCCGTCCGCGTAGTTGGTGATGCGATCGGCATCCACCTGCATGGTCAGATCACCGTCGACACGGACGCCGGCACCGATGCTGCCGATCGACATATAGGCTTTGGCGCCGCTGCCCTTGGCGATGTTGTTCGCCTCCTTGACCGAGGTGACGTTGTTCACCGTGCCTTTGATGCGCACGCCGCCGGTTTCCTGCGCCGCGACGGGCTGAAGGCTGGCGAAGGCGAGGGCACCTGCCAAGAAGAGGGTGAAGCGTTGATCGATCATGTCCGGACTCCGATCGTTGCGAGGAGAAGCGCTCCCGGCGCTCTTGCACCGATCTTTCGGGATAGAGTTTAGCCTTTTTGCCGGGCGTCGTCGAAAAAAGTTCGAGGCATCTCGAAACGACGGGTCAAACGATCGGTTTTCTCAGGCTTGAGATCTGCGAGCGTATCAGCTCGAAGACCAGGCCGGCTGCGAGACCTGCAACCATGTCGAAGGCCAGCGAGACCAGGGCGATCGATGCAATGATGCCGCGGCAGGTCCAGTCAGCCTGGAGAAGCGGCCTCGATGCCATGAGGTGAAGGCCCGCATAGCCAAGCAGCACGGCGATCACCGGCAGGGGCACCAGGAGCAGGAGATCGAGCGAAAGCGGCCCCGCCAGCAGACCAAGTGCAAGACAGACCGTGCCGAAGGCGATGGGGGCGAGGCCGCTTCTCGCACCTTGATGAACCTGGGCGGCGAGGCCACCCGCGCCGTGGCACATGGGCATGGCACCGATCGGCGCAAGCAGCAGATTAAGCCCGCCGGAGGTCAGCGCCAGCTGTCTGGGGCCGGCACGAGGGCCGGTTTTAGGGAAGTACTCAACCGCCAGAACCGAGGTCAGGAGGACGGCATTGGTGACCGTGAGGGCGAGTTGCGGCCAGAAGACCGTGACGGCGGCCTCGCTGAACCCCTCGAAGGAGGGCAGGCCGATCCCCGGTAGATGCAGGGCAAGATCGAGGGCAGGCATCGTGCCGTCGCCCAACGTCAAGGACCAGGCGATGCCGGCGGTGAGCAGGAGCAGGCAGACTAGCGATCGAAAAGGCGTCATGAGCAGAAGGAGGAGCAGGCCAAACGCCAAGAGGCCGATCCCAGGCGCCTCCTTCGCAAGCCCGATGCTCGCATGGAGCAGGTGCAGGCCGAGCGCCAGCTGCAGGCCCGCGAGCACGGTCCGGGGGATGAGCCGGTGCATCCGGTCGATCAATCCTGTACCGCCGAGGATCAGGAGCGCAAGGCCGAGCAGCAGGCCGCTCGCCATCATCGTCTCGGCCGTGAGACCGCCAGCGATCGCCAGGGCGGCGACCAGCTTCATCGGCTGCACCGGGACAGGCAGGCGATAGATCAGCCCGGTGAGGATCGCAAACAGGCCGAAGCCGATCATCAGGCCGGTCGGATCGAACGGCCCGAGCACCAGGAGGCCGATGACCAGCGGCAGAAACGTGCCGAGATCGGCAAACGCACCGGACAGATCGCCCATGAACCGGGCGTTTGGCTGATCGCCACCGGTGCGCTCTCCTGACTTGCTAAGGCGATCAAACATCCGCATGATTTGCCGCTGCAACACTCCCTGGTGCATCGATCCAAACAAAGCGATCAGCTTTGTGCGGAAAAAGTTGATGCAAAACCAAAAGCCTGGTGCAGCGTCATCTGGATCTCTTGAGGGCGTCGCTGCACTAGAGCCCCGAAACGAGCCGGATTGGATCATAGTGCAGGATTTCAGCGAAGCTGTCAGCTTGGCGATGTCGCTGGTGGTGTCCCTGGATGCCGACCTGTTGGAGATTATCGGCCTGTCGCTCAGGGTAAGCCTGACTGCGCTGGCGATTGCCTGCCTGATCGGCTTCCCCCTGGGTGCGCTGGTGGCGGTGAGCCGGTTTCCGGGGCGATCTGGCCTCCTACTTTTGATGAACGCACTGATGGGACTGCCGCCGGTCGTCGTCGGGCTGATCGTCTATCTGCATCTCTCCAATGTCGGCCCGCTCGGCTGGCTGCAGCTTCTCTATACGCCGGCTGCGATGATCATCGCACAGACGATCCTGATCACGCCGATCGTCGCCGCCCTCTCCCGGCAAGTGCTGGAAGACCTCAACGATGAATATGCCGAGCAGTTCCGCTCCCTTTCCGTGCCGAGAGGTCAGGCAATCCAGGCGCTGATCTGGGACGCGCGCTACAGCCTTTTGACCGTGGCACTCGCCGGCTTCGGACGGGCGATCGCCGAGGTCGGGGCGGTGATCATCGTAGGAGGCAATATCGACCATCTGACCCGGGTGATGACCACCGCGATCGCGCTTGAAACATCCAAGGGGGATCTGCCGCTCGCCCTGGCACTCGGCCTCATTCTCCTGATCATCGCACTTGCCGTGAACGCCCTGGTGATGGCCGCGCGCATGACGGCGGCGCGCCAAGCCTATGCATAGCCCGAGCCTTGCCGGGACGCCGGCCGCAGACAGAGACAAGTCGACACCGGAGACAGCGACTCTGCTGCCGCTGGAGGTGCATTCGCTCACGCTCGAGCGTGACGGCAAGCGGTTGATCGACGGTATCGACCTGACACTGGCGGCCGGCGGTCTCACGGTGGTCATGGGCCCGAACGGCGCTGGCAAGAGCCTGCTGCTGCGTCTCCTGCATGGTCTCATTCCACCGACCGGCGGCGAGATCCGCTGGGGCTGCCATCCGATGTCTGCGGCAATCCGCGAGCGCCAGGGCATGGTCTTTCAGCGCCCGGTTCTCCTTCGCCGCTCGGTGGCGGCCAATCTCGACTTCGCGCTCGGGCTGCGCGGCGGCGCGTCAGCGAAGCGGCGCGACGCACTGCTCGACCGGGTCGGCCTGCTCAGCCGGGCGAAGCAACCGGCGAGGCTTCTCTCCGGCGGCGAGCAGCAGCGTCTGGCGCTGATCCGAGCCCTTGCGCTCGAACCGGAGGTCCTGTTTCTGGACGAACCCACCGCCAGCCTCGACCCAGCCTCGGTGCTGACCATCGAAGAGGTAGTGCGGGGCGCCAAAGCAAGCGGCACCAAGGTGATCTTCGTCACCCATGATCTGAACCAGGCGCGTCGTCTTGCCGACGATGTCCTTTTTCTTCACCACGGTCAGCTGCTGGAGCAATCTGCGGCGGAAACGTTCTTCAGCGCCCCAAGGTCGGAATTCGCGCGCGCTTACCTCGAAGGGCGGATCATCGTCTGACCGATCGGTTCGGCTCAGCCGAGATCGTGCAGATCCGTCTCGATCGGTGGGCCGAGTTCGAAGTGATCGAAGGTCACGTCCAGCCCCGAGCGCTCCGGCGAACAGAGCATCGGGCCGACCTGCATGGGACGGTCGGTCGGAAAGGCGGCGAGGCGAAGCAGTGGCCATGTCTTGCCGTCAAGCGAATACTGGATGCGGACGGC
>JBCCIN010000444.1:0-3985 GCA_039028235.1 Pseudomonadota bacterium
CTCGTATTCGACGTGAGCGGTATTGATCGTGATACCGCGCGCCTTCTCCTCAGGCGCCTTGTCAATCGAATCATAAGCCGAAAACTCAGCTCCACCAGCCTCAGCCAAAACCTTCGTGATCGCCGCCGTCAGCGTCGTCTTCCCATGGTCAACATGACCAACCGTGCCAATATTCGCATGCGGCTTGTTTCGCTCAAACTTCGCTTTCGCCATCGTCCTTCTCCGCTAACCCGAACACGCCCAAAAGCGGGCTCAGGCGTATTTCTCCTTGATCTCTTCGGCGACCATCTGCGGCACCGGTTCGTAATGATCGAACGTCATCGTAAATTGCGCCCGCCCCTGGGAGAGCGAGCGCAATGTGTTGACGTAACCGAACATGGTGGCGAGCGGTACCATGGCGTTGATGACCTGCGCGTTGGCACGCGGCTCCATGCCGCTGATGTTGCCGCGACGGCTGTTCAGGTCACCGATGATGTCGCCCATATACTCTTCCGGCGTGACCACCTCGACCGCCATCACCGGCTCGAGAAGAATGGGCTTCGCCTTGCCGACGCCTTCGCGGAAGGCCGCGCGCGAGGCGATCTCGAAGGCCATCACCGAGCTGTCGACGTCGTGATAGGCGCCGTCATAAAGCGTGACCATCAGGTCGACCATCGGAAAGCCAGCCATCACGCCGGTCTCCATTGACGACTTCAGGCCTTTCTCGACGCCGGGGATGTATTCCTTGGGCACATTGCCGCCGACGATCTTGCTCTCGAACACAAAGCCGGAACCACGCTCGCCCGGCTCGAACTTGAGCTTGATGCGCGCGAACTGACCGGAACCACCGGTCTGCTTCTTGTGGGTGTAATCGACATCCGAGCCTGATGTGATCGTCTCGCGATAGGCCACCTGCGGCGCACCGACATTGGCGTCCACCTTGAACTCGCGGCGGAGACGATCGACGATGATTTCCAGATGCAGCTCGCCCATGCCCTTGATCAGGGTCTGCGCAGTCTCGGCATCGGTGCCGACGCGGAAGGAGGGGTCTTCGGCCGCAAGCTTGCCGAGCGCCACCGAGAGCTTTTCCTGGTCCGCCTTGGTTTTGGGCTCGACCGACACCTCGATCACCGGCTCGGGGAATTCCATGCGCTCCAAAATGACCTGCTTGTCACTGTCGGAGAGCGTGTCACCGGTGGTGGTCGCCTTCATGCCCACGAGAGCAACGATGTCACCGGCGCGGGCTTCCTTGATCTCGTCACGACTATTGGCATGCATCTCGAGGATGCGACCGATGCGCTCGCGCTGACCCTTGACCGTGTTCATCACGTAAGAGCCGCTTTCCAGCACGCCGGAATAGATCCGGATGAAGGAGAGCGTGCCGACGAACGGATCGGTCATGATCTTGAAGGCGAGCGCCGAAAAGGGTTGATCGTCCGAGGACTGTCGCTCCATCGGCTCATCGGTGCCGGGCTTCACGCCCTGGGTCGGCGGCACCTCGGTCGGCGACGGGAGGAAGTCGACGACGGCATCGAGCAGTGGCTGCACGCCCTTGTTCTTGAAGGCGGAACCGCAGAGCACCGGCACGAAGGTGCCATCAAGCGTGCCCTTGCGGATGCAGGCTTTCAGCGTCTCTTCGCTGGGCTCCTCGCCACCGAAATAGGCTTCGAGCGCGTCGTCGTCGAGTTCGACAGCAGCCTCGATCAGCTGTGAGCGATAGGTCTCGGCCTGATCCGCCAGATCGCTCGGGATCTCACCATACTCGAACTCGGCACCGAGGCTGTCGTCCTTCCAGGTGATCGCCTGATTCTTGATGAGATCGACATTGCCGATAAAGTCAGCTTCGGCACCGATCGGGAGATTCAGGACCAGCGGCACAGCACCGAGGCGATCCTTGATCATCTCGATGCAGCGGAAATAATCCGCGCCCGTGCGATCCATCTTGTTGACGAAGCAGATACGCGGGACCTTGTACTTGTCCGCCTGACGCCAGACCGTTTCGGATTGCGGCTCGACACCGGCGACCGAATCGAACACCGCGACGGCACCGTCGAGCACGCGAAGGGAACGCTCGACCTCGATGGTGAAGTCGACGTGGCCCGGCGTGTCGATGATGTTGATGCGGTGATCTTTCCAGGCAGCGGTCGTCGCAGCCGAGGTGATCGTGATGCCGCGCTCCTGCTCCTGCTCCATCCAGTCCATGGTCGCGGCGCCGTCATGGACTTCGCCGATCTTGTAGGACTTACCGGTATAAAAGAGGATGCGCTCGGTCGTCGTGGTCTTACCGGCATCGATGTGGGCCATGATGCCGATGTTGCGATAGCGCTCGAGGGGGGTCGTACGCGGCATGGCGATTGTCTCTGCTCTCTACCAGCGATAATGGGAGAACGCGCGATTGGCTTCCGCCATCCGCAGGGTGTCCTCCCTCTTCTTGAAGGCAGCGCCGCGGCTCTGGGCGGCATCCATCAGTTCGCCTGCCAGGCGGTCCACCATGGTTTTCTCGGAGCGCTTGCGCGCGGTATCGATGATCCAACGGATCGCCAGGGTCTGTCGGCGGCTCGGGCGCACCTCGACCGGGACTTGGTAAGTGGCGCCGCCGACACGGCGGGAGCGGACCTCGAGGGATGGCTTGACGTTCTCGAGCGCCTCTCTGAACACCTCGAGCGGATCGCGCGACATGCGGTTTTCCATCTTGTCGAAGGCGCCATAGACGATGCGCTCGGCGACCGACTTCTTGCCATCGAGCATGATGGCGTTCATGAGGCGGGTTACCACCTGATCCTTGAACTTCGGATCCGGCAGGATCTCGCGTTTTTCCGCTGCGCGGCGACGTGCCATAGCCTTATCCTACTTCGGTCGTTTGGCGCCGTATTTCGAACGGCGCTGGCGGCGATCGGATACGCCCTGCGTATCGAGCGTGCCGCGGACGATGTGATAGCGAACACCGGGCAAATCCTTGACGCGGCCGCCACGGATCAGCACCACGGAGTGTTCCTGCAGATTGTGTCCCTCACCGGGGATGTAGCTGGTCACTTCGAAGCCGTTGGTCAGCCGCACGCGCGCCACCTTCCGGAGAGCGGAATTGGGCTTTTTCGGGGTCGTGGTGTAGACCCGGGTGCAGACGCCGCGCCGCTGCGGACATTCCTGAAGGGCCGGCACCTTGTTTCGGACCGGCTCACCTTTCCGCGGCTTACGGACGAGCTGATTGATCGTCGGCATACATGGCTCCCATGCAGATCTTAGCGCTGGCCAAGCACCAAAACAGCAAACGCCCGACAAGCTCGGATCAGCTCTTTCGGCGATCCGGCTTCGAGCGAGGTTTCCTAAAAAAAGGTCCTTAAAGATGGATGCAGCGTCTGGACCGTGAGCCCACCACCAGCAACCCAACTGGACAGTCGAAGACGTTAACTAGAGATCCCCTTAACAGACGTCAACCCTCTATCGGTGGAAAACCCAGGCAATTGACTGAAATCCGAGGAGTTTCCGCGCGCTGCGCTGCAAAAAGAGAAAGGAGCCGGGGCAAAAAGAAAGAGCCGGCCCGAAGGCCGGCTCATGTTCTTCAGACGTTCGCGTCTTCGATGTCCGCGCCGGACTATTCGGCCGACGGCATCTCGCTCATCTCCGGGAGCGTCATCACGGTCTCATCCGGCACCGCTTCCTGCGGCGGCGCGAACTTCTCGTCGATGCCCGGCAGCTTCTTCAGCCTCGGCATCACACCGCCGGAGCCCGCCGGGATCAGGCGGCCGACGATGACGTTCTCCTTCAGGCCATTGAGATCGTCGACCTTGCCGGCAAACGCCGCATCGGTGAGCACCCGCGTGGTCTCCTGGAAGGAGGCGGCGGAGATGAAGCTCTGGGTCTGCAGGGACGCCTTGGTGATGCCCTGCAGCACCGAGATGCAGGTAGCAGGACGGAGATTGTCTCTCGCCGCCTTCTCGTTGACCTCGTCGAACTCGACGCGGTCGACCTGCTCGCCGGTGAGGAAGGTGGTCTCGCCCGGATCGGC
>JBCCIN010000445.1:0-3980 GCA_039028235.1 Pseudomonadota bacterium
GCCGCCCATTGGGGCGGGCTCCTGTTTGATACCAGGGCGGCGCGGCGACGCTTCGTGCCCGATCGCGGCTTCGCCTCCATCGGCTACGGCCTTCCGGGCGCCATGGGCGCCAAGCTGGCTGCCCCGGATGCTGTTGTGGTCGGCCTGACCGGCGATGGCGGCTTCAACATGGTGCTGGGCGAACTCGAGACCGCAAGGCGGATGAAGCTCGGGATCACGGTCATCGTCGTCAACAACGCGGCGTCCGGCTATGTCAAAGCCCTGCAGCACCTGATGTATGGCGAGGGCAGCTATCAGTCCTCGGACCTCGCCGAAACCAACTACGCCGACATCGCCGAGGCGATGGGATGCCACGGGATCCGGGTGGAAGCACCGGGCGCCCTGCCGGCGGCACTGGACGCTGCGTTTGCAGAGAGATCGCGTCCGAGCGTGATCGACGTCATGGTCACCCGAGACCCTGCCCGCATGCTGCCTGCCGTCGACAACCGCACCGTTCAGCTCAAGAAAGGCGATCGCGTCGCCTAGCAGGAACGGTCGCCCCTCAAAGCTGGGGCATCGCCGGCCTCGGATGAGCCTCGGCCAAACGTCTTGCAGCACCTGGCCCTAAGCAGGCCTGGGCTTATCGGATCCCAGGCCATTTTATCGGCACATCGGTGCCGTAGTCTAAATCCGCCAACATCTCTATGGACCACCTGCCCGCCATGGCGTTAGCTAGTGGTACGACCACGTCGGAAGATTCCCGGAGCGTCCCTCGACAACCTGGCGGCATACCGCCTTCTCGGACGTTGACGGTGCGAATCAAATGATGTGGTCATACGAGAAGCCATGAAAGATCGTGAAACCCAGTGGCAAGAGGAGGAAACCATGCCGACAGAGCTGGAAAAAGGCATCACACAGGATGGGACCGGCCAGGCAGGCAAGAGCTGGAACATCTTGGGCCAGGTTTATCTCCCAAAGGCCGTCTGTGAGTCGACCTTCGCCTTTGAAACCAATAGCGATCCTGGCCAGTTCGTGCCGGTTCACGTGCATCCGACCCAGGACGAGTTCATCCTCGTGCAGGAAGGCGAGCTTGACCTGAAGCTGGATGGCGAATGGCTGAAGGCCAAAGCCGGCGACCTCGTTCGCATGCCGCGCGGCATTCCGCATGGCTACTTCAACAAGTCGGACAAGCCGGCCAGGGCGCTATTCTGGGTCTCACCAGCGAGAAAGCTCGAGCAACTCTTCGACAGGCTTCACAATCTGGAAGACGTCGAAGAAGTCGTGAAGCTTTCAGCGCAGCACGAAGTTGATTTCCTTCCTCCCGAAGCCAACGAATGATCTGAGATGAAGGTTGCATTCATAGGCCTGGGAACCATGGGTGCGCCGATGGCGCGATGTCTTGTGCAGGCCGGTCATGACGTTGCGGGCTGGGATGTAATCGAGGCGGCGCGCGCCAATGTGGACTTCTGCGCGCGCGATCTCGACGACGCTGTGCATCTTGCCGATGCCATCATCACGATGCTACCGGCAAGCCAAGACGTGGAGGCCGTTCATACCGCAGACGCGCTTGCCGGGCTGCCAGCCGGGAGATTGCTGATCGATTGCTCCACCATCGACGTGGAGACGACGCAACGGCTCGCCGAACTTGCGGAAAGCCGCGGGCACAGCATGCTTGATGCGCCGGTTTCGGGCGGTGCCGAGGGGGCTGGCCGCGGCGCGCTCAGCTTCATGGTGGGCGGACGTGCAGAGGGATTTGCGAAGGCAGAGCCTCTCCTGCAGGCCATGGGCACGAAGATCACCCATTTCGGCGAGAGCGGAACCGGTCAGGCCGCCAAAGCCTGTCACAACATGATCTGCGGCATCACCGCACTCGGCGTCTCCGAGGCCTTCGCGCTGGCGGACGCTCTTGGCCTGGACGCCGACAAGTTTTTTGAACTCTGCAAGGGCGCGGCCGCGCAGAGTTGGATCCTGGAGAACCGCTGCCCTGTTCCAGGTCCTGCGCCGGATGCGCCAAGCGCAAACGGCTACGCGCCCGGTTTTGCCGCACGGCTCATGGCCAAAGATCTCGGTCTTGCGCAAGCCGCCGCGAGGGCCGCTGGCCAGGACACACCATTCGGGGCCGAGGCCGCCCGTCGGTTTGCCGCGTTCGCCAAGGGTGCTGATGGCGATCTGGATTTCTCGGCGATCTATCGGACGATCCGAAAGGGCTAGCTCTTCAGACGCAGATTGCTCGGATCGTAGGCATGCGGGCTCGTGCCGATGGCTTGGCACGGGCGCCCCAGGATCTCGATGTCGAATCGGTCCCCAAGAGTGCCGGAGCCGTTCCTGACATAACCCAAGGCGAGACGCTTTTTGGTGCGGTAGCCGAACGCGGCCGAGGTCACATAGCCGATGACCTCACCGTCCTTCGTGATCGGATCGCTTGGCAAAGCGTCGGCATCCAGGCTGTCGATCTCGAAGCCTAAGAAGCGCCAATCGGGCGTCCGATCCTGCATCGCGATGACAGCGTCCCGACCGATGAACGCCGGTTTCTCGGAGGCGACGAAGCGTTCAAGGCCCGCATCGAACGGTGTGTACTCCGTGCCAAAGTCAGCGCCCCAGGCGTGGTAGCCCTTCTCGATCCGCATCACGTTCAGGGCGTAGGAGCCGAAGTCTCGAAGACCCAGGGGAGCGCCGGCTTTCGCGATTGCCGCATAGAGCTTTTCAAGATCGGCTGAGCGGACATGCAGCTCCCAGCCGAGTTCGCCGACATAGGAAACCCTGAGCACGATCACTGGCACCCCTGCGATCTCCATCTCATGAACCGACATCCAGGGCTGAGCGTTCGCAGACAGGTCGGCCTCTGTCAGAGCAGACAACAGCTCGCGCGATTTCGGACCCATCACCATGAGCGCGCCGTCGAACGCCGAACCCTGGCGCAGATCCACCGAGCCGTCGTTGGGAAGATGCGCGCGCAGCCAATCATGGTCGCGATCGACCGCAAGCGTCGGGCCGCAGAGCAGGAACCGGTCGTCAGCCAGCCGGGCAATCGTCGCCTCCGACCAGAGGCGGCCCTTGGGCGTCAGCATGTAGGAGAGTTTTATCCGGCCTACGCTCGGCAGTCGTCCGCAGAAGACCTTGTCGAGAAAACCGGCCGCACCCGGCCCTTCGACCTCGAACTTGGTGAAGCCGCCATGGTCCATGACGCCGACGGCATCGCGCACCGCTTCACATTCCGCGCGCACGGCCTCACGCCAGGGCTCGTCGTCGCGAAAGCTGAGATGGCCATAACCGTCGTCCGGCTTTGGACAGGGCTTGCCGTCTCGCGCAGACCAAAACGCCCGCTCCCAGCCGCCGATCTGGCCGAACACCGCGCCCCTCGCCTTCAGAGTCTCGTAGAGCGGCGTTCGATTGACCGGCCGGCCTGAGCGCATGATGCGGTGTGGGAAGGGGATCGCATATTGCAGCCCGTAATGCTCCGAGGCTCGGGACTGCGCATAGTCGTTGTCCGCCCAGCGGCCGAAGCGCCGCGGATCCCAGGCCGAGAGATCCCATTCGGTCTCGCCCTCGGTGATCCATTCGACCATGGCCTTGCCTATCGCGGCGGAGTGGGTGATACCGATCTGCACGCCGGTGGCGTGATAAAAGTTCGGAAGACCGGCCGCCGGTCCGACCAGCGGCAGGGCGTCTGGAGCATAGGCGATCGGTCCGTTGACGGCGCGCTGAATGCCTGCCTCGGCAAGCAGCGGCAGATGGGCAATCGTGCCCTCCAGAACATCGGCCATGTCGTCCAGGCTGTCGGGGAAGAGCTGATGGGCGAAGCTGTCGGGCGGTCCCTCGGGCCAGGCGGGCCGGCCTTCATGGGCATAGGACCCGAGAAGAAAACTCGAACGCTCGCGCCGAAGATAGAAGCGGATGTCCGGGTCGCGAACTAGCGGAAACAGCGTCTGATCCGTCTCGAGCGCGTCCAGGGGTTCGGTGACGAGATATTGATGCTCCAGCGTCGTCACCGGTGCCAGCGC
>JBCCIN010000446.1:0-3965 GCA_039028235.1 Pseudomonadota bacterium
GGAGAACGGGTTGGTGAAGGATCCGCAGGATCCGGTCCGCCTACGCGCCGCGATGGATTCAGGATACACGCGTGACTTTGATTTGAACGTGCCACTGGGCTGCCGCGATGATGATGGTAAGCTGGAATGGAAGTTCTATCCGGAAGCAACTGATGACGATCCGGGCACTGGCCACCGCAAATGGGAGGCTCCGACCGCCGGCTTCGTCTATGACCTCCAAGGGCCGGACGCCCAGGCCGTGACCATGCCGCCCGCTCCGCCGATCGTGGCGCAGAAGAAAACAAAGCCCGGTCACGGCTACTATCGCGAGGTCGCGAGCATTCATGCAATCGAGGCCAACCCGGAACTCGTCGCCGAGATGTCGGAGGTCTACTGGCTGGCGCTGCTGCGCGACAAGCCACTCGCCGCGCTCGACGACCGCACCGCCAATCCCGCCGACACCGACATCCAGGCAGCCGTCGATCATCTCGCTGCCCTGCATTTCTATGAGAAGGCTCGCGGCAAGCATCCGCGCCGGCGCCTGCTCGACCACTATGACGGCCTCTCCCGCCAGAACGTGTTTCGTGGCCACACGCCTGGCGATCGCAAAGGACCCTATCTCAGCCAGTTCATGCTGATGGGCGATCGCCATCTCAACAAGACCACACCCAGCGGCCGTGTCGAGGAGGATGGTCTGCTGCAATATGGCTCGATCACCATCGATCAGCGTGTACGCACGGCGCTCCCTGAACGAGACTACATGACCCACTGGAATGAGTGGCTCGACGTGCAGAACGGCGCCGACGTGATCGACAGGCAAGTCTATGTCGACAGCGGCAGTGCGGATCCCTTGCCTTTCCGCTTTATCGCGACGCTCCGTGATCTCGCCACCTACGTCCACTTCGATGCGCTGTACGAAGCCTACCTCAACGCCTGCATCTGGCTGCTGAACACCAAGGCTCCGTTCGACCCACAGTTCCGTCATCTGCTCGCCGGCACCAAACACACCACCGGCTTCGCGCTGTTCGGCGGGCCACATATCCTCTCGCTGATGACCGAAGTCGCGACCCGCGGACTGAAGGCGGTGCGCTTCCAGAAGTTCAACGCGCATCTCCGCCTCCGGCCGGAAGCGCTGGCGGGGCTGGTTGCGGCGGAGGACGCCGGCGTTCTCGGCAGCCTAGGCGTGAACCATGTCGACCTGTTCCACGACGAATTGGACGGCGGCAGCGGCGGCGTCGATCTGCTGCAGAAAGTCCGCGACCACAACGAGGCTCAGAACAACGCTAATCACGACAGCTATCTCACCGGCCTGCCCGCAACCGAGGTTCTTGCTAAGACGAGGACGCTTCCCCTCCTGCCGATGGCCTTCCCCGAGGGCTCGCCGATGCACCCCTCATATGGAGCGGGGCATGCGACGGTCGCGGGCGCCTGCGTCACCATCCTGAAGGCGTTCTTCGACGAGGATGCCTGCCTGGTGCGGCGCGGTGGCGTTGTCATGGCGCTGCCGCCAGGCGACGTCGACCCGGCTACAGACGAAAGAGTGGCCTTCGTGGCGGAAGCCGACGGCTCGGCCATCGATAACAAGGGTTCCGAGTTCCCAGATTATCTCCGTGTTGGCGATGAACTCAACAAGCTCGCGGCGAACATCTCGATCGCGCGCAACATGGCCGGCGTGCATTATTACAGCGACTACATCGACAGCCTGCGCATGGGCGAGGAGATCGCGATCGGGATCCTGCAAGAGCAGTCGATCATGTACCCGAAGGATCCCTTCCGCGTGTCGCTGACCTCGTTCGACGGCAAGCGCATCATCATCGGCGAAGGCGAGGTGCAGTGCCTCGATCCGGAGACCGGTCACGACTACGACCATATCGACACCGACGCGCTGCTCGCCAAGCTGGGCTATACGAGGGACCAGTTCATCAAATACGCGGCCAACGCAGAGGACGACAAGAGCGCGGCCGACTGATCCTTTCCGGACGACCGCATGAAAGCGCCCGTCGCATGAGCGGCGGGCGTTTTTCTGTTGCGACGGTCATGCTTTTGGATGCACTCAGAGGGTGACTTGCTGATCGCTCAAAGAGGCTCTCAATGAACGCGACGCCGATGCTCGACAACAAACGGCGGCTCTACCGGAGCCTTTGCGAGCTTGCTAATGCATCACCTTCGAACCTGCCGAGCCGGTTGAAGGCGGTCTACCATGGTGGCGCTGCCTGGCGCGGCTCGCATCCGTTGAACGAGATCGACGGGCTGGACGCGATCGAAGCCACCATCTGGCAGCCCCTGCTCCGATCCTTCCCGGATCTGGAACGCCGCGATCTCATCTTCTGCGGTGGGTCGTACCACGACAGGGATTACGTAGCCGCGCTTGGCCATTATTGCGGCACGTTTCGCGAGGACTTTTTGACCGTTCCGGCGACCGGCCGGCCGATTTACCTCCGCTACGGTGAAGTGCATCAGGTCGAGGACGGAAAAATCGTCCAGAGCACCTGCCTTTGGGATTTTCTGGACCTGATCCGCCAGGCGGGCTTCTGGCCGATCGCGCCCTCGCTCGGCACCGAGGGCATGTGGCCGGGGCCGATCACATCCGATGGCATCGTTCTCCATACAACCAATGCGGCGACATCGGCGGCGTCGATCAGGCAGACCCTCGACATGCACAAGACGCTTGCCGACTACGAGGACAATGAAGGGCTGGGTCGGGACGGTCTCCTGTTGATGCCGCAAGTCGAGCACTGGCATCCGAAGATGATGTGGTATGGCCCATCCGGCATCGGTACGACACGCGGGCTCCAGGGCTTCGTCGACTATCATCAGCTCCCCTTCCGCATCGCCTTTCCTAACCGAAAGGGCGGCGAGCAGATCACCGATCTCGCCAAAGGGGGCCATTACATCCAGATCGGCGATGGCCATTATTCCGTCACCGGCGGCTGGCCGAGCGTGCGTGCCATGCATGTCGGCCCGGATTTTTTAGGAGCCGGGCCGACTGGCAGGGAAGTCACCATGCGGGTGATGGATTTTTATCTCCATCACGAAGGCCTCATCCGCGAAAACTGGGTGCCGATCGACATCATCGAGCTCTTGCTGCAGATGGGTGTCGACGTTTTTTCGAGGATGCGCTCCCACTTCAATCAAGGCGTCTTGCCGAGACCACAAAACGATAACGGAGTCGGGTGACGGACCAGGTCAACGGTCCAGGCCGCGCCTGGTTATCTTCACGGTTTTGCCGTCCCGTTCGAGACGCCATTGCAGCCAGGTGCCGTCGGGAGCGTAGAGAAGTTCGCGCTCGAGGCCGCCGCTGACGATGTACTTTTGGGCTTCGATGCGTTTGCCGCCGATCGTCACGATCTCGGTCTTGGCTTCCTTGACGCTGACCTCGTGGAGCCTTCCGTCCCGCTGACCGAAGATCAGCGGCCGCTTGACCGCATCGACGTTCCAGGGATGGCTGGAGACCGTATCGAGCGGCACGCGCTGCCCCTGCTCGACGCCGTCCACGACCATCTCGCCGCCATCGACTTTCGCGGTCGTGACATAGTTGTCGCCGCCGTCATTGGTTCTGGCCTCGTAGTCGATGAGGCGATCACCGCGCCAGACCTCGCGATAACGCGCCTGACGCTCATAGGCCGTGACGAACAGGATCTTGACCTTGACGTCCACCTCCGTCTCCACGATCAGGTTCTCGCCATCGCAGGAAAAGTTCAGGACGTGGGTGCCGATGTCGCCGTAGGTCTCATGGTTGATGACGAAGGCGGCCGGGCTCTCCGGCGGCTCGCAGGCCAGCGCGACACCGCCCACGACGATCGACAGCGTCGCGGCCAACCAAATCACCCCTGCGCGCGGGGCTTTCAAAAGCTCTCCTCCTCGAGGGCCATGAGCGGTTTGCTTCCTGCCATGATTTTGGCGAAGAGGGCGGAGTTTTCGGGGAGGATTTTGGTCATGAAGAAGCGGGCTGTTTGGATTTTGGCGTTGTAGAACGTGGCGTCGCC
>JBCCIN010000447.1:0-3964 GCA_039028235.1 Pseudomonadota bacterium
CTGGAGGACATGGGCCTGGTCGAGGTGGTGCCCAAGAGCGGCACCTATGTGACGCCGATCCAGCTCGATCGCTATATCGAAGCCTGCTTCATCCGCTTGCGCCTGGAGACCGGTGCGGTGCGCCGCGCTGCCGAGCGCCAGGGCGGCTTCGAGGGGATCATCCGCCTAGAGGCCTGCATTCGCGAGCAGGAAGAGATGCTTGCCGCTAATGAGCGTGTTGGGTTCTTCCGTCTCGATGAGAGCTTCCACCGCCAGCTGTTTGAGATTGCGGGCATTCCCGGCGTTTGGAACGTCCTAAACCAGTCGAAGGCGGAGCTCGATCGCATCCGCCATATGAAGCGGATCCATAAGATCAGCCGCGCAGCCGAGGTGGTTCTGGAGCACAAGGCAATCGCCAAGGCCGTGCGCGAACATGATCCCGATGCGGCCGAGGAGGCATTGATCAAGCATATCGGCTCGCTCGATAGCGAGATCGACACGCTGTCGTCGCATCCGAAAATTCTCGAATCCATTGATCAACTGAACGCCTTCGAGATCAGGAGACGATCACGCGGAATGAGTCGGGCCTAACGACGCGCTGCAGAGCAGGGTCAGGGAGGACAAGAATGGCTTCGGTAACCCTCGACAATGTCGTCAAGCGCTACGGGGCGGTCCAGGTCGTCCACGGCGTCGATCTGGAGATCGGCTCCAAGGAATTCGTCGTCCTGGTCGGGCCAAGCGGCTGCGGCAAGTCGACGACCCTTCGCATGATCGCGGGACTAGAGGAGATCACCGAGGGCAGGATCTCGATCGGTGACAAGGTGGTCAACGAGGTGGCGCCGAAGGACCGGGATGTGGCCATGGTCTTTCAGAACTACGCCCTCTACCCGCATCTGAACGTCGCCGAGAATATCGCGTTCGGCCTTCGTATCCGCCGGGTGAAGAAGCAGCAGATTGCGGAGTCCGTCACCGAGGTCGCCAAGATCCTGGGCCTGACCGACTATCTGGACCGGCGACCATCCGATCTTTCCGGCGGTCAGCGCCAAAGGGTGGCGATGGGCCGGGCGATTGTGCGCCATCCAGAAGTTTTTTTGTTCGACGAGCCCCTTTCCAACCTGGACGCCAAGCTCAGAACGCAGATGCGCGCCGAGATCCGGCGTCTGCACAATCGCCTCGGCGTAACCAGCGTCTACGTCACCCATGATCAGGTCGAGGCGATGACGCTTGCGGATCGGATCGTGATCATGAACGAGGGGCGGATCGAGCAGATCGGCACGCCGATGGATCTCTTCATGAACCCGGCCAATGTCTTCGTCGCCGGCTTCATTGGTTCGCCGCCGATGAACCTGATCGACGCTGAAGTGGTGAGCGAAAACGGTGTCCTCAAAGCGCGGGTCGACGACGAAGCGAGCTTTCCGCTGCCACCGGCAACCGGATTGACCAAGGTGACAGGCCGTTCGATCACCGTCGGTATTCGGCCGGAGGACGTCGAGATTAAACAGCGAAACGGATCGGAGGGTACGCCCTGCGTCCTCGATCTGGTCGAGCCGCTTGGCTCGGAGGCTCTGGTGCATACCTCCGTCGCCGGCCGCCCCTTCATCGTCAAGGCAGAGACCAGGGGCGGTGTTTCCCATTTGAGCGCGATCGACCGACTCTTTGTCGACCCGGCGCATATGCACGTCTTCGACCAGGAAACCGGCAATGCCCTTGGTCCGCGTTCGATGGGTCACGGAGGCTAGACCGGTGGCAAAATCCGAAGCCCCGCTCCAGGAGATCGGCGCTAGGCCAAGCGAGACCTGGCAGCTATCCACATCTCCTGGATCATCGCTGCACTGGCTGGTGGGCCATTTCCGCAAGGAATGGCAGATCTACGTCCTGCTGGCGCCGATGATCATCTGGTTTCTCGTCTTTCTCTACAAGCCGATGTACGGCCTACAGATCGCTTTCAAGGATTTTTCGATCTTTCGCGGTGTCGCCGAGAGCCCCTGGGTCGGGTTCGAGCATTTCGAGACGCTGTTTGCCAATTCGCAGTTCATCCGCGCCATCAAGAACACAGTCATCATCTCCGCCTACACGCTGGTTTTCGGCTTCCCGGTGCCGATCATCCTTGCCTTGATGTTCAACGAGGTACTCAACGCGACCTTTAAGCGGACCGCGCAGACCATCGTCTACCTGCCGCACTTCATCTCGACCGTGATCATCGCCGGCATCGTGATCACCGCCTTCTCGCCGAGTGCGGGAATCGTGAATACGATGCTCGGCTGGCTCGGTATCGATTCCATCTACTTCCTCACCAAGCCCGAATGGTTCCGCCCGATCTTCGTCGGATCGGGGATCTGGCAGGAGGCGGGCTTCACCTCGATCATCTTTCTGGCCGCCATCGCCGGCGTGAACCCATCGCTCTACGAGAGCGCCGTCGTCGATGGCGCAAGCCGTTGGCAGATGATGTGGAAGATCACCATCCCCTCGATCATGCCGACGATCCTGATCATGCTGATCATTCGCATCGGCAACATCATGGAAGTGGGCTTCGAGCTGATCATCCTCCTCTATCAACCCGCGACCTATCAAACGGCCGATGTCATCAACACCTTCATTTTTCGCCAGGGCCTGGAAAGCGGGCAGTATGATCTGGCTGCCGCCGCCGGCCTCTTCAACGCCGTTGTCGCCTTCGTCTTGGTGATGATCGCCAACACCATCTCGAAGCGCGTCTCGCGCACGTCGCTCTGGTGAGGGGGGCGATATGGCGAACATGAACCTCTACTCGCGCGGCGACAAACTCTTCGTCCGGATCAACATGGTGCTGATCGGCCTGTTTGCGCTCAGCACGCTCTACCCCTTCATCTATATCACCGCCGTGTCGTTCAGCTCAGGCTTCGCTGCGCGCTCCGGCATCGTGGTGCTGACGCCAGTTGATGCGACCTTGGCCGCCTATGCCCGCGTGCTGTCGGAACCTGAGTTCTGGCGCTCCTATGCAAACACCTTCATCTACACGATCGGTGGCACGGCGATGAGCCTCCTGATCATCATTCCCGGCGCCTATGCTCTTTCGCGGCCGCAGCTCCTGGGCCAGCGCTTTTGGAACCTGATGGTCGCTTTCACCATGTGGTTCAATGCCGGTTTGATCCCGTTCTGGCTGAACATACGGGACCTTGGCCTCCTGGACAGCTATCTCGGGATCATCATCGCGTTCGCGTGCAACGCCTTCAACATCATCCTCCTTCGCAACTTTTTCGAGAGCATTCCAAAGTCCTTCGAAGAGGCGGCGCGCATGGATGGCGCCAATGATTTTCAGGTGCTCTGGAAAGTTTACATACCCTTGTCGAAGCCGGCGCTTGCGACGATCACGCTCCTCTGTGTGGTGTCGCGCTGGAACGGGTTCTTCTGGGCGATGGTGCTGTTGAAGGACGAGGACAAGATTCCACTTCAGGTCTACTTGCGCCACACCATCACCAAACTTTCTGACGACAACGAGTTCTCAGCAACTTTGCTCGACGCACCCTACAGCGTCGAGACCGTGACTGGTGCGATCATCGTTTGTTCGATCATCCCAGTCCTGATTTTCTACCCGTTCATCCAGAAATACTTCAACAAAGGCATCCTTCTGGGTGGCGTGAAGGAATGAATAAGACGTCGCATAGTAACAGGGAGAGACTCATGCGCTACATGACTTTAGCTTCCGCTTTGCTCGCTGCAACGGCGATGACGGCACCGGCGAGCGCGGATGACCACCTCAAAATCGTGGACGAGCCGCTCGAGCTGACCATCCAGATGAACCACGCCCGCTATCCCCGCTACAAAGAAGATTGGCCGGTCGAGCAGGAGGCGCGAGCGCTGACCAATATTCACCTGGTCGATACGACGGTCGGCTCCAACCTCCGAACTGACGAAAACAGCGGCAAGACCGAGGCGCTGAACCTAATGCTGGCGTCAGGTGAGATTCCCGACATCGTCGGATCCAGCCGGCTGAAGGATTTCGTTAATC
>JBCCIN010000448.1:0-3958 GCA_039028235.1 Pseudomonadota bacterium
GCCGACACCGAGCGCGATCGCCGCGGCACCGCTGATCCAATGCTGTTTCCTGCCCATGGTCGTACCTCCCTGGCTTTTGGTTTTGCATCGCTTTTTCGATGATAGGATCGAAAGGTCGAGATCGGCAACCGGGCGGGGCCCGGGGCCTAGACTTTGTTCCGATTTGACATCGACGTCAGGTGATTTTGGTAGAAGACGCGGGTGTGGCCTTCTGGGAAGTCATGGATGCGGCCGCATTCGAGATAGCCGAGCTTCTGGTAGAAGGCGGCGGCCTGAAAGCTGTAGGTGCTGAGCCATATCCCCGTGCAGCCGCGCTTCTCGGCTTGCTCTTCGGCCGCCTGCATCAGACGCGTGCCCTGGTCGCGGCCGCGCCATCGATCGCTGACCCAGAGGTAGTGGACATACAGCCAGCCCCAGACCGAATGGCCGGTGACGGCGCCCTCGATCTCGCCCCGGTCGTTGCGAAGGGTGAAGGCGAAAGGCACGGATCGAAAGGGATCGACGCCTGGCGGCAGCGAAACGGCATCGAAGCCCTGGTGGATCACCTCGATCAGCCCGTCGATTCCTTCCTCGTCGACGCTCTCCAGTGTCAGGTCGTCCATGCCCATCTCCCCGGTTGCAAGCCGGAAGATAGCACAGTCGCCGCTAGCCGATGGACGAGGCACGGCGGCGCATGGGTTCGCCGCCGGTTTTCCACGCGTCATCGGGTGCGTTACGGGTACGCCAGAGGCGCTGGAGGGGGGCGGTCACCAGGCCGATCAGACGCTGATGCAGCGGCGGCATGGTGGTTCGCCAACTCTCCTCGAACATCACCGGCAGGGATTCCCAGCGCGGCCGGTTGCCGGCGACGCCGTGATTGACGGCATAGCGTGTCGCGTGAGCCCGATCGGGATCGAACGGCACGTCGAGCCAGCGACAGATGTCGTCGAGCGTGCCCTCCGGGTCCTGCGCCAGATCCTCATAGCGCACGCGCTTGACCGCATCGGGCCAGAACATGCGCCAGATCAGGGCGGAGCCGATCAGGTTGTCGATCAGCCAGCGGCCGGCATATTTGACCGCGGCCATGGCGCCCACGGCGCCGGCCGAGCGCATCATATTAGCGACGAAGCCCTCCGGCCGGCGGACCAGGTGGATCACCCTTATGTCGAAATGGCCCGATGCCTGCAGCCACAGCAGGCGATAGGGGTCCTTCGAGGCATCGACCAGCCAGCTCACCTTTTCCTGATAGGCTTCGGCCGCCTCTTTGGCTTCTTCGAGCGCGGCGAGATTGCTGACCGCATAAGCCTCGGCGACCGTCCGCTGCGAGCGAAGCGGCCCGCCGGTCAGGATCGACGGCAGGAGGGACCAGCGTACCACCTTGCCATTGGGATGGCGGCCGGAGCGGAAATAGCCGATGGGAAAGCGCATGGTGCGGCGCACGCGCTCCAGGATCGGTTCCCAGAAATCGCATTGGCCGAGCGGCCTGCAGCAACCACAGGGCTGATGGCGGCCGACACCGATGTCGAGCAGCTGGAACTCGCCGAGCGTCCAGCATTCCGGCTGTGCGCCCAAGAGGACGTCGAGCAGCGTCGAGCCGCTGCGACCGGTGCTGAGAAGATAGACGAGGGGCAGCTTGGCGCGGTGATGGTCCCGCGTCGAGAGATCGTGTCGCTGAGACATGGACGGTCGAAAACCCTTGGCTCGGTGATCTTGCTTCGGAAAAATTTCAGATAGATTTGTTGCTGTTTCGGCGTTTCTCTAATGTAGATACTCAACTTATAATTTTGTTATCCACATGACAACCGCCTCTCAGAACTGAATACAACCTTTTGCCCCCGAGCATGATGCGATCCCCCTTTCATTCGGAGAACATGCGAAGGGCCATTGCCATTCCCTCGACCGCCACCAACGTCCTCTTGAGCTGAAACGTCGACGATCGGATGACATGCCGACATCAACGGCCTCGTTGATCTGCAGCCTTGTCATTCTCCTGTCGACCCTAGCGTCCAAGAAGGCACTAGTTATGCGCGTCGGACTCGGACGAGTCTCAGAGTTTGGCCGTCTCAGGACCTAAAGCGAACACGCTGCGATCATGCCTAGGGGCAGGCCATGACGCCAACGAGCCACTAACCTTGTCTAGGAATTTCTTCTGGTCACGGACAAAGCCGCGATGCCGAGTGGCTCGCTGAGGATCGGTTCAAAACAGCTCGATCGATGTCATGAATTCGCCGAAAAAGCGAACTAGTTGTGAGTCTTCCCACAGGCAGGAGTATTCGTTCGTAATAGCGTAGACATGTCTCAAGAGTGAATGAACGTGAGAAGGAACAACAGGGTTGCTGCCACAAGACCAAACAACTTGTCGAATTTGCCAGCTTCATGAAATGGAAGCAATTAGCGCATGTATTTCAACGTCGCCTTCAATTCCAACGAAAATAACGAATGCCCATCCTATAAAGACAACTTTTCACAGATGAAGAAATTGTCTGTGAACTGTCTTGTAGAGGGGGTCATAGAAAGACCGTGAATTTCACCAATCGTCGGAACCTTTGTCCTCGGCCTGATCGATACCAACCTGGAGCGAACGAATGAAAGCGTCCACTTGTCGGTTTTCTCTACTGGCGTTAAGCGCGGGCCTGCTGTCAGCTTGCGCTGGCCCTGCCTTCTACCAAGATCTGACGCCGCCTCGCTACGAGTTTCCGTCCGTCGGAGAGGTGACCCGGAAAACGCCTGATGAGATGGGTCCGGTTCTTCGCTTTCAGCCCGTCGTCTTTCGTTTCAACCGCATGCAGCGGGTGCCGCCGCCCGTCCAGGCCTGGAAGGGTGCCGTGATTGCATCCGCGGGCCTTTGCGGCGCGGATGTCGACCAAACGCTCGGGGATTATCCCTCCTGGCTCAAAGGCCTGGCTCCAGCCGCAGGCGGCGACCCGGCCGCGGGCTATGTCGAGGCCGTGCGCGTGACCGCCGGCCATTTCCTGGAGTGGACCGACAGCTATTCGGCCGATGTCCAGCTCTGGGCGATGGGCGAGATGGGACGCATAGCGGACAGCCCGGCCAAGGCTGCAGCCATTGCCCGCGGCAAGGCTTGCGCCGAGGCCACCATCGAAGCGTTCAATTCGACCCCCTGGAAAAAGTATCAGCTTCTCAAGCTTCGCACGCCAGATGGTGAGCGGCCGGCGGGCAAGACGTCGATCAATCTGTTTGACAAATCCGACCGACATCGCTGGTCGGAGACGAGAACGCGGCCGCCTCATCGAGGTGGCCTCGAGCTGCCGTCAAATCACTTCGTCTACCAGCTCGCCCCGATCGTGCCGGGCGCTGCCCAGTCCAGTCTCTTCGTGGTCGATGATCGGAAAGACTACCTGTTGCCGGAGTTCCCCAAGGAGGGCACGCCCGACTGGTGGCGCCAAGTCACCAATGTCTGGGCCTATGGCGGCAATGACAATCCGAACGGCTGCCGTACCGACGCCCTCGAGACAAATTTGCTCTACTTCGAGGATTCCCGTCAGGGTCCGCCAAGCCATGTCGCGATCATGGCGCCGAACTATCTTCAGCATCTCCCCAAGGACACGATCAGGGACGCCCGCTGGATGGCCATGGTATACTTGGCCCTGGCCGATACCGGCACTTTGGTCTGGTGGAACAAGTTCGTTCATGACGTCGAGCGGCCGGTGAGCGCCATCAATCGGTGGATGGACGGAACCTGGGAAACCCGGGTCGGCTCGCCAACCTTCCCGGCCTATCCATCGGGACATTCCGGCTTCAGCGCGGCCGGCATGGCGATGATGGAGCTGCTTTCGGAAGATACCGACCTCACCATCGTTGGCCGGCATCCGGATCCCATGCACTTTCCGGGCGCTCTTCCGGGTTTGGAACGGCGCTGGCAATCGGACGGCAAGGAAAGCGCTTGGGACAAGCTCGCGCGGGACGCATCGATCTCGAGGCTCGGCATTCACTACGAGCTTGACGGCTGGGGCGGCGA
>JBCCIN010000449.1:0-3937 GCA_039028235.1 Pseudomonadota bacterium
GCCATTCCGGTCATGGCGATGGTGGCAATCGTCGTTTTCCTCATGCTACGGCTGACCCCGGGCGATCCAGCCGCGATCATCGCCGGCGACAATGCACATTCTGCCCAGATCGAAGCGATCCGGGAGCAGCTTGGACTGAACCGGCCGCTGTGGGAACAGTTCGCGATTTGGGTCGGCAACCTGCTGCAGGGTGACTTAGGAGAGAGCTACTTCTTCAAAGCTCAAGTGACCGACCTCATCGGCCAGCGCGTGGGTCCGACCGTGGCGCTGGCGACCACAACCATCATCATCACCGTCCTGATCGCCGTCCCGCTCGGCACGATTGCCGCCTATAAGCATGGAAGCTGGGTCGATCGCCTGGTCATGGGCTTTTCCGTGCTCGGCTTTTCCGTGCCGGTCTTCGTTCTCGGCTATCTCCTGATCCACGTCTTCGCCATCCAGCTCGGACTCTTTCCCGTGCAGGGCTATGCGCCGCTGAAGGATGGCATCTGGGCGTTCCTGCACCGCCTCATTTTACCAAGCGTCACCCTTTCGGTGATCTTCATCGCCCTAATCGCGCGCATCACCCGCGCAAGCGTCATGGAGGTGCTCCAGGAAGACTACATCCGCACGGCGCGTGCCAAGGGACAGACCGAGTCGCGCATTCTTCTGTTTCACGCGCTCAAGAATGCCGCCGTGCCGATCGTCACCGCGATAGGCATCGGGCTGGCGTTATTGATCGGCGGCGTCGTAGTCACCGAGAGCGTTTACAACATCCCCGGCCTCGGCAGGCTGACGGTGGATGCCGTGCTCGGCCGTGATTATCCGACTATCCAAGGCGTGATCCTGGTCTTTTCCTTTGCCTATGTGATCATCAATCTTCTGATCGATATCACCTACACGATTTTCGATCCGAGGATCCGCTATTGAGCACTGCCGTCGACCCGCTCAGCACCGAAGCGGAGCCCGCGAAGGCCGGTGGGCCATCGGTGGTCCGCCAGCTCCTCGGTAATGGCAGCGTGTGCTTCGGCGGTGTGGTGCTCGTCCTTCTGTTCCTGATCGCCCTCGCCGCCCCCATCCTTGGGACGCTCGACCCCGCCGCCCTCGACCCAACACTGCGCAATCAACTGCCGTTCGATTCGAACGTCGTCGTCGACGAGAACGGCCAGGAGATCATCGTCACCCACTGGATGGGAACCGATACGCTCGGTCGTGACCTTTACAGCCGTGTCGTCTACGGCGCCCGCGTGTCACTGATTGTCGGCTTTGCCGTGGCATCTCTCGCGATCGGCATCGGCCTCCTGATCGGCCTCGCCTCCGGCTATATCCGCTGGCTGGATGCCATCGTCATGAGAATCATGGACGGACTCATGGCGATCCCATCGATCCTCCTGGCCCTCGGTTTAGTCGCCCTTTGGGGGGCTGGCCTGGTCACGGTCATACTGGCGATCACCGTGCCGGAAATTCCGCGCGTCGTCCGGCTCGTGCGCTCGGTGGTCCTGTCGGTCCGCGAAGAGCCTTATGTCGAAGCCGCGATCGCCGTCGGCACACCGACCCACAAGATCCTGCATCGCCATATCCTACCAAACACCATAGCACCTCTCATCGTGCAGGCCACCTACACCGTCGGCCTGGCTATTCTGGTGGAAGCAATCCTCAGCTTCCTCGGCGTCGGCATTCCGACCGACATACCGACCTGGGGCAACATCATGGCGGAGGGGCGCCTCCTTTTCCGCGTGTTCCCCCACGCCATTCTGTTTCCCGGCATCTTCCTGGCACTTGCCGTGCTCGCGATCAACATCTTGGGCGACGGTCTGCGCGACACGCTCGACCCGCGCTTCGCCAAGCGAACCTCGACATGAACGGATCGACGCCGGTTCTCGACATCCGGGGCCTGACCGTGCGGTTGCCAAAGGGGGCCGATCGCGAAAACGCTATCGAAGATATCGACCTGCAGGTCTTCCCCAAGGAGATCGTCTGCGTCGTCGGCGAGAGCGGTTCCGGCAAATCGGTCACGGCCCACGCGGTGATGGCGTTGCTCCCGAGAGGCGAGCTTCGACCGATCGCCGGCTCGATCCATCTCGCTGGAGAAAATCTTATCGAGAAATCTCCCGCCGAGCTTCGTGCACTTCGCGGTGCGCGCATGTCGATGATCTTTCAGGAGCCGTTCACCGCTCTCAATCCGGTGGTCCGGGTCGGTGAGCAGATCGAGGAAGTCCTGACGATCCACAGCGACATGCCGGCGGGGGAGCGGCGCGCGCGCGTGCTCGCTGTGATGGACGATGTGCGTCTGCCGGAGCCCGAACAGCTCATTCACGCCTACCCTCATCAGCTCTCCGGCGGGCAGCGCCAACGCATCATGATCGCCGCAGCCCTTGTGCTGGAGCCCGCTCTGCTGATCGCCGATGAACCGACAACGGCGCTCGACGTCACCACCCAGGCGCAGATTCTGGCACTGATCAAGGACATCCAGGCGAGCCACGACACCGGCGTGCTGTTCATCACCCATGACTTCGGCGTGGTCGCCGAAATCGCGGATCGTGTTATCGTCATGCAGAATGGTCGGGTGGTCGAAGCGGACAGCACAACTCAGGTCCTGACGGCGCCAGAACATCCGTACACACAGATGCTGATCGGCTCCGTGCCAAGCCTGACGCCGAAAGCGCGCGATGGCGGCACCGGCAACGGAGCCGTGCTGGTGACACGCGATCTCGCGAAGACGTACAAGAGCAGCGGTCTCTTTCAAAAAACGCGCGAGGTGCAGGCGGCATCCAATGTCACGATCAGCCTGAAGCGCGGTGAAACGCTCGGCATCGTCGGGGAAAGCGGCTCAGGCAAATCGACAGTCGCGCGTTGCATCGTCCGTCTGATCGACCCGACAGCGGGCGCCATCCTGATCGACGACGACGATATCGCGCAATTGGCACCGAGCAGGCTTCATCCCTACAGACGAAAGGTGCAGATCGTCTTTCAGGACCCCTACCGCTCGCTCAATCCGAGGCGCACCGTCGGCCAGTCGATCATCGAAGGGCCGATGAATTTCGGCCTTGAACGCCAGGCGGCATGGACTCGAGCGGAGGAGTTGATGGGCCTGGTTGGCCTCGATCCGAACGCGCTCGGTCGCCTGCCGCATCAGTTCTCCGGGGGGCAGCGCCAGCGCATCTGCATCGCCCGTGCGCTCGCCATGCAGCCGGAAATCCTGATCGCGGACGAAGCGGTCTCGGCGCTCGACGTCTCGGTGCAGGCGCAGGTGCTGAAGCTGCTCGACGAGATCAAGGAACGCTTCAATCTCGCGATGTTGTTCATCACCCATGACCTCCGGGTCGCCGCCCAGGTGTGCGATCGCATTGCCGTCATGCAACAGGGTGAAGTGGTCGAGCAGGGGCCGGCAAAAACCGTCTTCTCTTCTCCGGCACATCCTTATACAAGAGCGCTCTTCGATGCCGCTCCCGGCCGTCATCTGGGAGCGACGACGTAGTCCGGACATCGTTTTATCAACCGTCGGGTCTGATCCTCTCTAAGGAAAATGCATTCCCATGCAGCGTGTTCGTGATGCGGCGCACAGCGAAATCGTGCCGTTGGCCGTTTTCTATCCCGAAGAACGATTAAACGGCGAAGGATTTGAGTGATGACGACCACATCCCAGACGGCCAGTACCGAGGACACGCTGCGAGAGACGGCGAAGCGCCTGATCGAGACGCTCGGCGTCGATGGTGCGATCTTCGTCTGCCGTAGCAACTACTGGCACGGCGTTTTGCGCCTCATCGAGGAGAGGTTGCCAGTCAGTTCAGCGCCTGCCTGATCCTGTCCAGCCAAGCGCTGCGATCGGCTCTGGCCTGCAGCGCTTCCTCCATCGAGACTTCGACGAATTTCGTCGGCATGTGCGGCTGCAACTGGCCGATCAGATCCATGTCGGCGGAGATTACTGTGCCGAGCATGAAATAGCCGCCGCCTGAAA
>JBCCIN010000450.1:0-3925 GCA_039028235.1 Pseudomonadota bacterium
CGAGACGTTCCAGCGGTCGGATGGACTCCCAGGATCGCATGGACCGGCAACCATCTTGACACAGAGGGGGTTAGCGAAAGGTTAAGCCGGGTCCGATCTTGCCAGCGTGCCAAGTCGCGCCGGTGTCCATTCATCGGTGTCGCCATACACGTCAAAGCAAGAACACGTTCAGCGTCGACGTTCCCAACGTCGACGATGCGGCCGAGCCACATGGGCGCATACCCGCCCAAGCAGGAGCACGTTCAGCGACGGCGTCTCCAAGCCGATGAGGTGGTCATACCACCGCCTCGCAGTTGTCGGCGACGAAGCGGTCGAGGAGGCGGACGCCGAAGCCGGTGGCGCCTTTGCCGGCGAGGGGAAGGTCGCGTTTGGACCAGGCGACGCCGGCGATGTCGAGATGCGCCCAGGGCGTGTCGCCGACGAAATGCTGCAGAAAGACGGCGCCGGCGGTGGCGCCGGCCTCGCGCGGGCGGCCGGTGTTCTTGATGTCGGCGATCTCGGATTTGATGTGCTTCGGGTAATTGCCGTCCATGGGCAGACGCCAGACCCGCTCGCCAACCGCTTCGCCCGCCGATGTGAGCTGCTCGGCGAGCGAGTCCTCGCTTGCGAACAGGCCGGCCTGCTCATTGCCGAGCGCGATGATCACTGCACCTGTGAGGGTGGCGACGTCGATCATCAGCTTCGGCTCGAAGCGCTCTTTGGTGTAATGGAGCGCATCCGCGAGCACGAGGCGGCCTTCGGCGTCGGTGTTGATCACCTCGATGGTCGTCCCGGACATGGCGGTGACCACATCGCCTGGACGCTGCGCCGTGCCCGACGGCATGTTCTCGACGAGGCCGAGCACGCCGACGACATTGGCCTCGGCCTTCCTGCCGGCGATCGCCTTCATCGCGCCGAACACGGCGGCCGCGCCGCCCATATCCCACTTCATCTCCTCCATGCCGCCTGAAGGCTTCAGGGAGATGCCGCCTGTATCGAAGCAGACCCCCTTGCCGACCAGCGCAACCGGTGCCTCGCCGTCGGCCCCGCCACGCCAGTTCATGGTCACGACGAAGGGTTCCTGCACGCTGCCCTGGGCAACGCCGAGCAGGGCGCCCATGCCGAGCTTTTCGAGGGCGGCCCGGTCGAGCACCTCGACCTCGAGACCGACTTCGCCCTCCAGCTTGCGGCATTCCTCAGCAAAGGCTGCGGGGTTCAGCACATTGGCGGGCTCGGTCACCAGATCGCGACCATGCTCGACGCCGGCCGCGATCGCAGCGACGCTCGCCCAGCGCTCGCTCGCGGCATCCGCATCGGCGAGGTGGAAGGTCACGGCCTCGATACCCTTGGGCGCTGTCTCGCTCTCCTCGTCGGAGGTGGTCCGGTATTTGTCAAAACGGTAGTTGCGCAAACGCACGCCTGCGGCCAGGGCAAGCGCCACGTCCGCGGCGTTCAGATCGAGACCGCCGAACGCATCGACGGCGACATGGGCCGCCTCGATGCCAAGCGCATTCAATTTCACCGCCATCCTGCCGCCGATCAACTCTAGATCGAAATCGGCACTCTCACTGGAATCGTCGAGTGCGAAGACCAGGATCCGGTCCAACTCAACGCCGCTCGGGCACATCAGATCGATCGCCCCGCGCTTGAACTTGTCGCCGGCAAGCTCGATCGCGTGCTTGATGGTACCGCCGGTCTTGTGATCGAGATCGCCGGCGGTCCCGCCGAGGTCGCCGTCCGCAGCGGCGAGAAGAACAAGGGTGCCTTTCGTGGGGAGGACGTCGAGGGGGGCAAATGCCGTTTTCATATCTCGCGGCTCCTATCCGCTTGCTTCCGTGCTTGAGCCGATGTCCATCGAGATGACATGGGCGCTCATTTTTGCCTTATGGCTTGTTGATACCGTCTCTGTATGATGCCTTTCGATGAAAATCTATCTCAGATATCTGGTCTGGCAGCTGATTCTGCCTGCGTTGATCGCAACGCTGGCGTTCTCCGGCGCCGTCTGGTTGTCACAATCCCTGCGCTTTGTCGACCTTATCGTCAACAAGGGGTTGCCGCTGACGACCTTTCTCTATCTCACGGCGCTGCTGTTCCCCTCGTTGCTGCTGGTGATCATGCCGTTCGCGCTGTTCTGCGGCGTGCTGTTCGCCTATCACCGCCTCTCCACCGAGAGCGAACTGGTGGTGATGCAGGCGGTCGGCCTCAGCAATCTGCAGCTGGCGGCACCCGGCCTGATCCTCGGGCTGGTGGTCACATCGATCGGCTACGTGAACAGCCTCTATGCCATGCCGATGGCCTTTCGCAGCTTCAAGGACCTGCAATATCAGGTGAGCCAGGACTTCTCCCACCTGCTGCTGCAGCCGGGCGTGTTCAACGCGCCGATCCCAAACCTCACCGTCTATGTGCGCGAGACCACGGAGGACGGCGAGCTTGCCGGCATCGTCGTCCATGACGAGCGCGTGAAGGCGCTGCCGGTGACCATGATGGCGGAGAACGGCGTGCTGGTGAAAGGCGAGAACGGCCCGCTGTTCATCCTCGAAAACGGCAACCGCCAGGAGATGGATCTGAGCGATCCGACGACGCGCGAGCTCTCGGTCCTGCACTTCGAATCCTATACGCTCGATCTCGCTCAGACCGCCAAGCCGCCGGACGATCGCCATCGAAAACCGAAAGAACTCTTTCTCCACGAGCTGTTCAATCCGACCGAGCCCGGGCTGAGCGACGAGCAGATCCGGGAGCGGCGGGTCGAGGGGCATAAGCGCCTGACCTGGCCCTTGAACGCCTTCGTCTTCGCGCTGGTCGGCGTCACCATCCTCTTGACCCGAAAGCACGACCGCCAGGGCCCCTGGCGCGGCATGATGCTGGCCGTGATCACCGTCATTCTGGTACAGGCGCTGAGCACGTCCGCCTCAAGTATCGCCGAACGCACGCCCTCGCTGGTGCCGCTGCTCTATCTGGTGCCCCTGGTGCCGATCGCTGTCTGCGGTGTCCTGCTGCTGTCCGCGCGATCGAAACCGCCCTTCACTGCCAGCAGCCATCCGAGCCCGGCATGAGCGTCA
This sequence comes from Pseudomonadota bacterium, assembly GCA_039028235.1. Lineage (GTDB taxonomy): Bacteria > Pseudomonadota > Alphaproteobacteria > Geminicoccales > Geminicoccaceae > JANQPX01. Next base: position 3,039 of record JBCCIN010000450.1, read on the forward strand.
TCGGCGAGCACCGCACCGACCTCCCGGTCATGCCGCATCATCATCATCCGCCGGCACGACCCGTGCGGCTGTCACTCACGCTTTCGATCTATATTGCCCGACATGCCTTCATCGGCGTGATGATCGCGCTTTTAGCACTCGGCGTCATCGCCGTGGTGGTCGATCTGATTGAGCTTTTGCGGCGTGCCAGCAGCCGGCCCGACGCGACCTTCGGCGTGGTCTTCACCATGGCCTGGCTGCATCTTCCGTTCTTTCTGCAGCAGCTTTTGCCCTTCGCCGTGCTGTTCGGCACCATGTTCAGCTTTCAGCGCCTGACCCGCAGTCATGAACTGGTGGCAGCACGGGCGACAGGCGTGTCTGTCTGGCAGTTTTTGACGCCGGCCCTTGCCGTTGCCCTCGGTCTCGGCATCTTGACGGTAACCGTGTTCAACCCGGTGGGCGCGGTCCTCGTCTCCAAATATGAGACCATGGAACGCGTCTACTTTTCCCACCGCGCCTCGATGGTCGCCGTCTCCAAGGGCGGCCTCTGGCTTCGCCAGGCCCATGGTGCCGGCGAACTCCTTCTGCATGCCCGCCAGATGCAGCGCAACCCGCCGACGCTAAGAGCGGTCACGGTCTTCTTTTACGACGAACAGCATCGCTTCACCGCACGCGCCGATGCCGCCGCAGCCCGCCTCGAGCCGGGCAGCTGGGTGATGGTCGAGCCGCTCTATTCGACGCCGGAAGGTCCGGGCGAAGTTCTCATGACCATGAACATCCCGACCGATCTCACGCCCGATCGGATCAAAGACAGTTTCGAGGCGCCGGAGACCACCTCCTTTTGGGATCTTCCCGGCTTCATCGAGCAGCTCGAAGCCGTCGGCTTTTCCGCGACCGAGCATCGGCTC
>JBCCIN010000451.1:0-3904 GCA_039028235.1 Pseudomonadota bacterium
AACCGCAACCAGATCGGTGCGATCGTCGGCAGCCAGCCCTTCGGCGGTGAGGGATTGTCCGGCACCGGCCCGAAGGCGGGCGGCCCGAACTATGTCGCGCGCTTTCGCCGAACGGAGGCCCCTTCCGACCACCCTGCGCCGAAGGCCGAGCCCGTCAACGCGGCGCAGGTCAACGACGCGCTTGCTGCGCTTGATGCCAACAGCTGGGCGGCACGGGGCAATCGCATTCAGCTATTGCGTCGGGCGCTCGAAGGCCAGAGCACGATCGCGCGACGGGCGGTCAATGCGGCTGCGGCCTTCGACAGTGGTCCATTCAAGCTGCCCGGGCCGACGGGCGAGTCCAACCGTCTCTCCATGCCACCCAAAGGCCACATCCTCTGCCTCGGTCCCGAGCCGGAAACGGCGCTCGCCCAAGCGGCACAAGCACTGGCTGCCGGCTGTCCGGCGCTTGTGGTCGCAACCGATGCGGAGCAGACCGTCGCTGCCCTTGCCGCGGCCGGCGCGCCGGTGATCGGCATCGACGGCACGGTGACGGCGGATGCTTTAAAGGTGATCGAAGGGCTGGTGACGGTCTGCGCTGCCGGCGCGTCGGATTGGACCAGGGATCTCCGAATCGCGCTTGCCAGCCGCGACGGACGCATCGTGCCTCTCGAAACCGAGGTGATCTGCCCGGCGAGGTTCTACGCCGAGCGCCATATATGCATCGACACCACCGCTGCCGGCGGCAATGCCAGCCTGCTCGCCGCCGTCGCTTGATCATCGTCTCTCACGCGTAGCGCCGCACGATCAACCAACCGAAGCCTAGAGCGATGCCGACAGCAGCAAGCGCATAAGGTAGGATGTCGGCAAAGCCGATCAGAAGCAAAAGAGCGCCGATCCCGAGAGACGCTGTTGCGACGATCCAGCCATGCCGGCGGTTCTCACCGGCATACGCCTCGTTCAGAATGATCGCGAGGTTCAGGATCACATGCAGCAGGCCGAGCGGCCACCAGTTCGTGCGAAACGCGTCGTCCAGCAGCGTGCCGCCGAAGGCGAGCATATTGCCGATCAGCATTGGATGGGCGGTGATTGAATAGGGAAAGGACGTGATGCGCTTGCCCGGAATCGCGGCGAGCTCGTAGCCGTAATAGGTCCGATCCGTCCCGAGCGCTTGCGCCGCAGCGATATTCAGCCCAAAGCCAGCCGCCATGACGATCGCCGAGAGCACATTCGGCACCGTGGTCCAGAGCACCGCGGCGAGCGCGGCGAGGGAAACTGTCTTCAGGATCATCGAATCGCGCTTGAACCGCTCCAGCGAAATCCGCCGCCAGAGAAACGCCAGCGCATAGACCAGATAGTGCCAGAAGCTCAGCGCGTAGACCGCCAGATCGAAACGCCCGGCAGTCCAGGCAAGTGCTGTGATCGCGACCGCCAAGATCGCGGTCGTGAACGGCATCGGGTCACGCATCGGCGGTCATCTCGAATGGGTTCCTTTTCTCAGCTGTTCGATCGTGATGCGATTCGTCGCCGTGAAGTCGAGCGCTGGAGGACAAAAGGAACCAGACGCGAGCTTGCGTCAATCCGCCATATCGGCCTAAACCCGCTTCGACCGATTGTTAGGGCGATGCGCGAGCATGTCATCGCCGTCGATTGATCTGATACGCGGAACCTGCGCACCATGTCTTATCTCCCGCTTGCCGTCTTTATCATCCTCGTGGTGGCGACGGCGTCGACCGGCGCCATTTTCAGCCCGGGTGCCTGGTATGACCGATTGGAAAAACCGTCATGGACTCCACCTGACTGGGCTTTTCCCGTCGTCTGGTCGGTTCTCTATCTGATGATCGCGATTGCCGGCTGGCTGGTCTGGGAGAAGGCGGGCTTTGGCCTTGCGATCGTGCTCTGGGGCCTGCAGCTCTTTCTGAACGGTGCCTGGTCCTGGCTTTTCTTTGGAAGACGCCGCATGGATCAGGCCTTTGCCGACGTCACGCTCCTCTGGATCACAATCGCAGCCTTCGTCGTCGTCGCGTGGCCGATCTCCCCGCTCGCCGCCAGCCTGTTTTTGCCGTACTTGCTCTGGGTCTCGATTGCCGCGGCGCTCAACTGGACCGTCTGGCGCATGAATCCGGAGGTGACGGCATCATGAGATCGACAACGATCAAGCCTGTGGCTGCTGCCGTGCTTCTTATCGGATGGCTTTCGGGCTGTGTCGGTGCCGGCAGCAATTCGCCGGTCGAGCCGCTCTCGCCGGATCAGTTCCCCAAGGTCGACGGCCTCAATCTCCTGGGCGAGGAGATTGCGCTGCCGGCGGGCTTCGAAGGCGAGGCCAACCTCGTCTCCATGGGCTTCGAGCATCGGCATCAGGAGGACATCAACACCTGGATCGCGGCGTTGCCCGAGATCCAGGAGGCGGCTCCTGACCTCCGTTTCTACGAGGTCCCTGTGATCTACGAGGGCAACGCCCTCTTCCGCTGGTGGCTGAACAACGGCATGCGCATCGGCGTGGTCGAGGAGGAAGCGCGCCGGCGGACGGTCACCGTCTACACCGACCGTGACCGCTTCAGGGACGCGATCGATCTCACCAATATCGAGGAGATCCACACCCTCCTTCTCGATGGTGACGGACGTGTCGTCTGGCGGGCGCCAGGGCGCTTCGAGGCCGCCTTCAAAGACATGATCGTCGATCTCTCGAACAAGCTCGCCGACGACTCCTGACCGCCTCGGTGCCGCGCGGTGACCCTATCTGTCCGATCTCCTTGACGCACCGTCGATCACGTCAGATTGACAGCGGAAGTCGCCTTGGTCACTTTCTCAACGAAGAAACCGACAGTCCGAAACGGCGGACCGTGTCGGCAACGCACAGGCGATAGGCGCAGATGGAGGTCGGCTCGGTCATGAAAGGCGTTTTTCCCTTTTCGGCGATCGTCGGCCAGGATGAGATGAAGCAGGCGCTGCTGATCGCCGCCGTCGATCCGACCATCGGCGGTGTCCTGGTGTTCGGCGATCGCGGCACCGGCAAATCCACCGCCATTCGAGCGCTCGCCGCCCTTCTTCCGCCGATGGCGGTATTCAAGGGCTGCGCCTATAACTGCGACCCCCATGATCCCGATGGCTATCGCTGCCCGTCCTGCCAGGCCAAGGCGGATCAGAATGATCTCGATCATGACATGGTTCCCATTCCCGTGGTCGACCTGCCGCTCGGCGCCACCGAGGACCGGGTGGTCGGCGCGCTCGATCTGGAGCGCGCGCTGACCTCGGGCGAGAAGGCGTTCGAGCCCGGCCTGCTCGCGCGCGCCCATCGCGGCTTTCTCTATATCGACGAGGTCAATCTCCTCGAAGATCATCTGGTCGATTTGCTGCTCGACGTCGCGGCATCAGGTGAAAATGTGGTCGAGCGCGAGGGGTTGAGCATTCGTCATCCCGCCCGCTTCGTCCTGGTCGGCAGCGGCAATCCCGAAGAGGGCGAACTCAGGCCGCAGCTTCTCGATCGTTTCGGGCTCGGCGTCGAGGTGACGACGCCTGGCGATCTGCCGACCCGGGTCGAGGTGATCCGGAGGCGCGATGACTTCGAGCGCGATCCGAGCGCGTTTCTCGACAGCTGGCGAGAGGAGGAGCGCCGGACCAGGGACAGGATTCTGCAGGCACGACAAGCCATCCGCGATGTGGTGCTGCCGGAAGCGACCGTTGCCCGCGCAGCGGAGCTTTGCATGACGCTTGGCACGGACGGTCTCCGCGGCGAGCTCACTTTGATCCGTGCGGCGCGCGCCTTGGCCAGCCTGGAGGGCGGGCGTTCGGTGACCGAGGATCAGCTTCGCCGTGTCGCCCCCTCCGCCCTTCGTCATCGCCTGCGCCGCGATCCCCTTGACGACGCCGGCTCCGGGGCCAGGGTCGAGCGCGCGATCGCTGATGTCTTTCCCCCATGATCGCG
>JBCCIN010000452.1:0-3901 GCA_039028235.1 Pseudomonadota bacterium
CGGAGAAGGCGCCGTAAAGCGGCGTAATGACGCTGTCGACCATCGGTTCAGTCTGCACGTCCGGCCGACCGTCCCTTGCCGCCTGCACCTGCTCATAGGTCAGCCTGGTCCTGGAGCGCATGAGGCCGCGCTCGAAGCGGTGCTTTTGTTTCCTGCCTTGGGCATCCAGCCAGATATGCACCGCGAGACAGGCCCTGTCCTCGTCCGGCCGAAGGGAGCAAAGCCCGTTGGACAGGGCTTCCGGCAGCATCGGCAGGACCCGGTCCGGAAAATAGGTGGAATTGCCTCGGGCTTTGGCCTCGACATCGAGCGGACCGTTGGGACGGACATAGTGGGCGACGTCGGCGATTGCCACGGTGATCCGCCAGCCGCCCGGATTGCCCTTGTCATCGTCCGGACGGGCGAACACGGCATCGTCGAAATCGCGAGCATCAGCACCATCGATGGTGACCAAAGGCAGATCACGAAGATCCTTCCTTTGCCCCAGTGCCACCGGCTCGGCCTCGTCCGCTGCCTCCAGGACTTCGGGTGGAAAGGCGATCCTGAGATCTTGCTGATGCGCAGCGAGCAGCGAGATTGCGCTCGCGTCGTCGATCCGGCCGAGGCGTTCGGTGATCTTGACCGATCCGCGATCAAGCGGACGGTCCTCTTCGCCCGCGACGACCACAAGATCGCCCGGAGCCGCGTCGCCCGCCTGGCTTCGGTCCAGGCGAAACTCTCTCATAGCACCTCGGTCGAGCGAGCGAACGACCAGGCCGCTCCTGGTTTGTTCAAGCACGCCGACAACACGGTCGGGTGTTCGTGGCAGGATCTTGATGACCTGGCCTTCATAGACCTGCCCTTCTACATGTCTAAGCCGGGCGAGCACACGATCGCCGACCTTCGGTGCCCGTCCGCGGCCGCCATCGCTCAGCAGAATGCGTGACTCCGAAACGCCCTCGTCCTGCTCCGATGCCGGCCGAGCGACAAGCTCGCCATCGTCGTCCATGCCGGTCACCTCGGCGACCACGACGCCGGGCAGCCGCCCTTTCGCACGTACGCGCTTCTTATGCCCGCGCATTAGGAGACCATCATCCTCAAGCTCGCGCATCATGGCGCGTAGGTCGGCCCGTTCCTGACCCTTGAGCTTGAACATGCGCGCCAGGTCGCGGCGGGTGACCTCCTCGGATGCCGAGGCAAGATAGCGCAGGAGTTCCTCTCGGCTGGGAAGGCCGGCGCCAGGTTTGGTGCCGGCCCGTGCAGGGTTGATTCGACCTGCCGGCCGGGTGGCGGGCTTTCTCCTGCTATTTCGCTCGTTCAGGACTTGGCGCCTTTGGCCTTGGTGGTCTTTTTCTTGGACGTGCCTCGCTTGCCACCCTTCTTGCCGCCGCCCTTTTCGATTTTGGCAGCGATCAGGGCGACCGCTCTTTCCATGGTCAGACCCTCGGGATCCTCGCCCTTCGGCAGGCTCGCATTGATCTTGCCATGCTTCACATAGGGTCCGAAACGTCCTTCATGCAGGGTTACGGGCTTCTGGTCGTCCGGATGCTCGCCCAGCTCCTTCAGCACTTTTTGCGCCGGGCGCCCTTTCTTCGTGGCGGCCTCGGCGATCAGGGCCATGGCGCGGTTCATGCCGATGGTCAGCACGTCGTCATCATCACCGAGGCGGACGAACCGGTCATGCTTGATGAAGGGGCCATAGCGATTGATGCCAGCTTCGATCGGCTTGCCGGTTTCGGGATGCTTGCCGATCTCGCGCGGCAGGGCGAGGAGGGCTAGGGCTTGCTCGAGGGTGACGTCGGCGGGTGTCATGTTCGGGGCAAGCGAGGAACGCTTGAGATCGTCGCCGCTGCCGCGTTGAACATAGGCACCATAGGGACCGTGCTTCAGGAGCACTTCCTCGCTGTTGGCCGGATCCACGCCGATGATCCGATCCTTCTGCTCCTCCGGTTCGGGCGCGTTCGGGTCGGCGTCCAGCTTGCGCGTGTAGCGGCAATCCGGATAGTTCGAGCAGCCGACAAAGGCGCCGTAGCGTCCGAGCTTCAGACTGAGCCCGCCCTCCTTGCAAAGTGGGCAGACCCTGGGATCGCTGCCGTCCGGGCGCGGCGGAAAGAGGCGCGCGGACAGGAGATCGTTCAGCGCGTCGATCACCTCGGCGACGCGGCGCTCCTGAACCTCGCCGACAGTGCTGTGAAACGGATCCCAGAAATCGCGGAGCACGTCCTTCCAGGCAAGCGAGCCCGAGGCAACCTCGTCAAGGCGGTTTTCCAGGAGAGCCGTGAAGTCCGGCTGCACATATTGATCGAAGAACGCGGTCAGAAAGGCGGTGACCAGGCGCCCGCGGTCTTCGGGGATGAAGCGGCGGCTCTCCAGACGAACATAGTTCCGGTTTTGCAGGACCGAGATGATGCTGGCATAGGTGGACGGACGGCCGATGCCGAGCTCCTCCAGCCGTTTGACCAGGCTTGCCTCGGAATATCGCGGCGGCGGTTCTGTGAAATGCTGCTTCGGCTCGAGCTTGCCTCGGGTCAGCGGATCGTTCGGCGCCATCGGCGGCAGAAGGCCGCCGGCCTCGTCATCGTCCTGCGCCGGTTCGTCCCGGCCCTCCTGATAAATTTTGAGAAAGCCCGGAAAGGTGATGGTCGAGCCGACTGCCCGAAAGCCGATCTTCTCGTCCGAGGAACTGAGCTCCGCAACCACCCGATCCAGCTTGGCACTGGTCATCTGGCTTGCGAGCGTGCGCTTCCAGATGAGGTCGTAGAGCCGGCGCTGATCGTCGTCCAGAAAGCGCCCGATCTGATCGGGCGTTCGACCTGGATCAGTCGGGCGGATCGCCTCGTGAGCTTCCTGGGCGTTTTTGGTCTTGGTTTTATAGGTACGGGGGGCATCTGGAAGAAAGGGCTGGCCATAGCTGGTCTGGATTTGATCACGGCAGGCATTCAGCGCGTCGGTCGAAAGCTGAACGCTGTCGGTACGCATATAGGTGATTAGGCCGACGGTCTCGCCGTCCAGGTTGATGCCTTCGAACAGCTTTTGTGCCGTTCTCATGGTGCGATCCGCACCGAAGCCGAGCTTTCGAGAGGCTTCCTGCTGCAGAGTCGAGGTCGAGAAAGGCGGCGAAGGATGGCGCTGCGCCTGCTTCTTTTCGATGCTCTGGACTTTGAAGTCCTCGGCCTCGATCAGGGCGACGGCACGCTTGGCATCCGCCTCGTTACCGAGCCCGAACTTGTCGAGCTTCGCGCCATCGAGTCTGGCCAAGCGGGCCTCGAAGCTATCATCCTTGGGCGTCGTGAACGCGCTGGTCAGGCTCCAATATTCCTGCGGAACGAAGGCCTCGATCTCGGCCTCACGCTCGCAGATCAGGCGAAGGGCGACGGACTGCACACGCCCGGCCGAGCGTGAGCCCTGGAGCTTTCGCCAGAGCACCGGCGACAGGGTGAAGCCGACCAGATAGTCGAGCGCACGCCTGGCTTGATAGGCGTCGATCAGCCCCTCGTCGAGGTCGCGGGGATTGCGCATCGCCTCGAGCACGGCGTTCTTGGTGATCTCATGAAACACCACGCGCTTGACGTCGACATCCTTGATCGCGTTCTGCTCCTTGAGCGCGGACAGCAGATGCCAGGAGATCGCCTCGCCTTCGCGATCGGGGTCGGTGGCGAGATAGAGGTGGCGCGCTTCCTTGATGGCTTTGGCGATGTCGGTGATCCGCTGCTTCTTGTCGGCAAGCGGCTCGTAGATCATCCGGAAATCTTCATCGGGTAGGACGGAGCCGTCCTTCTCAGGCAGATCGCGTACGTGACCATAGCTGGACAAGACCTTGTAGTCGCTGCCCAGATATTTGTTGATGGTCTTGGCTTTGGTCGGTGATTCGACGACGACGACGTCCATGACGCTAAGACGATCCTGCCCTGGTTGACTTTGA
>JBCCIN010000453.1:0-3897 GCA_039028235.1 Pseudomonadota bacterium
CGCAAGCATCAAACGCTTCTGCATCAGAACCATTCAAACTGCCGAGCGGCAAAAAGAAATCGAACGAACTTCGGAATCAGGACACTAGAGCTTTTTCCGAGCAGGTGGAAAATACCAGATCGGTGAGTTTGCGACATAGGCGTACCACTCCAACCTCGTCAGGCTGGGGCGCATACCGTTGATCCCGGCGACAACGGTCCGAGTGAATGATGTGGACATTCCACCAATGACGCGGCCACGCCATTCTCAGGTGAAACGCTGAAGGCCATCCAGGACCGATTTCGCATCCTTTAGGTCCGGCGTGTCGAAGCCCTCTTGAAACCAGCCGACAATCGGTTCCAGCAGAGATCGGGCATCCTCCTTTTGTCCTTCATCTGCCCATAACTGGGCAAGCGACGTTGCGGCCCGCAGCTCCCACGCCTTCGCGTCCTCATCCTGCGCCGCCTTGATGGCTTTCTGATACCAGGTCTCGACTTCGCTCATGCTGTTGCGACGGGCAAGCCAGGTGATGTTTCCCCGGGCGCGCAGCAACTCGGCCTTACACCACTCTTCTTTGGTAGCCTCGATTTTCTCCAGACTCTCATCAATCACGGCGAGGCCCGCATCAATGTCACCATACCTGCCCAGGGCTTCGCCAAGTAAACCCATACTATAGGCCTGGGTGACCTCGGTTCCGTGGCGCTTCAGCTGATCGATACCATCCTTGATGAAGGTGATGCCGCGATCGATCTGCCCATTTTCCAGGGTAAGCCAACCCCGCTGCACGGTCCCCATGGCCGCCCAAAATGGAAATTTCTGTTCGGCGGCATAATCAAGCGTGCGTTCGTTCCAGTAGATCGCTTCGTCGAGCTCGCGTCGATGCTGGCGAAGCCATGCCGCCCAGGTCAGAATGTAAATCCGGCTAAACGGATGACCGAGCTCTTCGGTAAGCTGAAGCGCTCGCTCCATCCATGCCAGCGCCTGGTCAGGGTAGCCGAGATACCAGAGCACCATCGCGTTTCGACACAGGCAGACGGGTCCACCATCCTGGCCGTAGAGAGCCAGATGGGCCTCATGTTGCTCGGTGTCGTAGTGGTCGAACGCAAATTCGAGATGGTGGCGTGCTTGGTTGAAGGCGCCCCGCCAGGAATAGGTGACCCCGGCCGCGTAATGCGCTTCGACCGTCCAAACTTCATCGCCGCTGGCTTTGGCGAGATCGATCAGCTGCTCACACATGGCAATGCCCGAGACCAATTCCGTGCGTACGGCCGAGTAGATCGAGAGGCCGAGCAATGCCGGAAACAGGGAGCTTGGATCTTCGCTCGCTTGACCAAGCTCCCGCGCCTCTTGGTAGAACTTGGCGACGTCCGTGTGGCCGTAGCCGTTTTTTGCCGTAAGCACGCGGCCAAGTAGAGTGAGAAGCCTGCCTCGCTCCCGTTCGCGGCTGTCCATAGCAAGATCGTCGAGTGAAGCGAGAGCCTTGTTGATATGGCCTTCAGCTTCCGCATTGGCCGATCTGATGTTCGCGCGCTCTGCTGCTCGATGCCAAAAGGTGATCGCTTTTTCGATCTGCCCGGCAGCCGCCGCGTGGCGGGCGACGAGCTCCGGCTCGTGCTCGACGGTGTGCTGAAAATTCTTCTCCAGGACGTGGACGACGCGGGCATGCCATTGTTGGCGTCGGCTTTTCAAAAGCGAGCTGTAGGCTGCGTCCTGCACCAGAGCGTGCTTGAAGATATAGGTGGCATCCGGTGGTCGACCGCGCGCATAGATGAGCTCGGCTTCAGACAGCTGATCGAGGGCTGTGTTCAATTCCCGCGTGTCGAGATCGGAGATAGCAGCGATCATGTCGTAGGAGAACTCGCGGCCCAACACGGCCCCGATCTGCGCGACTTCCTTGACGGGTGCCAGCCGGTCCAGGCGCGCCATCAGCGAGTCCTGCAACGTTTCCGGAATCGCAAGATGCGGCATATCGTGAACCGGCTGATAGTCACCGCTTTTGGCTTCAAAAAGTCCGGACTCCAAAAGGGCCTTGGTAAGTTCCTCGACAAACAGCGGCACACCGTCGGTCTTGGCGAGAATTTGATCTTCGACGTCCTTCGGCAACGCTCGATTACCGGTAATCCGCCTAATCAGATCGCTTCCAGCCTCGGTGCTCAGACGATTGAGAATGATGGAGGCGACGTGAGCCTGGCCGACCCACGGTGCCCTGAATTCCGGCCGGAAGGTGAGGATCAGAAGAGCTGGAATCGTCGGTACGATCTCGATGAGGCGATCGAGGAGCTCAAGCGAGGTTGGATCAATCCAATGCAGGTCTTCGAAGAGGAGCAAAACCGGTTCGCGGCAGGAGAGGCCACGAAGCTGTTCGGTGAGGGCCTGGAGGGTCAGATCCTTTTGCTTTTGCGGGCTGAGGTTTCTATCCGGATAGCGATCAGCCGTTGCGATCGAGAGGAGTGAGGCAAAGAGAGGTGCCACGTCCGTTGGCTCGGCCTTGGCAACCGCGAGGAGCTGTTCGAGCTTGTCGAGTTTCGTTTCGTCGGCGTCGGATGGCTGCAACTTGCTTGCGCGTTCAAGCTGCTGAATGACCGGGTAGAGCGGGCTGTCCTCATGAAAGGGCGAGCATTGATAGCGAAGCCGTGTGTGATGATCGCGGCTGGCGACGCTGTCGAGTTCGGCCGTCAGGCGAGACTTGCCAATGCCCGCCTCCCCCGACACCAGCACCACATGGCCTTTACCGGATCTCGCCTTAGTCCAGAGATCCGTCATCAGATCAAGCTCGCGGCTGCGGCCGATGATGGGGGCTGCATCATGGCTCTTGGCTTCGAAGCGACTTTCGAGACTGCGTTCGCCAAGCGCTCTCCAGGCTTCGATCGGTCGGTCGAATCCTTTCAAGTGATGCTCGCCAAGTTCGACGACGTCGAAAAGTTCACCGATCAGCCGCCGGGTCGATGCTGAAAGCACCACTTGTCCGGCTTCGGCTAGCGCCTCGAGGCGTGCTGCGAGATTGGGTGTCTCGCCGACGACAGCCTCCTCCTGGGCAGCGCCATCGCCGATGAGATCGCCGACGACGACGGGGCCAGTGGCAATGCCCACGCGGCAGGCAAGCGGCGTTTTATCAGGCGCTTTCAGACGGCCGATGACATCGACCAGTTCGAGACCGGCTTTGACGGCGCGCTCCGCATCATGCTCATAGGCACGTGGCCAGCCGAAATAGGCGAGTACGCCATCCCCCATGAACTTGGCGATATGTCCGCCAAACTTGGTGATTTCGCCGGCCGCAGCCTCCTGATAAGCGACCATCACCTGACCGAGATCTTCAGGATCCAGCTTGGTCGAAAGAGCTGTTGATCCCACAAGATCGCAAAACATGACCGTAAGCTGACGCCGCTCGCCCTCCTGACTGACGGCTGAAGACGGGGGCTTTGACGCTTGAAGAGACGGACTCTCGACCACTGAAACCGCCTCCTGATCACCCAAGGACGCGATGGCCCGCATCAGCTTCTTGCGATGGCCAAGTGAAATGCCGAGCTTTTCGAAGTCGGTCTCGGTCAGATCAGGGAGGACATCGGGCTCGATATCATTGTCCCGAAAGAGCTCGAGATAGCGCTCTAACCCGATCTCCTTCAGCCATGTCTCGATCGTCGTCATGGAGACAGCCTTCCTGCTCTCACGGCCGCATGCACGGCCGTGAGATCAAGCCGGCTCGATGTTCTGATTATGCCGAAACAGGTTCGCCGGATCGTAGGTCGCCTTGACCTTACGCAACCGCTCCAGATTGGTGCCATAGGCGCCATCGGTGCGCTTGGTCTCGTCGTCCGGCATGAAGTTCACATAGACGCCGCCATTGGCATAAGCGGCCGTCTCATCGAAGAATTTGCGCGCCCAGGCAACGCACATGTCGTCTTCCGAGGCCTCCTGCCA
>JBCCIN010000454.1:0-3896 GCA_039028235.1 Pseudomonadota bacterium
CGCAGCCTTGGTGCTTTTTGCCGTCGCCCTGATTACGGCCATCCCGAGCGCCACCGTTGGCGCCGAGCCAGCCATCATCGATGAGGCCGGCGGCTCATGCCTGCCCTGCGGTGACGATTGCCTCGCTTGCGGTGGGCGACGCACCATCTGGGTAGATCAGGCGAGCGGTGACGATGACAACAGCGGCCTCTCAAGAGAAGAGGCGCTGCGCACGATCGGCCGCGGTGCTGAACTGATCGGGGGCGGCGACGTGATGATCGTCCGCCCAGGCACCTATTATGAAAACCCGGTCTTCCGTGACCTCGGGAGCACCGCCGAGGCGCCCGTCTGGATCCTCTCGGAAAAGCCCGGCCAGGCGGTGATCAGCGGCCTTTGGCCGGAGGCGGAGCAGGGCGGGGTACGCTGGTCACCAGTGGGCGATGGCGTCTACGCAGCCGCCCATGGCGATTCCTTCATGGGCGAGGCGGATGGCCGCTTTCTGTTTCGCTACAAATCGATCACCGATCTTCTCGCGGATGAAGTGGTCGGCTTCAGGAAACCGCGCTACGGTTTTGTCCATGATGGCGGATGGCTCTATCTGCGACTTCCGAATGATGCCGATCCCAACGGCCGGCCGGTGCGCCTGACCGACCACTTCAGCCGCCCGGTCGTCACCATCGAGAACGCCCCCCATCTCATCATCGACGGCTTCGCAATCACTGGTGCCGGCGGCACCGACGCGATCAAGTCCGATCGGGCGAGCCACCATCTGACCCTTCGCAACCTCGTCGTCACACAAAGCCGGCGCGCCGCCAGGCTGCCGGACCACAGCCTGTTCGAATGGTCGGAATACAGCTATCCCGGCTTCTATCGGTTCGCCGACGATCTGATCGAGCTGAACCAGGGCGACAACGAGGCGATCTATGAGCTTGTCAAAACCTATTTCGCCGATGACGGCAATGCCTATCTCGAAGGCGGCATCGCCGAGAGCTTCGAGACACCGTCTGAGCATGTCGAGTTCCGCTATCTCTACATCCATCAGGTGTTCGATGGTCAGAGACTAGGTGCCTTCAACCATGCCGCCAGCCACCACAATATCTGCGACTACGTCTATGACGACTGCATCGAGTTCGAGCACTGGCGGTCGACCCATCCGGGCATCAACCTGCATGTGCACGACAGTCTGATTCTGAACGCCGCAGGCTCGGCGCTTTCCCATCAAAGCACCCATGACGGCATGCAGGGGCCCCATTTCGTCTATCGGAACGTCATCTACAATACCGACTTCAGGCACGCCCATCCGCCCTATCTCGTGAAGAACAAACGGCTGAAGCCGTCCAATCAGATCGTCTACCACCATAACCTTCTGCAGAACTGGAAAGGCGACAATGGCGACTGGGGGCGGACCAACTGGCTCTATTGGGACAATCCGGCGGGGGCGCCCGAGCATCTCACCTTCCGCAACAACATCCTGCTTTTCGACGACCTCTCCGACACCGGCCGGCAGGTGGAGCCGGACAGCGATCACAACATCCTGATCAACGACCAGGACAATCTCGATGTGAGGGGCGATCGCGGCCTTTATCTTGGGGAGGACGCATCTGCCCTGGTGTTTGAGGACGAGGCAAAGCTGGATTTCGGCCTCCGCCCCGGCAGCCCCGCGATCGACGCCGGCGAGCCCCTTCCGGAGAGCTGGCCCGACTCGCGCAGGCCCTCCGGCAAACCGGACATCGGTCCTTTCGAGTTCGGCCAGGCGCCAGGACCCGACTGGCCGAGACCGAGGCGAACCGTGTTCACCGCCACCATGCCCGATCGTTGGCCCTCGGCACCCCGCTAAGGCGCCGCCCAGACCTCCCAATTCGTCTCAAGCCAGGTCGTGAGCAGATCTATATCAAAACGATGCCGGTCTTCCGCGAACGCCGCTGGCGGATGAATCCCGGCCGCCCTTTCACGCTCCACCGCTGATGAACCAAGCCGAGGCTCGATCTTGTCAAGATTAACCATTTGACAACGACTCATCAGTAGACTTGGGACGGAACTGAGAGGGTTTGTCGATCCGGGTGGGGCAGATCTTACCCCTCGCTACGGCGATCTCCTCTCTTCATCGACGAGCGCCCACGGCCGCGAAAGTCGCACTGAAAAGTTCATTCTCATAACTTACGAAATGATCGGATCCATGCTCAAGAGATCACTCGTTGCGATCGCACTCTGCCTCCTCGCCACGTCGGGAGCCGAGGCTGCCTCATTCCGCATTGCCACGGGCGAATATCCGCCTTTCACGTCCTCGTCGATGAAACACAACGGCTATGTCAACCACATCATCGACCGTGCCTCGGAGGAGGTCGGGATCGACCTGCAGTTCCAGTTTCTCCCTTGGGCAAGGTCATTGGAGCTCGCCGAACGCGGAGACTATGCAGCCAGCTCCTACTGGTTCTATACGGCCGAACGTGACAAGAAATTCTTTCATGTCGGGCCGGTGAGTAAGGAGCCTATCGTCTTCTTCCACCGGAAGGACCGACACCTATCGGCTTGGTCTTCGCTCGATGATCTGACCGGTCTGAAAATCGGTGCAACGAACGGATACACCTATTCGAAATCCTTTTGGGAAGCCGCGAACAGCGGAACGTTGACGGTGGACGTCGTCGCTGATGATGAGACCAATATCAAAAAGCTGATCGCCGGGCGCATTGACCTTTTCGTCGCTGGCAAGCTCTCGGCCTGGCATCTAATCAATGAGCAGTTTGCATCGCAGAGAGATCAACTGACGACCTTGGAGAAACCACTTACTGTCCAAACAGGCTATCTCGTGGTTTCGCGACAAGCTCCTGATGCTGAGGCCTTCGCCTCGTCCCTACAAAGGGGCCTCGATCTCATTCGTGAACAGGGGCTGATCGATCAGTTCACGCAAGATCTTGTGCAAGGCCATTACTGAGCGCGTTTTTCGTGGTCAGCCGCTCGGTGGGTTGATGCTGATATTCCTGAAGGAAGCGGCAGGGCGAACGGCTGGAGGGTGGCTTCCCAATGCTCTTCGGTCAGGTCGCGCTAACAGCCCGCGTCGATCCCTAGACGCCCTCCGCTCGATCCGGACGCGCTTCGTTGCCTTGATCGCTGCCGCCATGACCTTAGTCTACGGAGTGGTTGCCTATAACCAGATCCAGGAGACATCGACGCGGCTTAACGATGGGCTGAACCAGCAAAGCTTACTGTTGGCCTCCGTCTACGCCAAGGCCATGGCGGATGATGTCTGGAATCTCAATGAGACTGCCCTGGCGCGGCAGCTCAACCTGCTGATCACCCACCAGGACATCATCTCTGCCGAGATTCGCGAATCCACCGGCTTGTTCGCCCTTGCTGCCAACAACGGGCGAACCACCGCCTATAGAGGCAACGTGGGCAACGAGAATCTGATCATCACGCGGCCGGTCGAAGACGAAAACGGCGGCGCTATCGGGCAGCTCACCATTTCCGTCAGCCGAGATCGTGTCGAGGTCGAGAAAGCCTTTTTGTTTCGTGATCAGATCTATCGCTTTCTTATCGTCGCCATGGTGGTTCTACTGGTGGTCATCGTGACCGTTACCAACCTCATCCGCCCGATCATGATGATCACGCAGACCATGACAAAGCTTGCCGACGGCGATTTGTGCATACCGATTCCCGCCGTGAATCGTCAGGACGAGATTGGTGATATGGCGCGATCGCTCGCCGTCTTCAAAACTAACGCCGAACAATTGCAGGGCGCTCTCGAGCGGGAGCGTGAACTTAATGGATTACAGCGTCAGTTCGTCTCCATGGTGTCCCACGAGTTCCGTACCCCGCTCGCGATCATCGATGCCAGTGCCCAACGGATCGAACGTCGGCTGGAGTCGATCTCGCGCGATCGCATCGCCAAGGGCATGAAGGCGGTGCGGCGGTCGGTC
>JBCCIN010000455.1:0-3841 GCA_039028235.1 Pseudomonadota bacterium
ATGGAAGCCATGCCGTCGCTTGCCAGGCGATCGGCTCGATCGGCGAGTTCGAGCCCTGCCAGGACTAAGACACGGCAAGACAACCTCCCAAGTTCTCCCCCGCTACGAAGCGCCCCGGTCTATGGCCGGGGCGTTTTTCGCATCTTCGGTCGATGGGATGCTATAGTGCTCCGGCAGCCAGTCCGGGATGTCGCCGAAGTCGATCCGGCCGATCGGCTGCCATTTCGCCTGGAGAAGAAGGTAGCGGCGGCGAAGGTAGAAAGGCCAGTCGAGATCGGGGGCTCGTCTGCTCCCCTGCCACAGCGACGGCAGATATTCGAACAGCCGCTGCTCGGAGCGAAACGGCTTGAACTCGGCCTCGTCGACCAGATAGACCGGGATCAGGCTTTGCTGCGCAAGCTCGTCGTCGACCAGACTGGCGCGATCGGCGATCGCTTCGCCGGCCATGCCGAAGAGGCTGATGAACATGAAGGAGGGTGCGCCCGATATGCGGTAGCGCTCGAGAAGCCCGCTTCCCACTTCGAGGATCGGCGACGGTGGTGACGGGATCTCCGAGCCCTCGGCTTCGGCGGACACGGTCTCCTTGCCGTTCGGGCTACGCCACCAGGACCAGTTGCGTTGTACGGTCTCGTTCAAGGCTCAGTCCGCCGCATCCGGGAGAGGGTTGGTCAGGCGTCTGACGTAGTCGGGCGCTTCACCGCCGCCGTCATCGGCCATCGGCAGGCGCCTGAAGTCGCCCTTGGGACGGCGGGCGAACAGGCCGTGAAGGATGTCGCTGAGCTGCCGTCCCGCGAGATGCCAGTCATGGCTGATCGCATAGACGAGCGCTCGCTTTCCCATCGCCGAAAGCGTCTCGTCCGATGCGTCGACAAAGTCTCTGAGAGCGCTGGTGAGGCTGGTGGCGTCGCCCGGACGATAGCTGAACGCCATGTCGCCGTTGGCCGCCTCCAAAAGCGTCGGCAGACGCGGCAAGACGACCGGACGCTCAGCACCCATGGCGAGAAAAAGGGTGCCGGAAGTCAGGATCTCCCGATAGGGCAAGGCGACCGCATCGGCAGCGGCGACGACATCGGCGACCTCGTCATCCTCGACGAAACGATCGATCACCGTGACCCGCTCCTGCAACCGCTCTGGAATGTCCAGACGCTCGAAAGGCTGCTTGCCGGCCACCAGGAGATGGATCGACGGGTCGTCCAGATCGTGCAGCGCCTGGATCAGAAGATCACCTCCCTTGTAGGCCGTGATCCGGCCGAACAGGAGAAGGCAGCGCCGATC
This sequence comes from Pseudomonadota bacterium, assembly GCA_039028235.1. Taxonomy (GTDB): domain Bacteria; phylum Pseudomonadota; class Alphaproteobacteria; order Geminicoccales; family Geminicoccaceae; genus JANQPX01. The sequence goes on from JBCCIN010000455.1 coordinate 1,276, forward strand.
GGGATCGAGTCCCAGACGCTGACGTGCTGCCGCGCGCGCGATCGGCGGATAGTGCTTCCGGTAGTTGCCGTGAATTTGCAGGGAAAAACGTTTTGGATCAATACCATAATGCTCACTCACGGCGTGGATCGCCGCAGGTGAATGCACGATGGCCGCCTCTGCCAGAGACGCGACGACAGCGCTGATGTCTTCAGCCAGATCGGCATGGACGAAGTCGTGGGGGCGAAGATTATGCTTGGTCCAGATCAGGCGGCCGCCAGCCTCGACAAAGCGGTCAAGGGCGGTGGTGAATAGCCGGGCGGCTCTCGATGCCTCATCGGCATCCTTGATCGAACGCAGCGGCGCATCTTCCCAATGCAGATGAAACACCACCTCCCGTTCGCGCCGGCCCTTCAGCCCGAGAAGCGACCTCGCTTCCTCGATATCGCCTGCGCTGACGGCGAAAGCGGGATCGACATGCTGATAGAGAAGGGTCTGATACGGGTTGGCGCGCCGGTAGTCCGGATAAAATATCAGTTGATGCATGGTTGGAATTTTCCACCGGAGGCTGGGAAAATCGAAAAAACCTGTCCCTCTCGTACGACCACTCGCGATCCTCAGGGTGACGCGTCATCGATTGAGGCTTATACCTATCCCGGATTCTTAAAGAAGAAAATCAGCAACGAGGGAAAACGATGGCAAAGTCGATGACGCGCTGGTGGGCGCTGGTCGTCGCCATGATCCTTGGCACCGCCGCGAAGGGCGGCCTGGCACAGGATACGGCTGAGTCTGAGGAACAGGCTTTCGACAGAGCACGTGCGGAAAACACGGAAACCGCCTATCGCGATTTCCTTCGCCGCTATCCCGAAGGTCAGTTCACGGCCGAAGCCTTTCGGGATCTGGTCGGCGCCGTGGTCAAGTCCGAGCGCCCCATCTTCCAGCCGGCCTTCGACAACCAGCTCCTGATCGAAGGTCTTATGCCCGCTCCGGTCGAGGCGACAGTGGCAACGAACGACGGACAGGATCCCTATTGAGATCCGGCCCCCGTTGCGACCAGCGCATGGGACAGGATCATGGTTTGGAACAATAAGGCAGGCGCATCGAAGCGCGCCTTGATCAATCGGCTTCGCAGCAAGGCCGCCGGTATCGGATTGCTCGGCTGCCTCTTTGCCGCCTTCCCGCTCGGCGCGCAGGAGATCAGACCGGTCAACCGGGTGGCGCTGGTGATCGGCAATGGCGAGTACGAGACCCTCGACGTCCTCCCCAACCCGCCGCGCGACGCCGCAGCACTCGCCGAATCCCTCTGGAATGCCGGTTTCGAGGTGATCGAGTTGATCGATGCCGACCGCGAGCAGATGATCAACGGCATCGCCACCTTCGCCAACCGACTTCGCCCGGGCGCCGAGGCGGTCTTCTACTATGCCGGTCACGGCGTCGCCGTCGACAACGTCAATTATCTGATCCCGGTAGCAACACCGGTCGAATCGGAAGCCCAGATTAGAGGCACCGGCATCGCCGCACGCACGGTGCTGCAAACCATGGAGCAGTCCGGCGCCAAGTTCAGCGTGGTCATCCTGGACGCCTGCCGCAACAACCCCTTCGACCAGGGACCTGGCTTTCTCGAAACCGCCGATGCCAGCCGCGGCGCTACGGTCGATAGCCAGGGAGAGAACACGAACCCGGTTGAGAGCGTCCGCGGCGGTGGCCTGGTCGAGATGACTGCGAGCGGCAGGACGGAAACCCTGGTCGCCTATGCGACCGCCCCTGGCCAGGTGGCGCTCGATGGCGAAGGCGATCACAGCCCCTACACCCAAGCACTGATCGATCATCTGGACGAGCCCGGGCTTGAAATCGGCATGCTGTTTCGTCGGGTACGCGGGTCCGTGCGCGAGAGCACCGAGGGGTATCAGATCCCCTGGACGTCGAGCACGCTGGAGCAGGAATTCTATTTCCGACCGGACATCACCGAAGCGACCGATGCCGTCACCGGCATGCAGGTCGCGACCAACACCCTGGGTGTGCTGCCGCCGCGCCAGGTGCTGGATCGGTCCTTCTGGTATTCGATCCAGGATCACGAACGTGAGACGGCACTGACCGCTTATCTCGAAATCTTCCCGAACGGTAGATTCCGCGAGTCCGTGCTGACGCGCCTTGCAGCGCTCGCGGGTGATCGACCGGCGACGGCGAATGAAACAACAGCTGGCGAAAGCTGGTCCGAACGTTCTGCGTCGCGCTCCGGCGACGGCATGGACGGTGCTCCGGATGAGGAAGTTTTTGCGCCGGAATGGCTGACCTCGACACCGATCGGCGTCGAGCCGCAGCCACTCGACCTGCCGCCTCTCGATGAGCTTCACGAGGGGCAGTTCTGGGTGCAGCTCGGCGAGGCGCCGAAATTCGGCCGGCTGATTCTCGAGGATGGCAGCGCCGCCGAAGCACGCGATGTCATCGACGGCGGTACCTTCCTGAGTTCGAGCTTTCGCCCGACGGTCGGCACCCATGGCGGCAAGGAGCTGATCGACTTTGCTGTCCTCGATAAGGACGGCGCGCGTCACGACTATCAGATCGGTCTCGAAGCCTGGATCCATGC
>JBCCIN010000456.1:0-3830 GCA_039028235.1 Pseudomonadota bacterium
CCAGCGCCGCGGCCAGCTCGACCTCGCCTGCGCCCACTGCCACGAAGGCTACGCCGGCACCAAGATCCGCGCCGACATGCTGAGCCAGGGCCAATCCAACGGCTTCCCCACCTACCGCCTGAAATGGCAAAAACTCGGCTCGCTGCACCGCCGCTTCAAAGGCTGCAACGACCAGGTCCGCGCCACACCCTACAAACGCGGCTCGGACGAATATGTGAACCTCGAACTCTACCTCGCCTGGCGAGGACAAGGACTGCCCGTCGAAACACCGGCGGTCAGACAGTAGGGGTGCTCCGAAGTCTTTCCTCTGCCGCCACGCGGCTGGGATAGTCATTGGACGACGATAAGCGAAACAGGGGCTTGAGATCATGATGACGCGCCGCGACTTCATGCAGATTGCGCTTGCGACCGCGGCGCTGACGGCGGGGTCGGGCCCGCTCGGCAGGCTGGCAGCGCAGCAGGCAATCACCGAAGAGCAGCTCCTCGCCTTCGAACCGAAAGGCCAGGTGACGCTCCTGCATCTCACCGATCTGCATGCGCAGCTCAAGCCCCTCTACTTTCGCGAGCCCTCGATCAATCTCGGCGTAGGTCCCGTGGCGGGACTGCCTCCACATATTACAGGCGCTGAGCTTCTCGCCCATTTCGGTATCGAGCCGGGCTCCCTCGATGCCTATCTCTATTCGAGCGAAGATTTCGGCGAACTGGCCAAGAACTACGGCCAAGTCGGTGGGCTGGATCGGATTGCAACGCTGGTGAAAGCGATCCGCGCCGAGCGCCCCGGCAACACACTCCTCTTGGACGGTGGTGACACCTGGCAAGGCTCCTGGACGGCACTCCAGACCAAGGGCCAGGATGTGGTCGACGCCATGGCGCTCCTGAAGCCCGACGCCATGACTGCGCATTGGGAATTCACGCTCGGCGAGGAGCGTGTGCTGGAGCTGATCGATCAGCTCGACTTCACCTTCCTCGGCGCCAATGTCCGCGATACCGACTGGGAGGAGCCGGTCTTCGAACAGGTCGCCCGTTTCGAGCGCGGAGGTGTCGACGTCGCGGTGATCGGGCAGGCCTTTCCCTACACACCGATCGCCAATCCGAGATGGATGATCCCGGCGTGGTCCTTCGGCATCCGCGAGGACGAGCTTGCAGCACTGGTTCAGGAAACCCGGGACGATGGCGCGCAGCTGATCGTGCTCCTCAGCCACAACGGCTTCGACGTCGACCGTAAACTCGCGGGCAATGTGCCGGGCATCGATGTCATCCTCACGGCCCACACCCATGATGCCATCCCGGAGCCCACGATCGTCGACAAGACGCTCCTGATCACGTCAGGCGCCAACGGCAAGTTCCTGTCGCGCCTCGATCTCGATGTCGGCTCGGATGGGATCAAGGACTACAGCTACAGCATGATTCCGGTGCTCTCCGATGCGATCCGGCCCGATGCCGAGATGGCGGCTTTGATCGATGAGCTCCGGGCACCGTACGAAGAAAACCTTGCTGAGGTCCTCGGCACGACCGACGGCGACCTCTATCGCCGCGGCAATTTCAACGGCACCTTCGACGACGTGATCTGCCAGGCCCTTCTCGAAAGTCAGGATGCAGAGATCGCTCTGTCGCCCGGCTTCCGCTGGGGTCCATCCCTCCCCGCCGGCGAAGAGATCACCGCCGAATTCATCTACAGCCACACCGCCATGACCTATCCCGCGGTCTACAAGATCGAGATGAGCGGCGAGCAGTTGAAGCTTGTCTTTGAGGACGTCGCCGATAATCTCTTCAACCCTGACCCCTATCTGCAGCAGGGCGGCGACATGGTGCGCGTCGGTGGCATGGACTACAGGATCGATCCGAACGCGACGATGGGCGACCGCGTCACCGACATGACGCTCACCTCGACCGGTGAAGCGATCGATGCTGGCAAGACCTACAGCGTCGCCGGCTGGGCCTCGATCAACGAGGGCACCGAGGGACCACCGGTCTACGAGGTCGTGAGCGACTACATCAAAGCCAAGGGCACACTGACCGCCGCCCCTTCCGGCAAGGTCGACATCGCCGGCCTTTAGTGACATGGCCACATCATCGACTCTGACCGCAGGCGTCTGGATCGACGGTATGCGGCTCCGTTCTCCAATGCTTGCCAAGCCCTGGGCGCAAACCGTCAGGCTTGGCAAAAGCGGTCGACGTTAATGATGTGGCCACGCCACCGATGACCGGGCTCGAGGTCTCCTATGCCGGCGCCTTGCTCGCTGGTCTCCTCAGCTTTCTCAGCCCCTGCGTCCTGCCTCTGGTGCCGCCTTACCTCTGCTTCATCGGCGGTGTCACCTTCGAGCAGCTCACCGACCGCGATGCGGCCGACGCTGCACTGAAACGGCGGGTCCTGCTGGCCGCCCTCGCCTTCGTCCTGGGCTTCGCCGTCGTCTTCACCGCCTTCGGCGCAACGGCTTCCGTGGTCGGCCAGGCGATCGCGCGCAACGCTGACCTTCTCGCCAAGATCGCGGGCGGCATCATTATCATCCTCGGCCTCCACTTCCTCGGCCTGTTCAAGATCGGCTTTCTACAGCGGGAAGCGCGGTTCCATCCCGAGCAAAAGCCTGCGGGCCTGATCGGTGCCTTCATCATCGGCATGGCGTTCGCCTTCGGCTGGACCCCATGCGTCGGCCCCGCCCTCGCCGCGATCCTCTTCGTTGCCGGCAGTGAGGATCAGGTGCTCTACGGCGCATCGCTGCTTCTGGTCTACGCACTCGGCATCGGCATCCCCTTCATCCTGGCGGCAGCGGCGATCGGTCCGTTCATGGGCTTCATGCAGCGCTTTCGCCCCTATCTCGGCCGGATCGAGCAGGTGATGGGCGGCCTTTTGGTACTGACCGGCATTCTCTTCATCACCGGCTCGATGAACGAAATCGGCTTTTGGCTCCTCGAGATGTTTCCGGCACTTGGGCGGATAGGCTAGAAGTCGGACCTGGACACACTTTATAAAAATATATATTGTTCGGAAAGAATGTATGGAGGCTAGGCGTCATGAAGAACTGGGCTTTGGCGTTCGCTTGCGTCGGGATGCTGACGGCGTCGCCCGTCATCGCCGGTGACCGGATCGAACCGACGCTTACCGATGATGGTCTCTACACACAGGATTGGTTCCTGCAGAGTTTTCTCGATCTCACAGAAGATCTCGAAACGGCTGCCGATTCGGGCAAGCGCTTCGCCATTCTCTGGGAGCTGAAGGGCTGCCCCTATTGCAAGGAGACCCATGAGGTCAACTTCGCCGATCCCGAGATCAACGCCTATGTCAGAGACAACTTCGAGATCCTTCAGCTCAACTATCTGGGCTCACGCCTGGTCACGGATTTCGATGGCGAAGAGATGGAAGAGCGCGCGCTTCGCGAGAAATACGGCGTCCGCTTCACGCCGACCTTCCAATTCTTCCCTGAGACCAGCAAGGAGATCGGCGAGGACGGCGGCCAGGCGGCAGAAGCCGTGCGCATGACCGGCTATGCCGAGCCCGACCGCTTTACCGCCATGTTCCGCTTCGTCCGCGACAAGGCTTATGACGAGCAGACCTTTCAAGAATATCTCGAGACATCAGGCGGCAGCTAGAAGCCTGATCATACAGGACGGGTTCTCATCGAAGGATATGAGATGACAGCAGATCCGAAGGGCACATCGTCACTGGCTCGGCGAGGCTTTCTGCAATCGGCGGGCATGATCGCGGGCACTGCAGCAGCAACCGCCGCCGGCGCAAAGTCAACGCTGGCCGCGTCCGCCCCCGATCCGGACAGCGCGATTACCGAGCTTAAGGACTGGAACCAGTATCTCGGCTATGGCGTCGACGCCCAGGG
>JBCCIN010000457.1:0-3812 GCA_039028235.1 Pseudomonadota bacterium
CTGCTGCGAACGTCGTTGACATATCTGGAGAGGGCGGCTGTCAGATTTTTTGCAATGATCAGATGTTTCTCGGTGACCGCCTCGATCTCCTTGTTCACCGCGGAGCGCTCGACCCAGAGCGTAAGCGCGGCGACTGGCAATGCCGAGATCAGGACCATTGCCAGGAACAGGATCCACTGCAGCCGAATGCGATCGGCTAGCCTCGTTTTTTCCGTGGCTCGGTCGTCGCGTGCGCGGGTGTCACCCCCATCTGACAAGGCGTGCGTCTCGGGTCCTTGAACGGCGACGGCTTCGCTCATCGATTTTCCTCGGTCTGATCCGACGGCTTCAGGATATCTGACGAGCGTTAAACAAGAGCTAAACTCATGACGTCTGCCGCTGCACGCAACGCGATTAACGTTTCGTTAAAACGCCTTTGAGATGATCGATGGGCTTTAAGCGTGGGCTGGTCCGATCATCACGATGGAATTCTTTCATCCATGTTAGGTGTCGCGAGACAAATGGCGTCGGCCGAAGCCGGGCGAGGCGACGAAGCCCGATATCTCCGCAGACTCTTACGGTCTCGTATCTGCTGGAGCGTCACCAGCCTGGTTCTCCTGGCGTTTCTTGTGATCGAGCTTTTGATCCTGGTGCCTTCCGCGCTGAGTTTTCGCGGCAGTTTCATCGACAAGATGCGCGATGTCGCCCTGGCGTCCGTCACGCCCATGCTGCCGGAAGCACGTGGTGAGGACTCATTCGATCACCTGCCCGAATCGTTGCAGTCCAGTCACCCTGCGGTATTGGGCGGAGCACTTTACCATCGGGACGGGCGCCTACTCGGCAGTTTCGGGGATATACCTGATTGGGGCACCTTCGACTTCAGCCACAACAATACCGACCTGTTCGAACATCCCGATGACCACTCCATCGAAATCCACTGGGGCGGATCACAGTTGAGTCGCTCCTACGATCTCGTCCTGAAGATCGATCTGAGCGACATGTCGCGCCAGCTCATTCTTTATATTGTCCGCATCGGCGGGCTCATGCTGACAATCGCGCTTGTCCTCACCGCGACACTCGTCCTGACCATCGGCAAGTTGGTCTACTTCCCTCTTGTCCGCCTGGACCATGCGCTGGATCAGGCGTCTCATCATCCGGAACACGCTGATCTTTCAGCCTTCGAAATCAGCAGAGATGACGAGATCGGGCATTTGACCGCGTCTTGCCGCCGACTCCTGGAACAGACCGGGAAGGGTCTCATCGAACTCAGAAGCCACCGTGAGGCGCTGGCGGATACCAACAGCAAACTGGAACAGGCCGTCGCAGAAAGGACCGCGGCACTTGCCTCCGCCAATCGATCGCTCAAGGCTGAGATCGCGGAGCGCGTCGACGCCGAGGCAAAGCTGACGCATCAAGCCATGCATGATGCCCTCACGAGCCTGCCGAACCGGGTTCTGTTCCGCGACCGTTTGGCCCAGTCCCTCTTCATGGCGCGCCGCAACGAAGAGCAGATCGCCGTACTGTGCTTGGATCTCGACCGTTTCAAGGAGGTAAACGATACATTAGGCCATCCGGCAGGGGATGAGCTGCTCAAGCAGGTCGGCCTCCGGATTGCCGACAACATCCGCGAGACGGACACACTGGCCCGGTTGGGCGGTGATGAATTTGCGATCATCCAAACCGGTCTCGCCCAGCCGGAAGGCAGTCAAAATCTGGCGAGCCGACTCATGCAATTGATCGACAGCCCTTTTTATCTCGATGGGCATGATGTTGTCGTCGGTCTAAGCGTCGGCATTTCAATCGGACCGTCGGACGCCGAAGAACCTGACACGCTGCTCAGCAACGCCGACATCGCCCTTCGCCGCGCGAAAAGCGAAGGGCGCAAAGCCTTTCGGTTTTTTGAGCCGTCAATGGACGCACAACGGCGCACCCGATTGGCCATAGAGCGCGACCTGAGGCGGGCACTTACGGAAAAGCAACTGGAGTTGCACTACCAGCCTCAGATCAGCAGCAACGGGAGCCGGCTTTGTGGATTCGAGGCTCTCATTCGCTGGCGGCATCCGGAACGTGGCATGATTCCTCCTGGCGACTTCATTCAAATTGCCGAGGAAACCGGCCTGATCCTGCCGATCGGCGACTGGGTGTTGTCGGAGGCTTGCCAAGATGCCCTCTCCTGGCCGGACGACATTCGCGTATCGGTCAACCTGTCACCAGCGCAATTCCAACATCGTGACCTCGCCACCCTTGTTCAGGAAACACTCCAGAGAAGCGGCCTCAATCCGAACCGGCTGGAACTGGAGATCACCGAGGGCATGTTGCTGAAGAATACGGACAACACGCTCAGCACGCTGCATCACATTCGGGATCTCGGCGTACAGATAGCCATGGATGATTTTGGCACGGGATATTCGTCCCTGAGTTATCTGCGCAGCTTCCCGTTCGATACCATCAAGATCGATCAGTCGTTCGTCTTCGGGCTGGGCGAAAACGCCGACGCCGACGCCATCATCCAAGCTGTCGTCGGGCTTGGCCGAAGCCTGGGCATGCGGACCATCGCCGAAGGCGTGGAGACGCTGGATCAAATGAACTGGCTTCGTGAGCAGGGCTGTGAAGAGCTGCAGGGTTTCTTCTTTAGCAGGCCCGTGCCTAAAGAGGCCGCGAGAGCCTTCATTGCCGAGCATTGCGATGCGGTATTGGCCTAGACGGAACGCCTCATCACGGCACTGTTTCACGTTCAAGGTCTTGCTGGCGAGATTAGAGACAATAATGGATGACGTTGGCCGGGAACTCGATTGCAACTGGCCAACATCCGCTTATCGTCGACGATATGAAAATTTGGCGCGTTTTCCATCTCACTTTCACTGGCCGCTCTCGCTCCGCCAGCTCGCCCGAGGGAGCAAACCACCGCCTGCACTTAATATTGCGGCGGACCTCCACGGGGGTCAGGGCGAGGGCGAGCGCCATTTTTAGGTCGTCGTCGGCCGGCGGATCGCCAGTCTCGCCAGGATGTGAGGTGACAGACCACCCTCGGTGCCGCCGGACATGACCATGGCGATTCGGTCCAGCTCTTTGCGGTCCAGCCATGATGAAAGGGCTGCGCGCAGGAACTGAACGGCATAGCCTCGGGTGAAATCGTTGACACAGACTTTGCCCTCGGCCTTGCCTAGGATCGCCTTGATCGACGAGGGCTCAATCTCGCCCCGTCAATGCGTTCGATCAGGCCGCTGACATCCTTCGGCCCTCCGCTCGTGATGCGATGGACGAAGGCCTGGCGCATCAGCCGGTGCCGTCGATGAAGCGCACCGGGCGTTCCCAGATCAGGAGTGCTACGCAGCCTTCCGGGCTTCGCACGCTGTGGCGGGAGCCCGGCGGGTTAACGACGAAGGCGCCGGGGCCATAGCTGCCCTGCTCGTCCTCCTGGCTGCCATCCAGCATCAGGATGTGCTCGTAGCCGGTATGCTCATGCAGGGGGGCTGCGGCCCCCGGCGTATACTTTAGGATCGCGGCTGCGGGGCCTTCCCGCCCGTCGCCATAGAGTCGGTGGATCTGGATGCCGTCTCGGAAGGGTTCGAAGGGCAGGCCCTGCCAGCCATTGGGGACGAGGCCAAAGGTCAGGGTGCGCAGCTCTGTTTGCATCATGAAAGGGCCTCCAGGAAGTGATCGGTGGTCGCGGTCCAGCCGACGATCGCGCCCTGGGCGCGGATCATGTCGAGGGTGGCCTGCTTGAAGGCGGGGAAGTAGCTCTCGGTCGCGTCTTCGAGGAGGAGGCCGTCGAAGCCGCGGTCATTCGCCTCGCGCATGGTGGTTTGCACGCAGACCTCGGTGGTCACGCC
>JBCCIN010000458.1:0-3794 GCA_039028235.1 Pseudomonadota bacterium
AGCGGCCGACCATCCGTGCCGTCCCAGAGCTTGGCGGTGCGGTCCTCGGAGACGGTGAGGATCGTGATGCCGTCCGGGCTGAATACGGCGTTACGCACCCGTTCTTTATGGCCGTTGAACTCAAGGATGCGCGTGCTGCTGTCCGATGTCCAGAGCCGAGCGCTGCCATCGGCAGAACTGGTCAGAAGGCTTCGGCCGTCCGGGCCGAAAGCTACGGAGCGCACGCGCATGTCATGGGCCCACCATGGTTCGCCGATGGGTGCCAACGTCGACGCGTCCCAAAGAGACACCGAGCCGTCCTCATGCGCCAGGGCCGCCTGGCTGCCGTCAGGGCTCAGCCCGATCGAGATGATCGGCGTCGGCGCTTTGGCGGTGTGCAGCAAGCCGTGCTCGTCGGTGTCCCAAAGGTGGATCGCACCGCCTTTGCACACGGTCAGCATGCGCTGTCCGTCCGGGCGAAAGGCGAGCGCGCGCACGTCGCAGTCATGCTCGTAAGCGCGCGAAAAAGGCGGCTCGCGCTCGCCACGCCAAAGTCTCGCCGTGCCATCATTGCCCGATGACACGACGACGTCGCCGTCGCCGACGAATTTGGCAGCGGCGATTTCGCGCTCATGTCCCTTGAGTGTCGCGATCAGACCGATGGCGTCGCCGTCCGCGTGCCAAAGCCCGATCATGCCATCGATGGAGGCGGTGAGCAGCTTCGAGCCGTCACGGCTGAACTCCGCGCTGATCACTCGCGCCTGGTGAGTTCGTAAGGTTTCGATGATCTCCCCGGTGGAGGCCTGCCACACTTTGGCGGTGTTGTCGTCGGAGGCAGTGACCAGCATTTGGCTGCTTGGGTCGAAGGCGAGGCGATTGACCACACCTTCGTGGCCATCCAGCACACGCAGCAACTCGCCCTCAACACTCCACAGCAAGGCCCGTTCGTCTCTGGAGGTGGTCGCCACCATTTGGCCGTCGGGGCTGAAAGTTATCGAGCGTAGCCGATCGTCATGCCCCTCAAGAACCAGCGGCTCGCCGTTACCGTCCAGTCGCCAGATTCGCCCGGTTCCGTCGGCCGACGCCGTCGCCAGATGCCTGCCATCGGGGCTGATGTCGACGTCGACCACTGGCTGACCATGGCCTTTGAAACCACGGAGATGACGGCCGTCTGCGGCTGCCCAAAGACGTGCGGTATAGTCCGCTGAGGTGGTTGCGAAGATAAGGCCATCATCACTGAATGTGACCGAGAGCACCGGTTCTCTGTGCTGCGACAGGGTCGCGATTCGCTGCCCCTGTCGATCCCAGAGGATTGCCGTCCTGTCGTCGGAGACGGTGACAAGACGCGTTGCATCAGGACTGAACCGGGCCATGTTGACCGGACCCTGGTGGCCCTCCAGCACGCGAAGATAGTTGCCTTGGCCGTCCCATAACCGAGCGCGGCCATCCCGGGACGCCGTCACGACGAAGCGTCCGTCCGCGCTCGCTTCGGCATAGGTGACGGCGCCGTCATGCTTGGAGAGCACCGCGCGTTCGCGCAGCGAGAAGAGGGCCTTGTAGAGAGCCCGCTGAGCGCCGACGTCGGCAAGGCGTTTCCTGCCGGTCTTGATGTCTGGCAGGGCCTCGAGGGCGAGCAGCAGACCGGTGGCTGCATTGCCTTCATCAGTCGCACGTTCCGAAACCAATGACAGAGCCTTGGACTCCGCACGCTCCGCCGTTCGCCGCTGACTGTCGCTATACCAGGCGACCGCGAATGCGCCGGCCGTAAGGAGCAGCGAGGCGATGATCGTGAGGTTCATCCAGATGGCGGCCGCGCGCCGGCTCTTGGCGATGAGGCTCAGAATGTCATCAGTCGGTGGCTCGGCGGAGTCCGGCTTAGTCCCCAGCCACTCGATCGCCTCCTTCAATTCCTTGCCGCGCAGCCGAACCTTGCGCCGAGCCTGATCGGCGAACTGTGTATGGAGTTTCACCCATTTGAGCGGGATCTTTAGGGTGTCGGCCAGCTCGGTGAGCTGAATGTCAAAATCATCCGTCGGCATCAGAGACATCATCTGACGCTCGCCGATAAGCTCAGGCAATTCCCCGGCCTGCACCTCGCCGATCTTGATGGGCACCAGCCGTTTGTTCAGTTCTTTCAGCTTGCTGATTTCCCAAAGGCAATCTTTGGATCGAATCGATGCCTCGCTTACAAGCCAGATGATCGTGTCGGCTTTCCTGATCATCTCCTCCAGCTGCTGGCGCCAGAGTTCGCCGTAAGGCAGATCATGCTGATCGATCAGTACATCGATATCCTTCGCCTGAAGCGCCTCGCGAACGCGCTCGGCGATATCGCTTTCTTTGCGTGCGTAGGAGATGAAAACGACGAGGTGATCGGTAGCCCTATCGACGGCCTTCGATCGCGATCGCAGAGCTCCCATGCGGGCAGCCTCCAACTGTCAAAAAAGTATCTTTGGAGGCGTATAAAATTCTACCTATGAGCACAAGCTCAGAGATCGTGCGTGCTGTCACTCGGTAGGTGATCGTGACCCGGCGCACTCCGGCAGGATCAGAAGAACGCGCTATAGAGTGGCTTATGACGAGACGAGTTCGCTTGGACTTGTCGGCGCGAACGACGACGAACTGTCGGCTACGCAACGGGCTCCGGCAGGAACTCGTCCTCCTGGTCGTCGGTCTCGTCGTCGGGCGGCAGGTTGTCGACGGCTTCCGGCGACGGCAGCAGGGCTGGAGACCCTGACGACGGTTGACAGTCGAAGGCCAGTTGACCATCGGCCACGGTGACCACCACTTTGCCGCCCTTGGCGAGCTTGCCGAATAGAAGCTCTTCGGCGAGCGGGCGCTTGATGTACTCCTGTATAACGCGAGACAGCGGTCGTGCACCGTAGAGCGGGTCGTAACCCTTCTTGCAAAGCCAATCCAGCGCTTTGTCGTCGAGCTCAAGATGGACACGCCGATCGGCCAGCTGCGCCGCCAGCTCGTCGACGAACTTCCTGACCACGTTTTCCAGGATGTCCCGATTGAGACCGCTGAACGGCACCACCGCATCCAGGCGATTGCGGAACTCCGGGGTGAACAGCTTGTTGATCGCCTCGGTGTCCTCACCCTCACGCGCTTCGCGACCGAAGCCCATGGCCGGCTTGCTCATGTCGGAGGCGCCGGCATTGGTGGTCATAATCAGGATGATGTTGCGGAAGTCGACCGTTTTGCCGTTGTTGTCGGTGAGCTTGCCGTAGTCCATCACCTGCAGAAGGATGTTAAACACGTCGGGATGGGCCTTTTCGATCTCATCAAGCAGCAGCACGGCATGGGGTTGCTGATCGATCGCATCAGTGAGGAGCCCACCCTGGTCGAAGCCAACATAGCCCGGAGGGGCGCCGATCAGCCGCGAGACGGCATGGCGTTCCATATATTCCGACATATCGAAGCGCACCAGCTCGATGCCCATGACCTTGGCGAGCTGGCGGGCGACCTCGGTCTTGCCGACGCCTGTGGGACCAGAGAACAGGTAGGAGCCGATCGGCTTTTGCGGGTCGCGCAGGCCGGCCCGTGACAGCTTGATCGCGCTTGCCAGCGCGTCGATCGCCGTATCCTGGCCGAAGACCACGGTCTTGAGCTCGACGTCGAGATTGCGAAGGGCTTCCTTGTCACGGGCGTTGACGTGCTTGATCGGTACGCGCGCCATCTTGGAGACGATCTCCTCGACGTCCTTGGCGTTCAGCTTTTTCTTGCGCTTCTCGATCGGCTTCAGCATCTGCGCGACACCGACCTCGTCGATCACGTCGATCGCCTTGTCCGGAAGGCGGCGGTCATGAATGTAG
>JBCCIN010000459.1:0-3793 GCA_039028235.1 Pseudomonadota bacterium
TCGGCGAGTTCGCGGAGAGCGAGGTCGAGAGCGGCGCCCGCTGCCAGGTCGGCAAGCCGGGTCAGGGCTGCGGTCACCTCGCCGAGGGACCAGACGCCGCTGATGTCGGCGAGCGCTGTGAGCAAAGCCGCACGCCGTTTCAGCTTTCGCAGATGCGCCATCAGAACAGGTCGGCGGCGATCGGATACTTGTGCGGCGATGATCGCTTCGAACGTCCGATCCGGCCCGCGCTGCAAAAAGCTGGTGATGACGTCAGGCTCGGCGAAGGCCAGCTCGGTCAGGAACGGGCTGTTGCCGAAGAGCGCCTTGAGCAGCGCCTCCGAGTCGAGCCCCGGCGTCGCTTCGCCCGCCGTCGGTCCCTCAAGCATCGATCCGACGTCACCATCGAGGCCGTTGGCCTCGTTCCAGCGTTCCAGATGGCGGCTCGCCTGCTCATCGTCGCCCGGACCCGGCGGAACCGAAGGAAGGGGCTTTCCTGAAGGCCGGGTCATCGTCGCAACCCTCGTTTCTCCAACATCGAGCTTGCCATCTGACCTTGAGTGGCCAGATCTACCATGAATGTGAGATCAATCCAGCCTGGGAAAGCGTTGCGGTGGTGCGACAACGGCCGGCTGAACGCGGGCTGCAGAGTGGCCCAGGCGTTGGACGACATCGCTAATTGGTGCTGCAGGTGCTAAAGACGGACGCAGCGCCTTGCCAAGATTGTCGGTTGATCGGCTCCCATTGTTCTTTCACTTTTTGGCCCTGCTTTGCTGACAGCCCTGCATATTGCCGTTCGAACACTGGTCTGGGGCCTCGTTGCCCTGGTGCTGCTGCTTGTCCTGGCACTGGTGAGGCTGGATTCCGGCCCCCTGGCGCTTGACTGGCTTCAGCCGAGGATCGAGCGGGCGCTGTCGCCCGACCGCGATGCGGTCAGTGTGACCACCGAGCGCGTCGAGCTTCGCCTGAACAAGGATGCCCGGACATTGGAGCTGGTGGGCGTCGACGTCCGTTATCGCGTTCTGTCGGAACACGACGACCCGGCGCATCCGTTCCTGATCTTTCCCGAGGTCGAGATCACGCTCAGCGTCGAGGCGCTGATGAAAAAGGGCATGATTGCCGCCTCGGAGGTCGTCGCCCACGCACCCTCGCTGATCATGACGCGCGATGAAGACGGCATCATCGGCCTGCAGTCCGAGGTGGACTATGAAGGACAGGCCGAGGATATCGATCTCGGCCATTTTCTTCGGCGATTCGCCACGGCAACCGAAGCCGATGGCCGCCTCGCTTTTTTGCAGCGGTTGCAGATCGGCGGCGGCAGGGTCGCTTACTATGACCACCGGCATGCTTCGGCGTTCACGGCCGAAGCGGCGGATCTGGTCCTTGTCCGGCGCGATGGCGGCGTCGATGGCTGGGTTCAGGCGGAAATCGCGCAGCCCTCCGTCGACCCAGCAAAGGTGCAGATCGCCGGCCGGCTCGCGCCGGGCGCGGAGCGGATCGCCTTCGAGGCCGACATCGCCGATCTGATGCCGGCAGATCTGCCGACACTCCTGCCGGAGGACACGGCCGATCTTCCGATCAATTTAAGCGGGCTTCGTCTGCCGGTTCAGGCATCGCTGCGCGGCGAGGTCGGGTTCGATGGCGCGCGCACGGCCCTTGAGGTCGATCTGGAGACTGGGGCGGGCACGGTCGATCTGCCGGATCATCTGGCGGAGGTGGTGGATGTTGCCCGCATCGAGGTCAAAGGCACGCTCAGCGCCGACCGTGACAGCTTCACGATCGATCACGCCCATCTTGCCAGTCGCGGCGCCGAAATCGGCGGATCAGGCCGTTTCGTCTGGAGGGAAGACCAGCCTGCGGTGACCCTGGATCTCGAAGCACGTGATCTTCGTGCCGAGGATCTGCCGGCCTTCTGGCCGCGGCATGAGGGCAAAAAGACGCGTGCGTGGATCGCGCAGCATATCAAAGCCGGCCTGGTGACCGAGGCCAAGGTGACGCTCGACCTCCGGGCCGCCGATTTTGGTGACGCACCGCTTCGCAAGGAAGCGATCGATGGCAGCTTCGCCTTCGAGGGGCTTTCGGTTCGCTATATCGACGAGATGCCGCCTCTGGAGCAGGCGTCCGGCCGTGCTCGCTTCGACGCTCAACAAATGGCGTTCGATGTGGACGGCGGCAGCAATGGCGGTCTGACGTTGGAGGGTGGCAGCGTCACCATCACGGGCATCGGCAAGCCCGGCAGGCTTACGACCCAGCTTCACGTTCACGCCGACGCCGAGGGTACGATCGAACAGGCTCTGGAGGTTCTCGATCATCCGCCGCTGAACATTGCCGAGGAGCTGGCGATCCTGCCTGCGGATACCGGCGGCGGTGTCAGCGCCACGATCGACGTGCGCATGCCGCTGCATGACAGCGTCACCGCCGAGGAAGCCGTGGTCACAGCCGTGGCAGCCTTGACCGACATCAGTATCGGCCGTTTGCCGAAGCTCGGCGGCGATGTCGGTCTGTCGGCGGGAGACTTCGACCTTGAGGTCGAAGAAGAGGCGGTGCGCCTGAGCGGTGAGGCGGCGATCAACGGTCTGCCGCTCACCATCGACATCGTCGAGCCGCGCGACAAGGAGACGGCGAAGCGGCGGATCGATCTAGCCGGCAGCATCAGCCGGGAGCAGCTGGCAAGCCTGAGCCTGCCGGTCGACGGGTTTGAGGGTGCCTTCGGTTTCACGGCGACCGTCACCGAAACCGACACGCATTTCTGGGTCGATCTGGAGGCGGATCTTGCGTCGCTGTCGCTGGCGCCGCCGGGGTTGATCTGGCGAAAGCCGGGGGGCGAGTCCGGCACGCTTCGGGCATCGATCGCGATTCCGCTCGAAGGCCCGATCGAAGTGAAGCAGTTCGACGTCGAGACCGGTGGTCTGCAGGCGGCTGGCTCGTTTGTGCTTTCGTCGTCGAACGACTCCCTGGCGAGCCTGGTCTTGGACAGCGTCCAGGTCGCCGGTACCGATGCGGCGATGCGTTTCACGGACGATGGCAAGGGCGGCTTCGATGTCGTGATCGAAGGCGATGCTTTCGACCTGGACGGGCTGATCGGTGAGGACCCGGAGATCGGCAGCCGTTTCGACCGCTTTCACGCAATTCTGCGCGCCGGCCGTCTTCGGGCGCGGGGCATCGAGCTGTTGGATGTCGAGGCGGATGCCGTGCGCACGGTGGAAGGCTGGCGCTCGGCGAGCCTGATCGGTGCGCTGGCATCAGGCGGCAAGCTCGCGCTCGAGCTGACTCCTGATGGCGATGATCGACTGCTGGAGGTCAGAAGCGACGATGCCGGTGCCGTGATCGAGGCCTTCGATCTCGGCCAGCGCATCTCTGGGGGCAATCTGCAGCTTTCGGCGCGTCTGAAACCAGGAGAGACGACGACCGCCAACGGTCGTTTCGAGATCACCGAGTTCGTGCTTCAGGACGCGCCTGTGCTGGCGCGCATGCTGACCCTCGCTTCGCTCACCGGTATTGGCAATCTCTTGGAAGGCGACGGCATTCAGGTCGATCATCTGATCTTGCCGTTCGCGCTGGCCGACCGAAAGCTGAGCTTCGCCGACGGCCTGATGCGCGGCTCGCAGCTTGGCCTCACGGTCAAAGGCGATGTCGATCTGGACAAGAAGGCGCTAGATCTCGCCGGCACCATCATCCCGGTCTACGGTCTGAACCGACTGATCGGGCAGGTGCCGATCATCGGGCGTATCCTGACCGGCGTGGATGGCCGCGGTGCCTTTGCCGCGACCTATTCGATCAAAGGGCCGCGCGATAATCCCGAGGTCTATGTCAA
>JBCCIN010000460.1:0-3761 GCA_039028235.1 Pseudomonadota bacterium
CCGCCGGCTGCACGTCATAGTGGCCGTAATAGAGAATATGCGGCGCACCCTCAGGCCCTGGATGATGGGCGACCACCGCGGGCTGCCCCGGGGTCTCGCGCAATCCCGCCTCGAAACCGATCTCTGACAGCTCGCGCACCAGCCAATTCGCTGCTTCCAACGTCTGAGCCTGATAGGCGGGATCGGTGCCGATGCTGGGGATACGCAGAAGCTGGGACAGGCGCTCGACCGACTGACCGAGTCCTTCGTTTAAATGCACCAAAATATCGTCAACGGGCAAGTTCATCGCCTTCCTCTCCCCTCATCGGTTGTCCTCGATCAGCGCCGTTCATAAAGAATTTCATCGGGACGCGCCAGAAACCGGGGCGCTTCGGCAAGGCGCGACATGATGCCGTCATCCCGGTCTGGAACAAAGCCGTCCCATGCCCTACATTCAAGGGAAGACGATAAGGGCGCAGGATCATGGCTCACCGACTCGCAAAATTTCACATCGGTCAGGTCGTCAAACATCGAATCTTTCCGTTTCGCGGCGTGATCTTCGATGTCGATCCGGAATTCGCCAACACCGAGGAATGGTACGAGGCGATCCCCGAAGACGTGCGGCCGAAGAAGGACCAGCCCTTCTATCATCTGCTCGCCGAAAACTCGGATGCTTACTACGTCGCCTATGTGTCCGAGCAGAACCTGGAGGTGGACGCCACCGGCGATCCAGTCGAGCATCCGCAGGTGGTCGAGCTGTTCGGCGAACTCCAGGATGGCGTCTACACCAACAACGACGTCATGAAACCCCACTAGGCGGCAGCGCCGCCGGGCTCGACCTGGTGCCTGGCTTGCCAAGGCACAGCAAAAGGTCGAGACTTCTTTCTAGAAGAAACTGAACAGGGGGGCGGCCGCTCGGCGACGGCGATGACTGTCGGCCGGTGGCCGAAACGCGATGAAAACCGGCTTCAATCTGCTGCTCTGGACCATCCACGTCACATCAGAGCATTTTCATCTCTTCGATGCGCTGAAAAAAGCCGGCTATGACGGCGTCGAGATCCCGTTGTTCGAAGGTACGCCCGAACACTTCAGGACGGTCGGTGAGGCGATACGCAACGCAGGGCTCGCCTGCACCAGCGTCACCGTGCTCCCAGACGAGGCGCACAGCGCCATCAGCCACGATCCTGCGAGCCGAAAGGGTGCTCTCGACCATGTCACCTGGGCGATCGAATGCTCGGAGGCGATGGGCTGCGAGCTGCTTGCCGGTCCTTTCCATCAGCCGCTCGCGGTTTTCTCCGGTGACGGACCAACCGAGGACGAACTGCTCTACGGCATCGAGGTCCACCAGAAAGCGGCCGATCGCGCGGCCCAATCCAATCTGATCCTCGCCCTGGAACCGCTCAACCGCTTCGAATGCTACGTGCTTAACACCATGGAAGCGACCAGGAACTATGTGCAGCGGGTCAACCGTCCGAATTTCGGCGCCCTCTATGACACCTTCCACGCCAATATCGAGGAAAAGGACCCGATCGGCTGCATCGGCGAGACGATCGACGTCATCAAGCATGTCCACATCTCCGAGAACGATCGCGGCACCCCTGGTAACGGCCATATCGACTTTGCCGCCACCATGAAGGCTCTACGCGAAAACGGCTATGACGGCTGGCTCACCATCGAGGCCTTCGGAAAATCCCTCCCTGCCCTCGCCGCCGCCACCAAGGTCTGGCGTAATTTCTTTGACTCGGAGGAGGAGGTCTACACGGTGGGCCTGAAGACAATGCAGGACGCCTGGCGGCCACGGGCCGCGCGTTGACTTACCTGAGCTAAGACAGGGAGGCTCAAACGTGAAAAGAACCTCGATCGGCACCTGGGCCTACAATATCGGCCCCTACGAAAAAGACCCGATCCCCTTCGACACGGTTGGTGAGACACTCTCGAAGCTCGGCTTTGACGGGCTGGAGCTTGGCGGGTTCAACGGTTATCCGAACCCCCACCTCATGCCGACCAAGGACGATCGGGATGCACTCAAGGAAAAAATCGACGGCTGGGGTCTCGGCATTTCCGGGCTTGCTGCCGATCTCTGGAGCCAGCATCTGGTCGATACCGACGATCCAAGCGCCTATCTCCACGAGTTCACCCTGAATGCCGACTTCGCCAGGGATCTCGGCATCAAAGGCATCCGCGTCGACACCGTTCAACCACCGACAATTCTAGAAAAGATGGACGAACGCACCGCGTTCGATCGGGTGACTTCGGCCTGGAGAACGGCGGCGAAGATCGCGGCAGACCGGGGGCTTTATGTCACCTGGGAGATTGAGCCGGGGTTTTGTTTCAACAAGCCATCGCAGATTCTTAGAGTCTTGGACGGCGTCCCTGACGCCAATTTTGGGGTGATGTATGACACCTGCCATGGGCAGATGATTGCGGTCGTGGGTGCCCGCCATCCAGACGGACAGGAAACCTTGCCCGGTGGGCAGATGGAGCTGATCGACAAGCTCTCCGGCCGGATCAACCACATCCACCTGATCGACAGCGACAACACCTGCCACAAGGACGCCGACGGCAATGACGAAACCAGCGCGCATCCGCCCTTCGGCGACGGCGTGGTAGATTTCGAAACCATCGTGCCGCGGCTTGCCAAGGAAGATGTCGGCCATGACTGGTGGACGGTAGACCTCTGCTTCTACCCCGACGCCTGGACAGTGACGGAGCGCTGCAAGCTGTCGCTGGACGAACTCAATAAGAAGTACGGCTGAGCCCAGCAGAGACGGAGGAAGCGCAATGACCAAGCCGTTGAATATCGGCATGATCGGCTATGGGTTTATGGGGAAAGCGCACTCCAACGCCTATAAGCGCGTCGGCGATTTTTTCCCGGAGCTGGAGCATCGTCCCGTTCTAAAGGCCCTGTGCGCGCGCAACCGCGAGAATGCCGAGGCCTTCGCGGCGACCTGGGGCTATGAAAACGTTGAAACGGACTGGCGAGCCCTGATCGCCAGGGACGACATCAACGCAATCGACATCTGCGTGCCCAACAACCTGCACCACGATATCGCCATCGCGGCGGCCAAGGCCGGCAAGTGGATCCTCTGCGAGAAACCGCTCGCCATGAACGCGGCCGAGGGCGAGGCGATGGTGGCGGCGGTCGAGAAGGCCGGCGTGCCCAACATGGTCTGGTACAACTACCGCCGGGTGCCCGCAGTCAGCCTCGCCAAGCAGATCGTCGACGAAGGACGGCTAGGCCGCCCCTTCCACTACCGCGCCCAATTCCTCCAGGACTGGACCATGGACGAGGAGCTGCCCCAGGGCGGCCCGGCGCTCTGGCGGATGGATTCGGCATCGGCGGGCTCCGGCGTGACCGGCGACCTCGTCGCCCACTGCCTCGACACAGCGATGTGGCTCAACGGCCCGATCACCTCGGTGGTCGCCTCCACCGAAACCTTCGTGAAAGAGCGCGTCCACCAGGACACCGGCAAGCCCGCCCCGGTCGGCATTGATGATGCCTGCATGCTGCTCGCCCGTTTCGCCAATGGCAGTATTGGCACCTTCGAAAGCACCCGTTACGCCCGTGGACACAAGGCGCTCAAGACCTTCGAGATGAACGGTGCCGACGGCTCGGTTTTCTTCGACTTGCATGACGATCAATATCTGCAGTTTTTCGAGTACAACCCGGAGCCGTGCCCCGGGGTTCGCCATCGCATTCGGGAGTGGGCGACGCGGCATCCCGAGTTCGCGTGGATCGTTCCGTCGCCCGTCGTTTCGGAGTTCGACGAAGTGCCGTACCA
>JBCCIN010000461.1:0-3752 GCA_039028235.1 Pseudomonadota bacterium
CCAATTCCAGACGCCGATCTGCTCGGGCGTGAACCAGACGGTCGCCCAGGACGGATCGGGCTGCATCGAGAAGCGCTGGAGCCACATCTGAATGGTCTGCCAGCTATCGCCGTCCTTGGAGCCAAGCGTCCAGAACGTGCCGGAGTCGTTCTGCTTGATCTCGCACTGGATGCCGACATCCGCGAGGTTCGCCTGGATCACCTGGGCTGCGGTCAGACGTTCGGACTGGTTCAGGATGTCGAGGGTGATGAAGAGATCGGTGGCACCCTCCTGCTCCAGGAGTGCGCGCGCCTTGTCCGGATCGTAGTCGTAGGTGACGCTGTCCCGGCTGCCGGGGAGGCCCGGCGCGACCAACCCGTTGCCAACAGTCGCTGCGCCGTAATAGGCGGCGTCGACCACGGTCTCGCGATCGATCGCATGCTGCACGGCGCGCCGGATGTTGGGATTGTCGAAGGGGGCCGCATTCTGGTTCATCCCCACCCAGACATAGGCGAGCGACGGCTTTTCGAGCACGACGCTGCCGGCAGGCGGGTTCTCCTTGAGACGCAGGAGCGATGAGACCGCCGTCCAGGTGTAGTCGAGATCGCCGGCCTCGAAGCCGAGTTCCGCAGTGGCCGGGTCTTCGATCGGCAGGATGTGGATCTCCTCGAAACCCCCTGGCTCGTGCGCCCAATCGGGGTTGCGCTTCAGGACGGTCTTTTGCTTCGGCACCCACTCGGTCAGGAGATACTGGCCGGACTGGGCGACCGCATCGGTGCCGATTTTGCCGCCCAGTTCTTCGACCGCCTTTCGCGAGAGCACGCAGGAGGCCGCCGTCGGCAGCGTCGTCGTCCAAAGGGGGACGAAGGTGTTCTTCAGGTGGATGATGCCGGAGAGCTTGTCCTTGACTTCGACTTCCTTCAAGGCCGCCCAGTCGCCGGCATAGGGGCTCTCATTGGCGGGATCGGCGATGCGCTCGATCGAGAACTTCACGTCATCGGCGGTCATCTCGCCATAGCCATCGGTGAAGCCGATATTTTCGCGGAGCTTGAAGGCCACCGTCACATCGTCGAGCTGCTCGATGGTCTCGACGGCGACTGCGCGCCAGCCCCACTCGTCGCCCGCTTCGACCGTCACCATCGGCGCGTAGATGGCGTTGATGATGTCTTCTTCCGGCAGCGACAGGCGAAACGCAGGATCGAGCAGCTGCAGGTCGCTGTAGGAGCGCACGGTCAGAACGCTACCATCCTGGCTGACCGCCATATGCGGATAGAGCGCGCTGGCCGCACCGAAGGCGCCGGCGCTGGCGAGCATTGATCGGCGCGACATGCCCTTGTTGATGATGCCGTTCACGATTTTTCCTCCCTTGTTCTTCGATCGTTGTGTTAGCCGCTCAAACAATGGCTTTATGGCAAGTCTGTGTTCGGGAAAAATTTGTGTCAAACTCTTTGTAGGCATTGGTTTTTCGAGCTGATATCCGGAGGTCAGATGACGGAAGGGAGCGTACTCTCGGGCGCCGTTGAAATCACTGAGCATCTCTGGATCTCCATGCCCGACGGCATCAGGCTGGCAGCGCGTCTCTGGTTGCCGCGATCCGCTTATCAGACACCTATGCCGGCTCTCCTCGAGTATATCCCCTATCGCAAGACCGACATGGTCCGCGCCCGCGATGAGCGAAACCAACCGTTTTTCGCCGAACACGGCTATGCGTGCCTTCGTGTCGATATGCGCGGTTCAGGCGACAGCGAAGGTCAGATGGATGACATGTATTCGGCACTCGAACTCGCTGATGCGCGTGATGTCATTACTTGGATCGCCGATCAGCCCTGGTGCAATGGCCGGGTCGGCATGTTCGGCACCTCTTGGGGGGGAACCGCGTCTCTTCAAGCGAATGTGGACGCGCCTGATGCCTTGAAAGCGGTCATAGCCGTTTGCGCGACGCATGATCGCTATGAGGACGACATTCACCACATGGGCGGTTGTCTTCTCACCGACAGCATCGAATGGGGTGCAACCCTTCCTGCGATCCTCGGATCACCACCAACCCCCAACGCTGGCGACGACTGGCGGGCGCAATGGGAAGAACGGCTTTCAGCCCTCACCTTTCCGCTCGAGACCTGGGTGCGTGAGGAAGCGCGAGGCGCGTATTGGCAACATGGCTCCGTCACTCATCAGGCGGAGGGTCTAACCCGCCCTGTCCTGGCGATCGGAGGCTGGTCTGACCGCTATTCAAACTCGGTAATGTCACTGGTCTCAGCCCGACCGGACCTGGTTTGGGGCGTGGTCGGTCCTTGGGGGCATCAATATCCCGATCACGGTCGGCCTGGACCGGCGATCGGCTTTCAGCAGTTGGCTCTCGCCTGGTGGGATGCCTGGCTGAAGGAGTTACCCTCAGGCCCGCTGGACTGGCCACGATTCCGGGTCTGGCTCGCCGAATTCGATCTGCCCGCTGATCAGATCGAACGGCGGAACGGTCGCTGGGTGCAATCCGGCCCGCCGGAGTCTCATATCGGCGACGAAACCTGGCATCTCAGCGATGATGGGCTTGTGTCAACTCCACCGAGTAGAGGGGATTGGGACGTACCATCAGACCTTTGCGTTGGGCGGGCGTCCGGGGATACCGGCTATTTCGGGCGTCAGGGCGGAGAGCCTCTCGACCAGCGGGACGACGATGCGTTGTCCTTGACGTTCGACACGCCGCCGCTGGAGGACGATCGCATCCTCTTCGGATCGGCTGTTGTCATCCTCCAGCTGAAGGCAATCCCTAAAGGTCAGCTCGCCCTAAGACTCAATGACGTCGCACCAGATGGAACCTCGGCGCGCGTCATCTGGACTGTGCATAACCTGGCCTTCGACGAGACTTACGATGAGGCTATTCGCGCCGACGGAACGGAAAGCCGTGAGGTCCGCTTGTCATTCCCGACGAAGGCCTATCGCTGGCAGAAGGGTCATCGGCTCAGGCTTTCGATCTCGTCATCCTATTGGCCGATCGTCTGGCCATCATCGGATCTGAGCGAGCCAAGCATCGTTGCGGGCGCACTGCGACTGCCGGTATTTCAGGAGGCTCCCGCCGACCTTACGCATGATTTCCCGCCTCCCCTCGACCTGCCGCGGCAGAAGAAGCATCACATCATCGCGTCCCCGAAACTCCTGCGTTTCGAGAGGACCGATACAGGCAGCGCACGAGTCAGTGGATGGCATCAGCCCTACACCGAAGTGTTTCATGTGGAGACCGAGGCAGCCTACGGCTTCGAGACGCGAGCCAAGCATCGGATTGCCCCGCAGGATCCGCTATCGGCGACCAGCACAATGGAACATCGCGCGGTCTACCGTCGACCCGATGGCACGGCTGAGGTGCGTTGTACCGTTTCCGTGCATAGCGATGGCGGCTTCTTTCAACTCAATGGTCACCTTGTTGCGGAATGGGAAGGACAGCCTGTCGCCGAGCGGCGCTGGGATCGCTCTGTTCCACGCAAATGCTGATAGGCGGGCGCGAGCAGAGGACTCAAGCCGTCTCGATCGCTTCGATCAGCCGCTTCGCTGCCAAGGTGATTCCTGTCTCATCGACACCGGCATAGCCCAGGACCAGGCCGGATGCGCCTGGCTGGCCCTGAAAGTAGGTGGAGAGTGCTGGAGCCTGGACGCCCAGATCTCGAGCAGCTTCGGCGATGGCGCGATCGTCCTCCGCAGGATCGAGACGGCCGACCATATGCATGCCGGCGTCGGCAGCCATGAGCGTGAGCCTGCCCGCGACCGGTCTGAGCGCATCGATC
>JBCCIN010000462.1:0-3748 GCA_039028235.1 Pseudomonadota bacterium
GCACCTCCTGACCAAATATCAGCGCGGCCTGAAGGAAAAAGGGCTGAGCGTGCCGGATGCGATCCGCTATTCCTACCGCACGGTCGGCATGGCGGTCGCGGTCAATGCGCTGGTCCTCGCCTTCGGCTTCGCCGTGCTCGTGCTCTCGACGTTCAAGATCAACAATGAGCTCGGCATGCTGATGTCGCTCACCGTGCTGATCGCGCTCGTGGTCGACTTCCTCCTCCTCCCCGCTCTCTTGATGTTCGGCTTTCACGCCAAGAAAGGAGAAACCGATGTTGCAGCACAGCCCGTCTCCGCTGCGTAAGCTTCTCGTTCCTTCGCTCGCCGCTATCGCCCTGCTGGCGGCGGACCTGTCGCCCGGCTTCTCGCAAAGCGCCGAAGACAAAGGCTTCGAGATTGCCGCCCGCAGTGACCGTTCGGATCGCGGCTTCGGCGACAGCGTGGTCGAGCTCACCATGGTCCTGCGCAATGCCGCCGGCCAGGAGGCGAACCGCACGCTAAAAATCTCGACGCTGGAAATTGCGGATGAAGACGTCGGTGACAAAAGCCTGGTGGTCTTCGACAGCCCTAAAGATATCGATGGCACGGCGCTTCTCTCGCACGCCAAGATCCTCGATCCCGACGATCAGTGGCTCTATCTGCCTGCCCTCAAGCGGGTGAAGCGCATCTCGTCCGCCAACAAGTCCGGCCCGTTCGTCGGCTCGGAGTTCGCCTTCGAGGATTTTACCGCGATCGAACTCAACAAGTATGACTACAAGTGGATTGGCGAAGAAGACGTCGACGGCGTGATGATGGACGTCGTCGAGCGCTATCCGCGTTACGAGAACTCCGGCTATGCCCGTCAGGTCGCCTGGGTCGATCAGGAGATCTTCCAGATCCGCAAGGTCGATTTCTACGATCGCCGCGACGACCTCCTGAAGACCCTGCAGCTGCAGGACTATCGGGACTATGACGGTGTTTGGCGGTCGCACAAATTTCTGATGACCAATCACAAAACCGGCAAGTCGACCGACCTGATCTATGGCGACTACCTGTTCAAGACCGGCCTCGACGACAAAGATTTCGTCAAGGGCGTGCTGAAGAGGATCAGCTGATGGTCGTGGTATGAGCACCTTATTGACCTATCGCCGCTTGCCTCTGGCGGTCGGTCTGCTGGCTATGGCAAGTCAAGCAGGTCTTGCCGAGACCGAGGTCAGCGGATCGATCGCCGGTGAGGCGCGGGGCTTTGTCGAAAGCCCACAATTCGAGGGCCAACTCGACGGCATCCAGCCATCGATCGCCATCGAGCCAGAGGTTGACTGGTCGAGCGAGGATGGCGCGTATCAGGTGCGATTCGTGCCATTCCTTCGCCTCGACAGCCGGGACAGCGAGCGGTCACATGGTGACGTCCGCGAGGCTTATCTACGCTATATCGGCGACGATTGGGAAGCGCTGGCTGGGGTCAACCGCGTCTTTTGGGGCGTCACCGAGTCCCGTCATCTGGTCAACATCATCAACCAGATCGATGCAGTCGAGGATATCGACGAAGAGGATTTTCTGGGCGAGCCGATGCTCACGGCCGAGTTGCAGCGGGACTACGGCCTCTTCAGCGTCTTCGTCCTCCCCGGTTTCCGCGAGCGCACGTTTGCGGGTGAAGCGGGCCGCCTGCGCACACCCCTGCCAGTGGACGAGGATGCCGTCCGCTACGAGTCCGGCGCCGAGGAATGGAGCACGGATGTCGCCCTTCGCTACTCCCATTTCCTGGACGAGTGGGATATCGGCCTCTCCTATTTCTACGGCACCAGCCGAGAAGCCCGTCTGGTGCCAAGCGACGATCTCACACGCTTCGAGCCGCGCTACGATCAGATCCACCAGCTCGGCCTCGATCTGCAATACACCAAGGATGAATGGCTCTGGAAATTCGAAGGGATCGTCCGCGAAGGTCAGGGCACCTTCGGCGCGTTCGTCGGCGGCTTCGAATACACCTTCTATCAGATCCGGGAGTCCGACGCCGATCTCGGCGTGCTCGCCGAATATCTCCACGACGGGCGGGATGACGACAAGGCTCCGCCGACCGCGTTCGATGATGACCTTTTCCTGGGTGCTCGCCTGACCCTGAACGATATCGACGATACCGCGATTCTCGCCGGCGCCGTGGTGGATCTGGGAAATCAGACCAGCTCCTTTCGCCTCGAGGCGGAGCGGCGGTTCGGCAACAATCAGAAGATCGAGCTCGAAAGCCAGTGGTTCGCCAATGTCGACGACAACGATCCGCTGGCCGCCGCTGAAGACGACAGCTACCTGTTGCTGCGCTTCACGCAATTTTTCTGAGAGCATCGGGTCTGCGGAACTGGCCTGCCTACATCAGCCCGACGCGGTCACCGGATGCTGCTCGGCAGATCGCGCTTGTTTTAGCTGAGATAGCCTCTGCAGGTTAGGCTGATACCGGCCGCATAAAGTGCGTTCAGGCAAGCGTCTGCGTTCACCATTCCTTGACACGCCATGGCTACCTTCCGGCGTGTCTCGCTGGTCCATGCGATCCTGGGAGTCCGAGCCTCGCCTAACCTCCCTCAGCCGGCGGACCGATTCCCAGGATCGCATGGGCCTTGAAACAGTATGATATCAAGACGTTAATGAGAGCCTCAAGTCGGAAGAGTATCCACAGCTGGCGACATGACCTCACATGCCATCGCTGGAAACCTAGTAGGGTCGGTATAATACACCACCAGGCGGATGATATGACCGCCGATATCATCAAAAACGCGATCGGCTCGTTTACGCTGCCGGTTGGCGGCAGGTGGCCTGTGGAGTCAGACATGAAGCCGGATCCTTTGTCCAAGATCCTCTTGATCGTCATCGACCAGCTTCGGGCGGATTGTGTCCGAGGGGTACTCGCCGATTCCATCAGCCTTCCGAATATCCGTGCGCTCATGGCCGAGGGTGTCACCTTTAGCCGGCATCATACCGTGACCGTTCCTTGCGGACCCGCGCGGGCGAGCCTTTTGACCGGGCTCTATGCGATGAACCACCGTTCCGTCAGGAACGGCACGCCTTTGGACGCGACGGTCGATACCCTGCCGAAGGCGCTCAGGAAGGCGGGCGTCGAGCCGCTCCTCTTCGGCTATACCGACACCAGCCTCGATCCGCGCGGGCGGTCGCCTGATGATCCAGCACTGAAGAGCTATGAGAGGGTGATGCCCGGCTTCACCGAACTCCTGGTGATGCAATGGGAGACGAGCTATCCCTGGGTCGCATCGCTGATCGACAAAGGCTATGAGCTTCCCGCATTCGATCACGCGCACCTCTATCACCCCGTCTCGCCCGATCCGGCGCGGCCGGCGAAGATCACCGATCCGGCGGTTTACCGGGCCGAGGACAGCGACACCGCCTTTCTGACCGATCAAGCCCTTGCCGCCCTGACGTTGCGAACGCGTGAGCGCTGGAGTGCCCACGTGAACTACATTCGACCCCATCCGCCCTTTGTCGCACCTGCGCCCTATAACAGCATGTACGCGCCGGATGACGTTCCGAGACCGGCAGCCGCGTTCGATGTCGACAACGAACGGGCGGTGCACCCGATCATTGATGCCACCTTTGCCAGGCGGGAACGGTCGCCGTTCGTGGTCGGTTTCGATCTGCCCTGGGATGGCATCGATGCCGATCAGGTCCAGGAGATCCGCGCCGTCTATTTCGGCCTCGTCACCGAAGTGGACGCGGCGATCGGGCGGCTGATCGACGGGCTGAAATCGTCCGGCCAATATGACGA
>JBCCIN010000463.1:0-3711 GCA_039028235.1 Pseudomonadota bacterium
GCCTGGCCCCGGCCGCTTGCAGGCATGTTCCAAAAAAACGGGGTCGCCATCGCGATATCGACGGTGATCGGCTTCGCCCTTCTGTTCTCAGTGATGAGCGCGCTTCGGACCGCCGGCGGTGAGGGCTTCTATGCCATCATGTCCCATAGCGCGATGGTCGCGATTTTCCTGCCGGCCTTTCTGTTTCCGCTTTTGAGCCTCGCCGTGAGCCTTCGCCGCTACTGGCAGGCGGTCGCCGGCGGCCGAGTGACGTCAGCAACGATCACCGCCGCCTTTCGATCGGCCGCAACCGCCAAAAATCTCGCGGGCGGCCACGGCGACGGCTGCAATTTCGAGGACGAGGATCGCTTCTCCCAAGCCCGCCGCCTCGCCCATCAGGCCGTGATGTACGGGTTCCTGCTCTGCTTTCTTTCGACCATCAGCGGCACGGTTCTGCATTACGTCTTCGCAGCACCCGCCCCCTACGGCTTCTGGTCACTCCCCAAACTCCTGGGCGTTCCAGGCGGCCTCCTGATGACGGCGGGCTGCCTCTGGCTCGCGAACCTGAAACTCAAGGCCGATCGGCAGCTCGGCGACGCCAGTGCTTGGGGTGGTGAGATGGCGTTCATCCTCCTGCTGCTGTTCATCGCCGTCAGCGGTCTGGCACTTTATTGGCTGGGAACAACGGCCCTCATGCCAACCCTGCTCGCCCTCCATCTCGGTGCTGTTCTCGCATTCTTCCTGCTGACACCGTTTACCAAGATGGCCCACGGTTTCTATCGATTGTCGGCTTTGGTCCTCGAAGAAAGTAAGCGCTAGTCACATTCCCGCAGGTGATCCGCGTGACAGAAGATCGCAAACCGGCCAAAGTCATTTGGACAAAGAGAGCCGGCGACGTTGAGGAACTGGGCATGGCGAAAATGAGCATATCAGCCGATAGATGCCTTGCGACCTTCGGAACGCTCGCGCCGGGGCAGGTTAACCGTGTTCAGCTGGCTGACCTTGAAGGAGAATGGCAAAAAGGGAGGGTGAAGGGCAGGCTCGTCCACGCTGGATGGGGTGCTGCTCACAGCTGTCCCGGCTTAATTCTTGATCCCGCAGGTGATGTTGTCGATGTCCATGTCTTCCTGTCGCCAGACCTGCCCGGTCACTGGCAGCATCTCGATGATTTCGAAGGACCGGGCTATCGGAGGGGCCTCAGGCATGTTGCCACGACAGATGGTGACGTGGAGGCCTCGATCTATGTCATCGATGCGTAGCCGGCGGTCGATGAGCGCGCATTGATGCAGCCGATCCAGCTCACAACCGGACAAGTCGAGTCCTTTCACCAGGACGGTTTCGTCATTGTCGAGAAGGTTCTCGATCAGGACACGGTCGAGGCCGTGCGGGCGCGGTTCGAATCCCTGTTTCGAGGTGAGTTCGAAACCGGATTGCAGCCAGATGAGTGGAACTGGCGCGAAGGTTCGGGCGCTCCGCATGTGACGCGTCAGATCTGCAATGGCTGGAAGGCCGACCCCACTATCGCATCAGTCGTCCTTCGCGAGGATATCGGCCGGGCATGCGCCGAACTTCGCGGCTGGCCGGGTGCGCGCATCAATCAGGACAACGTCATCTGGAAGCCACCGGGAACCAGACCGCTTGGCTTTCATCAGGACGACAGCTACCAGGACTGGATCATTCCGAACGAGATGATGACGTTCTGGATCACCCTCGACGACACGGCCGCAGATCGCGGCACGATCGAGTATGTGCGCGGCTCCCACCGCTGGCCACTCTCCCCGCCGATCCGTCAGTTTCATGCTCCCGACGATCCCCTTGTTGATATGCATGCTGCGGCGGCGAACGCTGGGATTGCTGAGCCCGAGATCGTCCCGATCGAGGTTTTCGCGGGCGATGCCGTCATCCACCACGGACGCACCTGGCACGGCTCACGCGACAATCGCGGCAAGCAGCCACGCCGTTCGGTCATCAGCCACTGCATTTCGAGCGAGGCCAGGTTCCACCCGAAGAATGTCAGCCCGGTCTACAGCCGCTACAAGCGCCGTGGCACCGATGAGATGGACGAGAGCTTCTTCCCCATCCTCTGGCATGGCGGTGGCGTGGCCACTTCATAGACGTTGACCGAAGGTGTTTAGAATGCGGGATTGCGCCTGAGATGGTCGGCAGTCGATAGATCAGGGAAATCGCTCATGCTCGAAGGTCGCGTTATCGTCATCACCCATGCCAAGCATTTCGTTGGACCATCGACCGCCGGCGTGCTCGCTGGACATGGGGCGACGGTCATCTGTCATGATGCAGAATCCACGTCGGGGATCATCGCCGCGGAAGCACGCGAGCCTGAAGCGCTGATCGACGAGGTCATCGCCAGTCATGGCCGGATCGACGTTTTGATCTGTAATGACGCCCATCCTGCCGTGCGCGCACCGGTCGACGAGGCCGATCCCTCAGAGATGCGAAACGCTCTGGAGGCGCTAGTGGCGTGGCCCTACAGGCTGATCGGTCAAGCGGTGCCGTACATGAAATCGGCCGGTGCAGGCAAAATTCTCATGGTGACGTCGGCAGCACCGCTTCGCGGCCTTGCTAACTATTCGATTTACGCGACGGCGCGCGGCGCCGGGAATGCGCTGGTGAAATCGCTCTCGTTGGAATTGGCGCCTTTCAATATCCAGATCAACGCGATCGCGCCCAACTACATCGAAAACCCCACCTATTTCCCGCCCGACCTTCTGGCCGATCAGCAGGCCATGGCGAAGATGCTGCGCAATATTCCGGCAAAGCGTCTCGGCAAGCCCGACGAAGTCGCCGAGACTATCGCGTTTTTCGCCTCCGATCGTTGTGGCTTCATCACTGGTCACGTCGTGCCCATCGCTGGCGGCTGGGCGTAATCCCGCAGGGTGCAGACGTCCATCATCTCGTCAGTTGGCTATCCTGCGGTCAAAAACTGATCGTCGGGAACTCTGACCTCAACGGCACCTGCCATGATCGCAGAAGCGATCGAGAGCAGGTACCGTCGTTGTACTGATCGGGATCGTTGAGAGAATCGACTGCGATCAGCAGTCGACAAAATTTGGATGCTGGGCGTCGACCTGCTCTTTGAGCGTCATCTTCAGCCCGTCGCGCGCGGGTGCGGCGACGCCTTTGCAGCAGTTGTAGAAGCCGAAGACGCAGTCGAAATGGTCTTCAAGGACCTCACGCGGAATGTCCGGTGCCATCAGGCGGGCGAACTGTTTGCCTTCCTCAGAGTTCGGATCGAGCGTTAGCATGGCGCGGTCCTGCCGGCCGCGCATCTTCTCGACCAACTCGTTCACCTTGGCATAGCCGAGCGGCAGGTCGGTGTGGAAGGCGCCGATGAAAGCCTTCTTCAGCTGATCGTCCGACGCGGTGTCGACAGTGGCACCCTGCGCTTCTAGATGGCGATGAATGGACGGGTAGGACAAGGGCTATCTCCTGATGCTATCGAGGAACAACCCAAAATGTTATAATATTACAAATTGTGACGCAATCATCATTCTCTCCCGAAAGACGCCATCACCACCGGTTGATGTCAGGCGGCTGCGTCGAGCGACCTGCTGTCCAGGACGGCCTCAGCGGCATCGGACAGGGAGAAGCCGGGGTCGATCTGATCGGTCAGATCGCTGCCGATCGCTGCATTGGCCCAACCAGCCGCGTTTCGCTGATGAAACAGGACGGCGTCCCGATGATACCGGACCCAGTCCTTCCTCTGCCGGCCGA
>JBCCIN010000464.1:0-3681 GCA_039028235.1 Pseudomonadota bacterium
CGATGCCGTCACCATGACGGTGCGGCCGGGAGAAATCCTGGGGCTGATCGGGCCGAACGGGTCCGGCAAGACCACGTTTTTGAACCTGATCTCCGGCGTGCTCCGGCCGAGCGGGGGGCGGATCGGCTGCGGTGATCGGGATCTCGCAACGCTGCCCCAGCACCGCTTTGCCGAGGCGGGCATTTCCCGCACCTTTCAGAACATCCGGCTGTTCACAACGCTCACGGTCTATCAGAACGTTCAGGCCGCGGCACTCTCGACCGGAGGCGGCCGGGATGCCGATGCGCGCACGCGATCCGCGCTCGACCATCTGGGGTTGCTCGCCCTTGCCGACGCGCAGGCAGGCACGCTTTCCTACGGCGATCAGCGCCGAGTCGAGATTGCGCGCTCTCTCGTCTGCCAGCCGTCGCTCCTTCTCCTGGACGAGCCGGCCGCCGGCATGAACCGCGAGGAGACCGATGCACTGATGGCGGTGCTCAAAGGGCTCAATCGTGACCTTGGAATCGGCATTCTGTTGGTCGATCATGATCTCAGGCTGATCAATGCGCTTTGCGATCGCATCGTCGTTTTGAACGAAGGCCGGGTGATTGCCGAGGGCCGTCCCGAGGAGCTGCGCAACAATCCCGCCGTGATCGAAGCTTATCTCGGTCGGTCGTCGACGTCGTAAACCAAGCAAAGAAAGAGGGAAAACGCCATGTTCAAGAAAACGCTGATCGCCACCACCGCGTTGACGCTCGGCGTCGCCGCCGCGTCGGCCGACACGCTGAAGCTCGGTCTTGCAACCGCCCAGACCGGCGGGCTTGCCCCCTACGACGCGCCGGTGGTCGAAGGCATCAACATCGCCGTCGACGAGATCAACGCAGCCGGCGGAATCGGCGGCGCGACCATGATCGAGATGGTGGAAAAGGATGTCCGTTCGGACGCGGCGCAGACCGCGATCGCCGTTCAGGAACTGGTCGATGAAGGCGTGTCGGCGATCGTTCTTCCTTGTGACGCCGACCCGTCGCTCGCCGCGGCCGGTATCGTCGCAGACGCGCAGATCCCGGCGATCTCGACCTGTGCCTCCTCGCCGACGCTGCCGCTGATCGGCGGGGATTTCGTGTTCGCCAATTTCCCCGGCGACAACGTTCAGGCGACGGTGTCGGCGAGCTGGGCGCATGAGCAAGGGCTGGACACCGCCTTCATTCTCTATTCGCCCGACAGCCAGTACACCACCATGCCGCTCTACTTCGCCGATGTCATGAAGGCGCTCGGCGGTGAGGTGGTGGGCGAGGCCACCTACAATATCGGCCAGCCGGATTTCTCCGCGATCGCCACGCAGATCGCCGCCCTCGATCCTGCGCCCAAGGTGGTGATGACGTCAGCCTACGAGCCAGACTTTCCCTCCTTCATTCGGGCGCTCAGGGCGGCAGGCGTCTCCTCGCAGGTGATCGGCTCCGATGGCATCGACAGCCCGACCACCTTCGGTCTCGGCGAAGTTGCGGAAGGCGTGGTCTTCACCACGGCGGGCTATGCCTCGGAAGGAAGCCCGCTCGAGGCGTTCAACACTCTTTATGAAGAAACCTATGGCAGCGCCTCCGAGACCGTGTTCAACGCGGTCGGCTATGATCTGATCAAGGTGCTCGAAGCTGCTGTGCTCGCTGCCGGATCGACCGACGCTCAGGCGCTTCGCGACGCCATTGCCGACCTTGAGAACGTGCAGGGTGCGACCAGCCTGATCACGTATAAGGGCACCACCGGCATGCCGGTGCGCGAAGTGTCGCTTATCCGCGTCGCCGGCGGCGACCGCGAGTTGGTCGGCCAGCCGGCACCTGATGCGGCCCTCGTGCCGGAACCGCGCATGCAGTGACGGTCGGGCTGTGCGCGTGGCGCCGCTACTCGAACTCCGGGGTTTGAATGTGCGCTACGGCGCCGTGGAGGCGGTGCGCGGCATCGACATCGTAATCGAGAGAGGCGAGATCGTCGCCCTTCTCGGTGCGAACGGGGCCGGCAAGTCCTCGACCATGAACACCATCGTCGGCCTCACACCGGTCGCCGGCGGTCGCGTTTTTTTTGATCAAGACGATATTACCAACCGGCCCGCCGAGTTGATGCCGCAGCTCGGTTTGACGCTGGCACCCGAGGGGCGGCGGGTGTTCGGCACGCTGTCGGTCGAAGACAACCTCGCCATGGGCGCCTATGCGGCGTCTGATCGCGCCGCGATCCGAGACGCTTATGAGCGGGTATTCGATCTCTTCCCGATCCTCGCTGAGCGGCGGCGCCAGTTCGCCGGCACGCTTTCCGGTGGGCAGCAGCAGATGCTCGCCATTGGTCGCGCGCTGATGTGTTCGCCGAAGCTGCTCCTCCTCGACGAACCCTCGCTCGGCCTCGCGCCCAAGATCGTCGAGCAGGTGTTCTCGCTGCTGGAAACCCTGCGCGCTCGGGATGTGACCCTGTTTGTCGTCGAGCAGAACGTGGCCCAGGCACTCGCCATTGCGGATCGCGCCTACATGATGGCGTCCGGGCGAATTGTCGATTCCGGTCCGGCGGCGGCGATGCGTGACGAGCGCGCGCTGGAAGCGGTCTATCTAGGCCATGATTGACGCAGCCCTGATCCTGCAACAGCTGGTCAATGCGATAGCCCTCGGTGGCACCTATGCGCTGCTGGCCCTCGGTCTCGCCGTGGTGTTCTCGATCATGGGGCTGATCAACTTCGCTCATGGCGAGCTGATGACCATCGCGGGCTATGTGCTGATGGCCTGCGGGCTGATCGGCCTCCCTTTCGGTCTCGCCGTGCCGCTTGCGGTGATGGGTGCGATGCTCGCCGCTGTCGCCATGGAGCGCATCGCGTTTCGCCCGGTGCGCAATGCATCGGCTGCGACCATGCTGGTGACCAGCTTTGCCGTCGCCATGATCCTGCAGGTGCTCTTTCAGAACC
The DNA here is from genome assembly GCA_039028235.1 of Pseudomonadota bacterium. GTDB lineage: Bacteria > Pseudomonadota > Alphaproteobacteria > Geminicoccales > Geminicoccaceae > JANQPX01. Next base: position 2,918 of record JBCCIN010000464.1, read on the forward strand.
TGATCTCGGCGCGTTCGCAGCCGGTGATCATCCCGGATTTTCTCAGCACCAGCTTGCAGATCGGTGGCTTCGTGATCGGCGTCAACAAGGTGTTCGCGATCGTTCTGACCATGATCATGCTGGTCGCGCTCGAACTCTTTATGACCAGGCAAAAACACGGCATCGCCATGCGCGCCGCCGCCGAGGATTTTGATGTCGCCCGCCTGATGGGCATCCGCGCCGATACGGTCATCGCCGGTGCCTTCGCGCTCTCCGGCATGCTCGCCGGCGTGGCTGCGGTGCTTTGGGTGGCGCAGCGTGGTTCAGCCGATCCGCTTATGGGTTTCACGCCGGTGCTGAAAGCGTTCATCGCCGCCATTCTCGGCGGGCTCGGCTCGCTCAAGGGTGCGGTAGCTGGCGGTATGATGCTTGGCTTCATCGAAGTTTTTCTCGCGGCCTTTCTGCCATCCGCCTGGCAGGAATTTCGCGAGCCCATCGCCCTCTCCCTGGTCGTGCTGATCCTGGTCGCCCGACCGAACGGCCTGATCCCGGCCGCCGCTCTGAAAGCGCAAAAGGCATGATGACCGTGACCTCCTCTCTGGAATTTCAGCCATGAGCCTGACCCGAGATGTCCCCCTCGACCCGTCGGCAAGCGCGCTTCTATTTGTCGATGTTCAAAACTTCGCCGCCCACCGCGGGGGCGGGGAATTCAAGAATCTGTCTGAGGCAGCGTTCGAGGAGTGCTATGGCTGGTTTTTTCGAGAGCTGGAAGGTCGGGTGATCCC
>JBCCIN010000465.1:0-3658 GCA_039028235.1 Pseudomonadota bacterium
GGTTTCTTTGTGGCGGTCCGGCGTGCTGTCGCCTTAGCCATGGTCAGTCTCCGTTAAGTCTACGAAGTGGCCGTGCCACTAATAGCGGGTCATGTCGGGCTGGCCGACGGTGTGCTGGGAGCCGGCGAGCGGGACCATGGCTAGCGCTGAGGCTTCCATGGTGAGAGCGGCGAGATCTTCGGGCTCCAGCGAGTGCACATTGGTCTTGCCGCAGGCGCGCGCCATCATTTGGCATTCGATGGCGAGGCAATGGAGGAAGTTGTAGACGCGCTCGGCTGCGGCATCCGGGTCAAGCCTCGCGCGCAGCTTCGGATCCTGCGTGGCGACGCCGACAGGGCAACGGCCGGTGTGGCAGTGGTAGCAATAGCCGGCCTCGACCCCCATTTCCTCCTCGAAATTGGCCTCGGGGATGTCCTTGTTGCAATTGAGCGCCATGAGCGACGAGTGGCCGATGGCGACGGCATCGGCACCAAGCGCTAGAGCCTTGGCCACGTCGCCGCCGTTTCTGATGCCGCCCGCGTAGATCAGGGAAATCTCGCCGGTCTTGCCGACATCGTCGAGCGCCTTTCTTGCCTGGCGGATCGCTGCGATGCCGGGCACGCCGGTCTCTTCGGTGGCGAGGTGGGGGCCAGCGCCGGTGCCGCCTTCCATCCCGTCGATATAGATCATGTCGGGGTCGGTTTTCGCGGCCATGCGTACATCGTCATAAACGCGGGCAGCGCCGAGTTTGAGCTGGATCGGGATCTCCCAATTGGTCGCCTCTCTGATCTCCTCGATCTTCAGCGCTAGATCATCCGGCCCGAGCCAGTCCGGGTGGCGGGCAGGGGAGCGTTGGTCGATACCAGCCGGAAGGGAGCGCATTTCCGCCACTTGGTCGGTCACCTTCTGGCCCATCAGATGGCCGCCGAGACCGACCTTGCAGCCCTGGCCGATAAAGAATTCGCAGGCATCCGCCAAGCGCAGGTGATGCGGGTTGAAGCCATAGCGGCTCTGGATGCACTGGTAGAACCACTTGGTCGAATAGCGGCGCTCATCAGGGATCATGCCGCCTTCGCCGGAGCAGGTCGCCGTGCCGGCCATGGTGGCGCCTCGGGCGAGCGCGATCTTGGCCTCGAAAGAGAGCGCGCCGAAGCTCATGCCAGTGATGTAGACGGGGATGTCCAGCTCCAGCGGCCGTTTCGCGCGCGGTCCCAAGACTGTCTTCGTCAGGCATTTCTCGCGATAGCCTTCGATCACGAATCGGGTGAGGGTGCCCGGCAAAAACGTCAGGTCATCCCAGCTCGGGATTTTCTTGAACAGCGAGAAGCCGCGCATGCGGTAGCGGCCGAGCTCGGACTTGATGTGGATGTCGTCGATGACCTCCGGCGGGAACATGAAGCTCTTGCCGAGAAGGTTGGTGTCTCTCTTTGGCTTGTTCATCGGGGCTTCGCTTGCGGGCGGCGCCTGATGGATGCGTCTCGTTGCCATGGCGTGCGTCTCCCTAGAGCACCAGCTTCTTTTCAGCGGGCTCAAGATTGTCGTAGTTCCAGAGCTGCTTACCCGCGACGATTTTTTTGAACCTGGCGATGCCGCCTTTGGGCTTCAGCGCGTAGGGCTTCAGCTTTCGTGTGAGCCAGGCCTTGTCAAGATCGGTGAGTTCGGCCTCGACGGCGTCCACACCCAAGCTGTCGATCTCGCCGCCGACGAAGATCGTGCCGTCATACATACTGTCGCCGAGATTGGCGCCGGCATCGCCGCAGACCACCATGCGGCCGCGTTGCATCATGAAGCCGGAGAAAGCGCCCGTACGTCCGCCGACGATGATGGTGCCACCCTTTTGGTCGATGCCGGTGCGCGAGCCAACGTCGCCCATGCAAACGAGGTCGCCGCCGCGGATGGCAGCGCCAAAGGTGGAGCCGGCATTCTTCTCGATCACCACGACGCCGGCCATCATGTTCTCGGCGCAGGACCAGCCGACCCGGCCCTTGATCCGGATGTTCGGCCCGTCGATCAGCCCGCAGCCGAAATAGCCGAGCGAGCCCTCAAAGTGCAGACGCAGGCGATGCAGGATGCCGACACCTAGGGAGTGTTTGGCGCCCGGGTTCTTGACCACGATCGTGCCGAACCCTTCGTTTGCCAGCTCCCTGATCTTCTTGTTGATGCTTTTGGCATCCATGTCTGCGGCGTCGAATTCGATGCGCTTGTTGAAGTCGAGATCGGGACCATCTGGATAGAGAAAGTTCTCGCCGTCCTCAGGTGAGAAGAACACTTGCTGCGAGCGGCCGCCGAGCTGCTCGGTATGCATCCCCATCTCGAAGGAAGCATCTTTGTCAGGGAAGGCGGCCTCCGGCCTCATTTGTTGGTCCATACCCGAACCTCTCCCTCATAGGGGTCGTGCGTGTCGATTTCGTGCGGGAAGACGCTTCGGATCGCGACCTCCTCGGAAGCCATGGCGATGAAGTCGTCGCTTTCGTAGAGCACCATCGGCTTCGCCGCCATCACGTCCTTGGCCATGCCGAGGCTGTCTTCCGTGGCCACCAGATAGGTGAAGACACCGTCCAGCTCGTCGATGGAGCGACGCATAGCACCTTCGAGGTCCTCGCCACGGTCCATGGCGTCGGCAAGGTAGACCGCGATCACCTCGCTGTCGCAGTTGGACATGAAGCGATGGCCGCGCCGCTCCAGCTCCCGGCGCTTGCCCCAATAGTTGGTGAGCTGGCCGTTATGGACCACGGAGACGTCGCTGAACGGATAGGCCCAGTAGGGATGGGCAGAACGGATGTCGACGTCGGACTCGGTTGCCATACGCGTATGGCCGATACCGTGCGTCCCTTTCATCTTCTTGAGCTTGTAATCGCCCGCGACCGTCGTCGCGTCGCCGAGATCCTTGACGAGTTCGAGGGCCTGACCGACAGAAAGGGTCTCTGCTCCCTCGACATCTTCGATGTAGTCAATGAGGCGGCGGAGATCGCCGTCATAGCTGAAGAAGTAGCGGTGAGCGTAGTCGGTCGCTTTGTCCTTCTTCAGCACCTTGGCGCCGAACTCCTTCAGACGCTTGTCGACTTCGGCCTTCCTCGCCTTGACCTGATGGACAATGTCGAAGCCGGTTGCCATATCCTCTTGTTCGGCAACCTTGAAGCGCATGACGTAGGTTTTCGGATCCTTGTCCGGCTTGCCGTAAAGAGCAAAGCCGGTGCTGTCCGGGCCGCGATGCTTCAGGCTTTGCAGCATCGCGGTCATCTCTTTGCCGATCGCCCCGCTCTTGCCGCGGTGGATCAGCCCTGCGATTCCACACATTCAGATGGCTCCTCTTGTCGCCGTCAGGTCAGGGCAAGCAATCCAGATACATCTCGACGTCCCAGTCGGTGACGGTGGCGTTGAACTTCGCCCACTCGTCGCTTTTGTACTCGTGGTAGACCTTGTACATCTCATCTGGCATCGCGGATTTGATGACCTCGTCATGCTCAAGACGATGCAGTGCGTCGCCGAGGGTCAGCGGCAGCTTGTCGACCTCTTTGCCTTCCTTCATCGCCTCATAGATGTTGCGGCTCTCCGGCTCGCCCGGATCGAGCTTGCGATCGAGGCCATCGTCGAAGGATTTCAAAATGGCGGAGCCCATGATGTAGGGGTTCACCATGCTATCGACGGCGCGGTATTCGAAGCGGCCGGGCGCCGAGAC
>JBCCIN010000466.1:0-3657 GCA_039028235.1 Pseudomonadota bacterium
GGCTCCTATCCCTGGGGCAATCACCACAATGCCTGGCGACCGGCGCATATCCATTTCTCCCTGATCGGCCCGACCTTTCTCGATCGGCTGGTGACGCAGATGTATTTCGAAGGCGATCCCACCTTCCCCTTCGATCCGATCTTCAACGCGGTCCCCGAAGAAGCGCGCGACCTTCTCGTCGCCAAGTTCGCGATGGAGCTGACCGAGGCCGAATGGGCCCACGGTTATCGCTTCGACATCGTGCTGCGCGGGCCTCAAGCCACGCCGATGGAGGGCTGAGATGGCGCGCCCCAAGCGACCTCAGACACCGTCTCAGACCGTCGGCCCCTTCTTCGCCTACGGACTGACGCCCGCGCAATATGGCTACGCGTTCAAGAGCCTGATCACATCGGACCTCACCAGCGAGGCGACCGAGGGCAAGCGCATCCGCCTGACCGGCCGGGTACTGGATGGCGAGGGCCGGCCTGTCAACGACGCCATGATCGAGATCTGGCAGGCCAATGCCCATGGCGTCTACGGCAAGCCGGCGACGGGATCGGGCGACAACAGGATCGATCCGGCCTTCACGGGCTTTGGACGCGCTGGCACCGGCACGGACCCGGAGGCGCGGTTCATCTTCGACACGGTCAAGCCCGGCGCCATCGGCGATGGCCAGGCACCGCATCTGAACCTCGTTCTGACCATGCGCGGCCTCCTGAACCACCTGTTCACGCGCATCTATTTCGACGACGAAACGGCGGCGAACGCGACCGATCCCGTCCTCGCCAAGCTGGCGAAGGAGAAGCAGACCACGCTGCTGGCCAGGCGCCGGTCCGGCTCGGACCCGGCCGTGTATCACCACGATATTCACATGCAGGGCCCGATGGAGACGATCTTCTTCGACGTCTAGCTGGGACACCTAGCGCCGGTCGTCACTCGCCCCGCCTGACGATCGTGCCTTCGTCTCGGAGCGCCCCGCTGGTGTTGAAAGAACGATAGCCGTCGTCCTTGATCGCGATGATGGAAATGTCGCCGCAATCCCACTGGTCGCTTCGATAGAGCTCCTGGCAGAACTTGCCCTCACGTGCCTCCCATCGAAGTTCTTTCACGCCCTGGGTCGAATTGACGATCTTTCGTCCGTCCCCGGTCCAGGTGGCCGTCCAGCCCGGTCCCTCGACCACGAGGCCTTCGGCGTGCAGGTCAATCGCCTCGGCACCGGAAAGCGGCTGCCAGCCGTCTTGCTTGGCTCGCTCCAATGGCGTGGCACAAGCGGCAAGAGAAAGAAGAGCCGCCGAAGTAGCAAGAATACGAAACATAATCCCTCCTCAAATCGCTAAAAGTTGATGTCGTTGATGCTGTCACGGGTTCTTGATTTTCCTTGGAGAGGATGGCGAGAACAAGCGTTCGATTACGCGAGCGCAATTTCAGAGTGTCGCTTTTAAATCATGATGCGATTGACACCTTCCTGATGTGAAACACGAACAAGTCTGCCCGCTGACTGGATGGTCAATCACTCTTGTTGGTATCTGGTATACCAGACCATTTTCCGCTAGAATCGTCGCTTTCTGGATGGGCTGACGCTTTCTCAGCTGCCATGTTCATCCTGGATGAAACGTTGAAGTGGAATCTGGACGGCCCATGTCGGACAATATCACCTTCACCCTGGACGGCCGCGAGGTCGAGGCGGCGCCTGGGGAGACCATCTGGCAGGTCGCCGAGCGCGAAGGCATCGACATCCCGCATCTCTGCTGGCTGCCGGAACCCGGCTATCGCGCCGACGGCAATTGCCGCGCCTGCATGGTCGAGATCGAGGGCGAGCGCGCCCTTGCGGCTTCCTGTATCCGCACGCCAGGCGCGGGCATGGTGGTGAACACGGCGAACGAGCGCTCCAAGACCGCCAGGAAGATGGTGATCGAGCTTCTCATGGCCGATCAGCCCGAGCGCGCCAAGGCCCACGATCCCGGCTCCCGCCTCTGGCAGACCGCCGACGATCTCGATGTCACCACCAGACGCTTCCCTCAAAGGTCAACGCCGCTGGCCGACATCAGCCATCCGGCGATGGCGGTCAATCTGGATGCCTGCATTCATTGCAATCTCTGCGTGCGCGCCTGCCGCGAGGTGCAGGTGAACGACGTCATCGGCATGGCGTACCGCAACAATGAGGCGAAGATCGTCTTCGACATGGACGATCCGATGGGTGCTTCCACCTGCGTCGCCTGCGGGGAATGCGTCCAGGCCTGCCCGACGGGTGCCTTGATGCCGGCGACCATGGTGGACGAGAACCAGGTCGGCGACGTGGAGATCGACCGGACGGTCGACAGTGTCTGCCCTTATTGCGGGGTGGGCTGCCAGATCACCTACCATCTCAGGGATGACAAGATCCGGCAGGTCACCGGCCGAGACGGCCCCGCCAATGAGAACCGCCTTTGCGTCAAAGGTCGCTTCGGCTTCGATTATGTCAGCCATCCGGATCGCCTCACCGTGCCGCTGATCCGGAAGGACGGCGTAGCGAAACAGGTCGACGACGACATCGATCCGGCCAATCCTTTTTCGCACTTTCGCGAAGCGTCATGGGACGAGGCTCTCGACCTCGCAGCGAAGGGCCTACGTGACATCCGCGACAGTCTGGGCTCGAACGCCCTCGCCGGCTTCGGCTCGGCGAAGGGCTCGAACGAGGAAGCCTATCTGGTGCAAAAGCTGGTGCGGACCGGGTTCGGCACCAACAATGTCGATCACTGCACAAGGCTCTGCCACGCCTCTTCGGTAGCAGCCCTGATGGAGAATATCGGCTCCGGTGCCGTCACCGCCCCCTTCACGGCGGTGAAGGACAGCGATGTCATCATCGTCATCGGCGCCAATCCCACCGAGAATCACCCGGTCGCCGCGACCTATTTCAAGCAGGCGGCGAAAGCGGGCAAAGAGCTGATCGTCATGGACCCGCGCGGCCAGGCGCTGAAGCGCCACGCCACCCACATGCTGCAGTTCAAGCCTGGCACCGACGTCGCCATGCTGAACGCGATCATGCATGTGATCCTCAGCGAGGGCCTTTACGACGAGCAATATGTTCAAGCCCATACGGAGGGCTTCGAGGCGATGCGAAAGCACCTCGAAGGCTTCGATCCTGCTGCCATGTCCGAGGTCTGCGGGATCGACGCCGAGACGCTGCGGACGGTCGCACGCAAATTTGCAACGGCACAGCGCAGCATTGTCTTCTGGGGCATGGGGGTTTCCCAGCATGTGCATGGTACCGATAACGCCCGCTGCCTGATCTCTCTCGTTCTCATGACCGGCCAGGTCGGCCGACCAGGCACGGGCCTCCATCCCTTGCGCGGCCAGAACAACGTCCAGGGTGCTTCGGATGCCGGCCTCATTCCGATGGTGTTCCCGGACTATGGGGCGGTCGGCAACGACACCATCCGCGGGCGCTTCGAGGAGATCTGGGGTCAAAAGCTCGACGCCAAACCCGGCCTCACCGTAGTCGAGATCATGCATGCGGTCCTCGCCGGCGAGATCCGCGGCATGTATGTCATGGGCGAAAATCCGGCGATGTCCGACCCCGACGCCCAGCATGCGCGTGAGGCGCTCGCCAAGCTCGACCATCTGGTGGTGCAGGACCTCTTTCTCACGGAGACGGCGAAATATGCGGATGTGGTGCTGCCCGCGTCCGCCTGGCCGGAA
>JBCCIN010000467.1:0-3650 GCA_039028235.1 Pseudomonadota bacterium
CATCGCCTTGCCGGTCACCTCGCGCACCATCTCGTTGGCGAAGCATTTCGCGATCGAGCTGTCGGCGATCGAGGGAAGTCCGGCTTCCGCACTAACGACGGCGCGGTAGAGGAGAAGGCGGGCGGCATCGAGCTTCATCTTCATCTCGGCGAGCGATAGCTGCACCGCCTGGAAGTCCACCAGCGGCTTGCCGAATTGACGACGTTCCTGGACGTAGCCGAGCACGTGATCGAAGGCGGATTGTGCGATCGCGAGGCTCATGGTGGTGTTGCCGCAGCGCTCCAGATCGAACGCCTCCATCAGTTTTTTGAAACCGCCGGCCGGGACGATGAGGTTTTCGGCAGGCACCTCGACATCGTCGAAATGCATGTCCGCGCTGGTGACACCGCGAAAGCCCATATGGCGTTCGCGGGCGCCGAAGGAGAGGCCGGGCCTGTCTTTCTCGACGAGCACGGCGCCGATCCCCTTCGCTCCCGACTCCTCCGACATGCGGCAATAGACGACATAGGCATCCGCATGTCCCGCACCCGAGCACCAGCGCTTTTGCCCGCGGATGATGATCCGGTCATCGCGCATGACGGCGCGGGTGCTCAGATCCGTGAGCGCGCTGCCGGCATCAGGCTCGGACATGGAAACCGCAATCATCATCTCGCCCCGACAGACCTGGGGAATCACCCGTTGCTTCAGCGGCTCTTCGGCAAAGTGCTGGATCGCCAGCACGGGCCCGAAGCAGCTCTCGAACACGGGAAAGGCAACAGCCGGCGAAATCTTGGCGATCTCTTCGAGCACCAGGACCGCTTCCAGATGGCCAGCGCCGTGACCGCCGAGTGCGGGATCGAGATTGACCCCCAAAAATCCCATCTCGGCAAAACGGCGCACGACATCAGGCCCCGGTGGCCGATCATCGCATTCGACCGCTTTTGCGACGTCGATCAGCTCGGCCTCAGCAAAGCGCCTCGCCATCGCTTGCAGGGCCGTCTGCTCTTCGCTCAGGGAAAAATCCATTCGATGCCTCCGATGCCCGGCCATTAAGGCCAGCTATTTCCCTCAGCATGGAAGCTGGCCGGATGCGTGTAAACGCCGGGGTCGCGACAAGAATGGCAAGCTGGCCTGTGGATCGTTTCCGCAATTCATTGAAAATTCGATCAAAATGCTTTCTTTTTGGCTCCGGCATGGCTAGCCTGAAACGTCGATGAGCCGCTGCTGACGCCCTTTGCGGCCAAGAAAGAACCATGTCGGAAAAGCTGAAGAAACGAGCGAAACGCCCCGTCCTCGGACATTGTCGATCGATCGCCCTGCTTGCCTTGTTGCTGGCCACCGTTTCGGTGCCGGTGATGGGCGAAGGGATCGAAGCCTATGGTGCGCGCATGTGCGCCGAGTCCGGCATCGCCCCCGAGGACTGCTCCTTCGTCAGCAATCCTGCCGTTGCCCGCCAAGCGGAAGCCGTCCGCCAGGAAGAGCTCGACAGGTCAGCGGACAAGACCGCCACGCTGCTCGAACACGGGCGACGCGTCTGCGACGAGGAAAACGTGCCGCTCGAAGACTGTCAGGCCATCCCGTCAGCCTTTCGGGGTGAGCCGGAACCGGCCGCCGCCTTCCTCACGTCGCCGAGCGTTCTGCCCCCCGTCGACCCGGCGCTCGTGCCGCTCGCTCCCCCGCCTCCGACAGCGAGGCGCATCGTTCGCGAACAGCAGCCGGTGCGGCCGATCGTCAGGCCCGTTCCTGTGAGGACGGAGGGCCCAGCCTTTCGTCCGCCTCGACCTGCCGCTCCGATAGTCCGCCAGGACTTCCCGCCCTTTCTCCCGGCGACATCCGAGCGTCGTTTCGTCCCGCCGCTACCGCCGCCGGTCGAGCCCGTGTTCGTCGAACGTCGCCCTCGGATCGTCGAGCGTGTACCCGCCGAACGCTTCCTTCGGGAAGATCGGGTCATCGTGGAAGAGCGCTTTGTCCGGGGTGAGCGGCGATCGGGGCGCTGCCTTCGCGCCGTCCGCTATTCGGCACCGCCGTCCTATCGCTACGTCACCTGCTGAGCGCGCTCACCCCTCGTTTGGCACTCGCTTGATCAACGCTCTATGCTTGGCCGGCCCAGGGTCGAAACCTCATCGGCATGATTGCGCATCATCAGGCCATGAGCGGCTTGCTCTTTACTTTTTCTTCATCTTTTCTTGCGATCATCAGCATCCTGGTCCATGCGATCCTGGGAGTCGGAGGTTCCGCGAAAGAAGTTGGCCAGGCAAGGATTCCCAGGATCGCATGGACCAGGGCACCATCATGGCGCATGCTGGTTAAGACATCGTAAAGATGGCGACAACAAGCCTTTGTCGATTGATGAACAAGCCGAGCTTAATTGGGTTTCGACCCTAGGGAAGGGGAGAGCCGCGTATGCGTATTACCGCGATCGAGGACCTGCATTGTGACGCCGGCTGGCGCGTCTGGTCGTTCTTGAAAATCACCACCGATCAGGGGATCGTCGGCTGGTCCGAATATAACGAGAGCTACGGCAGCAAGGGGCTGACTGCGGTCATCCGAAAGCTTGCCGATGGTCTGATCGGCCTGGATCCGAGGCCGGTGGAGCGCATCTCGTCGATGCTCTATGCCGCCACCCGCCAAGCGCCGGGCGGGCTTATCCAGCAGGCGATCGCCGCGATCGAGAACGCGCTGGTGGACGTCAAGGCGCGTGCGCTTGGCATCCCCGTCACCGAACTCCTGAATGGACCGGTGCGCGATCGCCTTCGCCTCTACTGGTCCCATTGCGGCTCCTATCGAATCAATCACGCCGAGGTCATGGGCACGCCGCCGCTTCGGTCGTTGGACGACATCCGAAATCTTGGCGCCGAGGTGCGCGACAAAGGATTCACCGCGCTCAAGACCAACATCTTTCGGATCGACGAGGACAATCCGTCCATGTATCAGCCCGGCTTCACCGCTAATCCCGGGTGGCCGGAGCTCAATGTCGACCGGGCACTGCTTCGCCTGATCGAGCGCCAGATGGCGGCCTTTCGCGAAGGGGCGGGCGACGAGGTCGACCTCCTTCTCGATCTCAATTTCAATTTCAAGACCGAGGGTTATCTCGAAGTCGCCCGTGCGATCGAGCCGTTCGGCCTGATGTGGATCGAGATCGACAGCTTCGATCCGGCGGCCCTCGCTCATATCAGAAGTCGAAGTCGCACGCCGGTGGCGTCCTGCGAGAGCCTGTTCGGGCGTCGCCAGTTCCGACCCTATCTCGATGCCCAGGCCATGGACGTCGCGATCATCGACATTCCCTGGAACGGTATTCTGGAAGGCATGAAGATCGCCGCCATGGCCGAGGCCTACGAAGTCAACTGCGCACCGCATAATTTCTACGGCCATCTCTCAACTATGATGTCAGCCCATTTCTGCGCTGCGACTGCCAATTTTCGCATCATGGAAATCGACATCGACGACGTCCCCTGGAAGGACGAAGTGGTCAGCCCGCCCGTGATCGAGGACGGGCATCTGCTGATGCCGGCCGGACCGGGCTGGGGTGTCGAGGTGAATGAGGAGGCGATCAGAGCTCACCCGCCGCGGGGTTGACTGCCGATGAGGGGCGATCGGATCATGTCAGCCTCATTGGGGCGGCGCTTTTGCGCATAGGGTTGGCTTTCCGAGATAGCACAGCCTTTATCCCA
>JBCCIN010000468.1:0-3635 GCA_039028235.1 Pseudomonadota bacterium
ACTGCCCAAAGTCTGCGGGCGTCCTTGCGATCGTTTCGATTTGCCGATTGTATTGCAGCTGTGGATCTTCGGATTCTCATCGTCGAGCTGCTCTGAACGCCATCTCGCCCGACGAACGGAGGACAGGTCGCTATGACTGATGCCGTCGCCGAGACCGCCAAGAGCGCGGCCACACGCGTTGCAAAGACCGGCAATCGGGATTTTCTCCTCACGCCCGGTCCGCTGACCACGTCGCTCAGCGTCAAGGAGGCTATGCTCCGGGATTGGGGCAGCCGCGATCCCGCCTTCATCGCGCTCAACGCCGACATCCGCCGCCGCCTGACGGCCGTTGCCAACGGCAGGGATAACTATACGTGTGTGCCCGTCCAGGGCTCCGGCACCTTTGCGATCGAGGCGGCGCTGGGCACCCTCATCCCGAGGGATGGTAAACTTTTGGTGCTGGTCAACGGTGCCTATGGCGAACGCATGGTCAAGATCATGCACTACATGGGCCGCGAGGTCGTAACCCTGTCCGCCGCCGAAAACGCCACCCACGACCCGGGCGAGGTCGAGTCAACGCTGCAGGGCGACCCTGCCGTCACGCATGTGGCGGTGGTGCATTGCGAGACGACGTCAGGAATCCTCAACCCAATCGAGCAAATCGCAGACAAAGTCTACGCCGAGAGCCGCGCCCTCATTGTCGATGCGATGAGCGGCTTCGGGGCCTTGCCGCTGGATGCGAAAGCCTTGAACGCCGCAGCCGTGGTTGCGTCCTCCAACAAATGCCTCGAGGGTGCGCCGGGCATGGGCTACGCGATCATCCGAAAGGACGTGCTCGAAGCATGCGAGGGCAACAGCCATTCGCTCGCTCTCGACCTGTTCGACCAATGGAAGGCGATGGAAGGAAACGGCCAGTGGCGCTTCACCCCGCCGACCCATGTGATGGCCGCCTTTCAGCAGGCCCTGATCGAGCACGAAGCCGAAGGCGGTGTGCCGGGGCGGTATCGCCGCTACTTGGCGAACTGTGATGTGCTCATTCGTGGCATGCAGGAGCTCGGCTTCGAACCGCTGCTGCCCGCCGACAAGCAAGCGCCGATCATCGTGACCTTCCACATGCCTGGCGACATCAGGTTCGTTTTCAATGACTTTTATGATCGCCTCGCGGCGCGTGGCTATGTCATCTATCCGGGCAAGCTGACCGTGGCGCCGTCCTTTCGCATCGGCTGCATCGGACAAGTCACGCCGGAGGACATGCGGGACGCGGTTCGGGTCATCGGTGAGGAGCTGTTGGCGATGGGTGTGAAAGACTGCAGTCCTTCAAGTGGAGACGAAAGCGCATGAGTTCCGTTACCGTCAATGGCCGTACCTATGCCTGGCCTCGGGTGACAACGGTGGTGATCTGCATCGACGGCTCGGAACCGGAGTATATCGAGCGCGCCATCGCTGATGGCATCATGCCTGCGATGGCCGGCATTCTGGAACGCGGCGCTGACCTTCGATCGGCATCAGCAATGCCGAGCTTTACCAATCCGAACAACTTGTCGATCGTGACGGGCCGCCCGCCTGCGGTTCATGGCATCGCTGGCAACTTCTTTCTCGAACGGGAGACCGGCGAGAAGGTGATGATGAACGATCCGAAGTTTCTTCGAGCGCCCACCATCTTCTCCGCTTTCCAGAAACAAGGCGCCAAGATCGCCATCGTCACCGCCAAGGACAAGCTCAGGAAGCTGCTCGGCCACGGCCTCGATATCGATGGCAGTGCTATCTGCTTCTCTTCGGAGCGTGCGGACGAGGCGACGCTTCAGGAAAACGGTATCGAGAATGTTTTGGACTTGGTCGGGCAACCGCTGCCGGATGTCTATTCCGCCGAGCTTTCGGGCTTCGTTATGGCGGCAGGTGTCAAGCTAGTGGATCTCGCCAAGCCTGACCTGATGTATCTTTCGACAACCGACTACATCCAGCACAAATACCCGCCGGGCTCGGACGGCTCGAATGCTTTTTACGCGATGATGGACCGGCATATCGGCGCTCTCGATGCGGCTGGCTGCACGCTGGTGATGGTCGCGGATCATGGCATGAACGACAAGCACAAGGCCGACGGCTCGCCTGATGTCATTTATCTCCAGGACGTCCTCGACGACTGGTTGGACGAGGGCAGGGCGGAGGTCATCTGCCCGATCACCGATCCCTATGTCGTCCACCATGGCGCGCTCGGTTCCTTCGTCACGGTTTATCTCGAGCCCGGCGTCGATGCCGACTCCCTGGTTGACCGCATCGCTTCACTGGACGGCATCGACACCGTCCAAAGTCGAGGCAGCGCGGCCACCGCGCTGGAGTTGCCGGAGGATCGGATTGGGGACATCGTCGTAACCTCGACGCGGCATGTGGTGATCGGTGCGGCCGAGGCGGCGCACGATCTTTCTGGCCTGGACGCGCCGCTTCGTTCCCATGGCGGCTTCACCGAGCAGACCGTGCCCTTCATGGTGAACAGGCCGGTCGCCGGGCTCGGCCCAGACCGTCGACTTAGAAACTTCGATGCGTTCGACGTGGCGCTCAATCACGTCGACGGCAGGAGCTGATCATGGATACAGTCGCTGCGCAGAATACAGAGATCCGCCATGAACCCATGCGCATCGCCGGCAAGAAGGTCGATGCCGACGACGTGGTCGAGGTCCGCTATCCCTATACCGATGGCGTGATCGGCACCGTGCCGGCTGGCGGAGCAGCCCACGCACGACAGGCCTTCGAGATCGCTGCCAACTACACGTCCAAGCTCAGCCGGTACGACCGGCAGCGGATACTTTTGGCGACGGCGGAAGGTCTCCTGGAAAGGCGGGACGAACTCTCTGATGTGATCACGCTGGAACTCGGTATCTCGAAAAAGGACAGCCTGTACGAAGTCGGCCGCGCCTATGACGTCTTCAGTCTCGCGGGCCAGCTCTGCATCCTCGATGACGGCGAGATTTTCTCCTGCGATCTGACACCCCAGGGTAAGGCCAGAAAGATCTTCACGAAGCGCGAGCCGCTGACCGCTATTTCGGCGATCACGCCCTTCAACCATCCGCTCAACATGGTCGCCCACAAGATCGCTCCGGCAGTCACCACCAATAACTGCATGGTGGTGAAGCCGACGGAGCTGACGCCGCTGACGGCGCTCTTGCTGGCGGACGTTCTCTACGAGGCTGGCCTGCCGCCCGAGATGCTCTCTGTCGTAACCGGATGGCCGGCGGCCATCGGCGAGGAGATGATCACCAATCCGGCGATCGATCTGATCACCTTCACAGGCGGCGTGCCGGTGGGCAAGCTGATCGCCGAAAAGGCGGGCTATCGGCGGACAGTTTTGGAACTCGGCGGCAATGACCCGCTCATTATCTGTGATGACCTGTCCGATGCGGACCTCGATAAAGCCGCGGAACTTGCTGTCGCAGGTGCTACCAAAAACTCCGGCCAGCGCTGCACCGCCGTCAAACGCATTCTCTGCCAGGAGGCGGTTGCCGATCGCTTCGTGCCGCTGATTCTGGAGAAAGCCAAAAAAATCAAGTTCGGCGATCCCATGGACCCCGAGACCGATCTCGGCACGGTGATCCATGCCGAGGCCGCAGCGCTTTTCGAACAACGTGTGATCAAAGCTGCTGAGGCGGGGGCGGAGATCCACT
>JBCCIN010000469.1:0-3632 GCA_039028235.1 Pseudomonadota bacterium
GGAACTGGTCGTCTCCGCACGGCTGGCCGAACGCGCCGGCGCCGACCTGAGCGCCTTCGATACCCGTCCGATCGAGATTAGGGGACGAAAGAGACCGCTTCGGGTGCATGTGGTCGAGGACGCGACCTCGTTACCATCACCCGGACCAAATGATGAGGGGACCCTGAGACGTTCGCTTTCGATTTCGAAACTGCTTTCCGAGATGAAGCTGACATAGGCCTCGATACCCCTTTGTGCCAGGTTTTGCCTCAAGTAATGTCGATCCAACCGGCCAGACTGCGGACCAAGCAACCTCTTTGTGTTCGGAGTCCATGCAGCGAACGGTTGATCTCGCATCAATGAGCAGATCTATTGGCGTGGCAGCGACTTCCTTAGACTGCAGGCATGGTAGTTTTGTTTTCCACAAGACAATCGTTGGAGTCCGATCTCCGATCGCTAGGGCTTCGTGAAGGTGATGGCGTCTTCGTTCATGCATCGATGAAGGCCATCGGAACAGTTGTGGGCGGCCCGAGGACAATTATCGAGGCTCTTTTCTCGGTGGTTGGCGACCGCGGCTTAATTGCTATGCCGGGATTCTCGACGGATGCCTATTTCCCAGCCGACATTGATCGAGCCAAGTGCTCGTCGGCTGAAATTGCCGAGGTCGAAGCATCAGTGCCTGGATTCGATTTAGAGAGATCACCGACAACGGGGATGGGTGTCATCGCCGAAACCTTTCGGACATGGCCAGGCACGGTTCGTAGCTTGCATCCGGCAGTCTCTGTTTGCCTCAATGGCTTGGAAGCAGAACACTACGCATCTGAACATACCCTTGCCTGGGCGACTGGTCCCGGCACACCTTTTGGGCGCCTTCGCCAACGTCCAGAGATGAAGATGCTTCTGGTGGGCGTGGGGTGGAACCGATGCACCGCGCTTCATACCGCTGAAAGCTTAGCAGAACCAATGCGCACGAAAGTCAGACGGTTCAAAATATCCTCGGCCACCTGCGAATGGATGGAGACGCCCGATGTCGCTGATGATCTGGATCGCCTCTTTCCGCTTGCAGGAAAAGCCTTCGAAGAAGCTGGCGCTGTCATGACGAAGCAACTCGGGGAGGCCGAGACGAGGATTTGCGACTACGCGGCTCTGGTCTCCTTTGCAGCTCAATGGATTGGACAAGCAAACCTTGAAAGCGGCGATCGACGTTAGGTTCATAGGTTCTGTCACGCATGAAGACCAGCAGCGCTGGATATCTGAACGTCTGCTTTCCGGTCTTCGCAGCCGCTGATGGAGGCCGTTCTTGTGGAGGTGTCGGGTCAGATTCGAGCGTTGCAAGAAACATCGCAACATCCACTCTCAGCGTCACTGCTTACAATCCGCAAAAAAAGGCGGCCGGCTGACACCGACCGCCTTTCCGCCAGCCTCAACGTCCGATCACGGATGACCGAACGCCAGGGCTGGGCTCAACTCAAGTCCACGCTCATCCCCGCGGGATGTCGGCCTCCATGACCTTGGTCCAGGCAGCGACGAAGTCGGTCACGAACTTCTCCTTGGCATCGCTCTGGCCGTAGACCTCGGCGATGGCGCGGAGCTGGGAGTTCGAGCCGAAGACCAGATCGACGCGGGTGCCGGTCCACTTAGCCTGGCCGGTCTTGCGATCCTTGCCTTCGAACACGTCCTCATCGGCGGAGACCGCCTGCCATTCGGTACCCATGTCGAGAAGGTTGGCGAAGAAGTCGTTGGTCAGCGTCCCCTTCTTGTCAGTGAGGACGCCGTGGTCGGAACCATCGGCGTTCGCGCCGAGCACGCGCATGCCGCCGACCAGTGCTGTCATCTCGGGTGCTGTCAGGTTGAGTAGCTGGGCCTTGTCGACCAGCAGCTCTTCCGCGGAGTTGCCGAAGTCACCGCCGAGATAGTTGCGGAACCCGTCGGCGCGCGGCTCGAGCACACCGAAGCTCTCAACATCCGTCTGTTCCTGCGAGGCGTCCATGCGCCCAGGCGTGAATGGCACTTCGATGGCGTGGCCGCCGTCCTTGGCTGCCTTCTCGATGGCCGCACAGCCGCCAAGCACGATCAGATCGGCAAGCGAGACCTTTTGGGCGCTGTCCTTCTGGATGGCTTCCAGCGTGCTCAGCACCTTGGTGAGCTGCGTCGGCTGATTGACCTCCCAGTCCTTTTGCGGTGCCAAGCGAACGCGAGCACCATTGGCACCGCCACGGTGATCGGAGCCGCGGAAGGTCGAGGCTGAGGCCCAGGCGGTCGAGACCAACTCGGACACCGAAAGATCCGACGCCAGGATCTTCGCCTTCAGATCCGCAATGCCCGCGGCATCGACCAGTGGGTGATCGACGGCCGGGATCGGGTCCTGCCAGATCAGGTCTTCCGCCGGCACCTCTTCGCCGAGATAGCGGGCCTTCGGACCCATGTCGCGATGAGTCAGCTTGAACCAGGCACGGGCGAAGGCGTCCGCGAACTCGTCCGGGTTCTCGTGGTAGCGCTTCGAGATCTTGGCGTAGATCGGATCGACTTTGAGCGCCATGTCGGCCGTGGTCATCATCGGCGCGAACTTCTTGCCGGGGATGTGCGCATCCGGGGCCATGTCCTCTTCGGTGCAATTCTTGGGCGTCCACTGATGGGCGCCGGCCGGGCTCTTGGTAAGCTCCCACTCATATTTCAGGAGCACGTCGAAGTAGCCATTGTCCCATTTGATCGGGTTGGAAGTCCAAGCACCCTCCATGCCGGCGGTGATGGTGTCAGCGCCTTTGCCGCTGCCGAAGCTGTTCCGCCAGCCGAAGCCCTGCTCCGCAATGCCGGCCCCTTCCGGCTCGGCACCGACATGGGCGGGATCACCGGCGCCATGGCCTTTGCCGAATGTGTGACCGCCGGCAACCAGGGCCACTGTCTCCTCGTCATTCATCGCCATACGCCCGAACGTGTCGCGGATGTCATGGGCGGATGCGGCTGGATCGGGCTTGCCGTTCGGACCTTCGGGGTTGACATAGATCAGCCCCATCTGCACGGCGGCCAGCGGGTTGGCGAGATCGCGCTCACCGGTGTAGCGCTTGTCGCCGAGCCAATCGGACTCGGGCCCCCAATAGATATCCTCCTCAGGCTCCCAGATGTCGGCACGTCCGCCGCCGAAGCCGAAGGTCTTGAAGCCCATGGATTCCAGCGCGCAATTGCCGGTCAGGATCATCAGATCGGCCCAAGAGATGGCATTGCCGTATTTTTGCTTGATCGGCCAGAGAAGGCGGCGTGCCTTGTCGAGATTGCCGTTGTCGGGCCAGCTGTTCAGCGGAGCGAAGCGCTGGGTGCCCGAGGTGGCGCCGCCGCGGCCGTCATGCTCGCGATAGGTGCCAGCGCTGTGCCAGGCCATGCGGATGAAGAACGGACCGTAATGCCCATAGTCGGCGGGCCACCATTCCTGGCTGTCGGTCATCAGCGCATAGAGATCTTGCTTGACCGCGCCGAGATCGAGCTTCTTGAAGGCTTCGGCATAGTTGAAGCCCTCGCCCATGGGATCGCAGAGAGCTGAATTCTGATGAAGGATTCTGAGATTGAGCTGGTTCGGCCACCAATCGCGATTTGATTGGGCACCGAAGGTGGTATGCATCACCGGGCATTTGGCGACGTTACCGATATCCGTTCCGTCC
>JBCCIN010000470.1:0-3627 GCA_039028235.1 Pseudomonadota bacterium
ATCCAGAACCGCGTCATAGGTGTCGCGCTTCGCCCAGTCGCGCTGCCATTCCAGCAGGATCTGCTGCCAGGTCATGGGCACGACGCCCGCCTGGATCATGCGCTGCATGGCGTAGTCGTGGGCTTCCTTGGTGGTGCCGCCGGAGGCGTCCGCAACCATGTAGATCTCGTAGCCGCCTTCGGCCATGGCGCTGAATGCGAAGCTGTTGTTGCAGACCTCGGTCCAGAGGCCGGAGACGGTCACCTTCTTTCGGCCGTTCTGGGCGAGCGCATCGCGCACCTTCTGGTCATCCCAGGAGTTCATCGAGGTGCGTTCCAGGAGCGGGTGCTCCGGGAAGACCGCCAGCAGCTCCGGATAGGTGTGGCCGGAAAACGCTTCGGTCTCGACCGTGGTGATGATGGTCGGCACATCGAAAATTTTCGCTGACTTCGCAAGGCCCACGGTGTTGTTCTTCAGCGTCTGCCGATCGATCGACTGCACGCCGAACGCCATCTGCGGCTGGTGGTCGATGAAGATCAGCTGGGAATTCTCAGGCGTCAGCAGTTCAGGCTTGGTCATCGGTCGTTTCCTATGTGGTGGCCTCGTCGATCAAGCGATAGACCGCTTCGACTAAAAGGGATATGGGGATTGCGGGCCGGGCGTCAATATGCTTTTAGTCGAAGCGATAGGTTTTTTGTGAGGACGTTCCGTGAGCGACAGGAATGCCGAAGCGATTGCGGAGCTGATGCTGCAGGTGGCGCGCCGCGTGGAGGCGGAAGCCAATGCGTCGGACCTGAAACCGGCGCAGTGGGCTGCCCTTCGGTACCTTGCCAAGGCGGCGCCGAGTGCGCGTACCAACAATGCCTTTGCGCGCTATCACCAGACCACGACGGGAACCGTGACGCTGACCCTGAAAGCGCTGTTCGAGAAGGGGCTCCTCAGGCGTGAAGCCGATCCCGACGACAAGCGGCTGGTGCGCTTCGACGTCACGCGTGAAGGTGAGGCGATGCTGAAGAACGATCCGCTTCGATCCCTCGTGCGCGCCATCAAGGGCTTAGGCGCCGAGCGGCGCGCTCAGCTGACCGAAGCGCTGACCGACCTCCTGATCGAGCGCTGAACCGCGACACTCCAGGTTAAGACGCGCCGGTAACAGCACTCACGAATTCATCGTTCGAAAAGGGCTTGAACAGCACGGCATCGGCGCCGTGGGCCGTGGCGAGCGGCAGGCCGACATCCGCTTCGACCTTGCCGCCGCCGGTCATGATCAGGACCCGGTTGGCCGTCCCGTCACGCTTCACCTCTCGCAGCAAGCCGATCGCATTGTCGTTCTGAAGGTTGAGGTCGAAGACGGCGACATCGAACGGGTCCGCATCCGCCAGCGTGTCTCGCGCCTCGGCGATGCTTGTGACCGTCGAGACGTCGTGGCCATCGAGCATCAGGACATCCTGAAGCGTCGCAGCGAGTTCGACGTCATCATCAAGAATGAGAATGCGCATCCAAAGAATCCCCGATCGTCACGTTGGATGAATTCAGCTTGTCGTGCAGCACCTGCTGCAGGCTTTCGGTCGCCACCGGCTTGGTCAGGAGCGGTACGTCATGATCGAGAATGTCCTGCCGGATCCCCTGCTCGGCATAGCCGGACATCAGCACCACGGGCAGGCCGACAAAGCGCTCCCCGATGATAGCCGCGAGATCGTCCCCGTGCAGATCGCCAGGCATCACGAGATCGCTGATCACCAGCGCTATGGGCGTGCGCGTTTTGCCAAGCAGACGAAGGGCCTCCTCGGCGTTGGATGCCGACCGCACGGCATAGCCGAGATAGAGAAGAATGCTTTCCATCGAGCTCCTGACATCATCGTCGTCTTCGACCAGGAGGATCGTTTCGCCGCTTCCGCGATGAAGGGCTCGCGGCGTCTCCGACGGCTCCTGGCGTCCTCCTTCTTCGGCGCACGCCATCGGCAGCGCGATCGTGATCTTGGTACCCTGGCCTGGCGCGCTTTCGAGAGCGATCCATCCGCCGCTCTGCTCGACGAAGCCCCGCACCATGCTGAGCCCCAGGCCGGAGCCATGACCGACGCCCTTGGTGGTGAAAAACGGCTCGAACACCTTCTCCTTGATGTCCGCCGGCATGCCATCGCCCGTATCCGCGATCTCAAACGCGACCGAATCCGGGCAAGGCGACGTTTTACCGGCGCGCTTCGCCAGGATGCTGAGCCTGCCACCTTCCGGCATGGCATCGCGGGCGTTGATCACCAAATTCAAAAGCGCGTCCTGCAGCATGGCGTGATCGGCGTGGATCGCCGGCAACGCCCCTTCGGTCTCGATGGACAGCTGAATGCTGGATGGCATCGTCCGGCACACGAGTTCGCCGAATTCACCCAGAAACGAAGCGATCTCCGTCCTTTCAGGGTGCAAGGACTGGTGCTGCCCAAGGGTCAGCAGCCGCCGTGTCAGCCTCGATCCGCGCTCGGTCGCACGGATGCAGCGCGCCAGCATCTCGCGAAGCGGCGCTTTGAGTTCACCGCGTCGCTGCAGCAGTTCGAGATTGCTTTGCAGCACGGTTAGAAGATTGTTGAAGTCGTGCGCGACGCCGCCAGAGAGCCGGCTGATCGCATCCCGGCTCTGGGACTGACGAAGCTGATCCGCCACCGCCACCTGATCGGTGACATCGGTGGCCGTGCCGCGATAGCCGAGGAAGCGGCCCTCCTGATCGATCATCGGCGACCCGTTCACCCGCCACCAGCGGTCGACCTCGGCGCCGGGCATCGGCGTTTTATAGAGAAAGTCGCGAAAGGACCGCCGGTTCTGCATGTCATCGAGATGGCGGCGCCAGATCGGATCGCTGTCGGGATCACCCTTCGCCAGTTCCCAGCGTGTGCGACCGAGCGAAGCGGATGGATCGACGCCCGTCTGAGCGCCGGACATCTGGATGGAGCTGTAGCGATGATCGGCGCCGGTCTCCCAGAAGACGTCGGTGCTGCATTCCGCGAACTGCCGAAGCTTGGTCTCGCTCTGGCGGAGCTGGTCTTCGGCCGAGCGCTGCGCGCGCACGCGCTTCGCCAGCGCATCGAGGGCGCGGCCGATGGCGCGGAACTCCGACGGCCCCTGGTCCTGGGAAAAGGCTTCGCTGTCCGCCTGGTCCAGCCCGTCGATCGCGTGAAAGAGCTGGCCGAGCGGGCGTGATACGGAAAACAGGATCATCGCCAAAAAGAGCATAGAGGCGATCACCATGATGGTGATGGCGAGTCCGATGGCGAAGGACAGATCGTTGGACAACGTGCCCAAATCGGCGCGGATCACATCGAAGTCGGTGGCGCCGGCAGACGCACTCTCGGCGATGGCGCTGTCGACACGCTCGCGCGTCTGGGCGATTGCCGACTGCTGCCTTGTTGCCGAAATGACATCGCCGGCGACCACGTCCCTGAGATAGGCGGCTTGGGCATCGCTCATCGCCTGGACGGCGTCGCCAATCCTCTCCACGTCGGCATTGGGATAGAGGGCGCCGAAGCTCTGGAGCCGCTCATCGGTGTCGGCACGGCTGGTTTCGATCGCCTCCTTCAACGCCTGCAAGCCGCGAAAGTCCCGGCTGGCGATCAGGCTCTGGCGCGAATCGAGGAGGGTCGAATAGGTGCTGACGGCGGTCTGCAG
>JBCCIN010000471.1:0-3576 GCA_039028235.1 Pseudomonadota bacterium
GCATTCATGGTCGAGCAGCAGTCTTCGGGCGTGATCATATGATAGCCCTTGTCGGCACCGGTGCGCGCCGTGTGTTCGACGGACATGTTGGTCCAGGCGCCGGTGTTAATGATCGTGTCGCGCCCGCCGCTCTTCAAGATCGTCTCCAGCGATGATCCCTCCCAGGCACTCATGCGCATCTTGGTAACGACAAAGTCGCCTTTCTTCGGCTCCAGGCCGGACACAGGCGCAACACCCCAGGTGTCGCGCACCAGCGCATTCGCTTCCCAAAGACCACGGAACAGAGGCGCATTCATCGTCACGCCGGGCGCGCCAGGCTCGACAACGAACCAGACGTGAATGACCATCACACCTCTGGCCCGGCAGACCTCGGCGAGCCGCGCGATGTTGGCGATGTTGTTCTGCTGACGACAATGCTCCGGCGACCCCGATGACGCAAAGGCCCCACCATCCATCACCACATCATTCTGCATATCCTGAACAATCAGCGCAGCGCGCCCAGCGTCCACTGACAGCCTGTCAGCCGATTGACTTGAGCTCGGCGCGGTCTCTGCCGTTGTCGATTGGCGTGGCTGGTCCGCCGCAGGCTCCGGCGCAGCCGTAACCGCCGTCGGCCGCGCCGACATGAAGGGTTCGTTGCGGGGGCCGACTTTTGTCTGGATGGTGTAGACGGAATGGGTGGCGCAGACGAAGAGCGTGCGCCAGTCCTCGCCACCCCAATGGAGATTGGCGGCGAGTTCGGGAATGTCGACCTTGCCGATGTGGCGACCGTCCGGAGCATAGACCCAAAGGCCGCCCGGTGCAGTAACCCAGACATTGCCGAGGGCATCGCATTTCATGCCATCGGGCACGCCGGGCTTTCTGTCGTCTTTCAGGCCTTCGGCAAGCAATCGAGCGTTGATCAACAACCCGTCGGACTGGACATCGAAGACGCGGATCAACGCCTTTTCAGTGTCGTTGACATAGAGACGCTGTTCATCCGGCGAGAAGCAAAGGCCGTTCGGCTGACCGAAGAGATAGCGATCGACCAGAAGCTCAGGTTCACGGTCCGGCTGATCAGGCCTTACCCGATAGACACCCTGAAACCCAAGCTCGCGCGGGCGTTCCACGCCGAAGCCGGGCATGCGCCCATACCAGGGGTCGGTGAAGTAAATGCTGCCATCGGACTTTACGACGACATCGTTCGGACTGTTGAGCTCGCGACCGTCGAAGTGGGAGGCGAGGGTGGTACGGCTGCCATCGGGTCCGAGCTGGATCAGGCTCGATGTGGCATGCTCGCAAATGATCAGGTTCAGGTCACGATCATAGGTGAGGCCGTTGCCCTTGTTACTCGGGCTCGCCACCTCGCGCACGCCATGACGCCGATCCCAACGCCTGCGTATGTCGCCTGGCATGTCGGAGAAGAGCAGATAATGCTCGACCGGATGCCAGATCGGCCCCTCGGTAAAAGTGAAGCCGGAGCCGAGCTGGATCACCGGCGCATGCTCATCGATCAGCTGACGGAACGCAGGGTCCAGCGCCTCATGGGCCATGTTTGCGGCTCCTTCTTTTCCTAGACCGGAAACCAATCCCGTTTCGGCACCGACTGGCTGATGGGGCCCGGAATCTGACTCTCCAGGCGACCGACAACCTGCTGGTTTTCGATAAGCGCAGGCTTGTCGTGGATCGGGCAGAGATAGCGATAGTTGTTCAGGAGCTTCTTGATCGCCGCCTTTTCCTGGCGCTTCGAACCCGCGTGGTTGCCGGTGACATGCGGCTCCAGATCGCTCACCTGATAGACCGGATCGATGATCTGATCCTGGAAATCATAGATGACGTCGCCACAGATATTGGCGAGACCGTCGGCAGTCTCGACGACGACGTTCATCGAGCCTTCGGTGTGCGCATTTGCGGGCTCGCACCAGACGCCTGGGCAGATCTCCTCGCCGTCGGTCAGTTCGAGATCGAGGAAGCGGAGGGCGTTCTTGGTATGCAGACGCTCGATTAGATGCTGGATGTCCGGCTTCGGATATTGCGGATGCATCAGGCCCGAGACCGAGCATTCGAGCTCGCGCCGATTGATCACCGAGGTGGTGTTCATCGGAAAGTGATCATCCTTGCCCGCATGGTCGATATGCAGGTGTGTGTGCAGGATGTAACGGATATCGCCCGGCTTGACGTCGAAGCGCGCCAGCTGGTTTTCGATCATGTTCTCATGGAACTGCAGCCCGCGCATGCCGAGGCTTTCCATGATTGCATTGTCGCGATAGCCGGTATCCACCAGGATTGGCCACGGTCCCCCCAGGATCAAAAACCCGTAAACCGGGACACGGCGTGTCCGCCCGCAATTGTGGCCGAGCACCAGAAAGCTATTTTCGAGCTCGATATCGCCATAGTCGAGTATCTTGATTTCAAGCGCCATTTTTCGTGTTTCCTCCCGTTTCTCTTGCCATCACAGACGCCCGACTGTTCGATCTCGGTCGATTATCGAGCATGTCCCTTCTTAGGATTTCCTTAACCCTTCCATGCCATCATCTTTTTCTGGTCCATGCGATCCTGGGAATCCGCCTGCCCGAGAGAAGGGGTGGGCGAGGCTCGGGGCCCCAGGATCGCATGGACCAGCGAGACCAGCGATTTCATGCAGCGGACTGGCTAATTTTGCGTTGACCGGCGAGACGAAACGGCGTGTCCGCCCTTCCGAGCCGTTGCAGTTCGTCGAGCGCCAAGCCATCGTCGCCGAGCCCATCACAGCCGGTACACCCGTTCGGCCGTACCGCGGAAGATCGCCCTGCGATCCTCGTCACTCATGTCCGCGGTCGCCTGCTTATAGGCGTCGATCAGTGGGCCGTAGCTGGTCCAGAGTTTCTCGATCGGAAAGTTCGAGCCGAACAGGCAGCGCTCGGCACCGAACCAGGTAACAGCCTGGGCGGTGATATTTCTGATGTGTTCAGCATCGTTCCGATGAATGAAGGTGCCGAGACCGGAAAGCTTGCAGACCACGTTCGGACAATCTGCGAGGCGCTTCATGCCATCCCGCCAGCGGAAATGGCCCGCCTCGGTAACGTCTTCCAGCATACCGGCATGCTGCAGAACGAACGTCACCTCGGTACAGGATGTGGCGAGATCGACTGCTGACGCCATCTGCCCTGAAAAAACCTGCAGCTCGAAGCACCAGCCATAGTCGGCCAGTCTGGAGATGTTCCTCTTAAGTGTCTTGTCGCTCGGCAGATCGGGCGAAGCGGCGAAGCGGTATTGTTGGTTTTCATGCCAGTGCAGCTGCTGACGGATACCACGCATTAGGCGGTGCGGCTTAAGCCTGTCGAGGTCCAGCCGCACATCCTCCTTAGTGAAATCCGCATAACCGACGATCGCGTGAGGCCAGCCGTGGCCATCGGAAACCGACTGCACCCAAGCGACCTCATCCTCGTACTGATCGGGTGCCCAGTTGGCCTGGACATAGACCGACTTTTCGATGCCAGCGTCCTTGATGTCATCGAGGTATTCCTCGATGCGATAGTCGCGCCGGATTGCCTCGTAAGGCCCGAAGATGCGGGGCTGCATCGGACCCATCAGCCAGGGCAAATCCATCTGACGCCA
>JBCCIN010000472.1:0-3575 GCA_039028235.1 Pseudomonadota bacterium
CGGGTCGATCAGCTCATTGTTCCAGTCGTATTGGTTGCCTTCCGCGTCTGTGAGCATGACGGCCGAAGATCCCGATCTGCTGTCGCCACCGAGTGTCTGCGCCAGCCACTGCCCATAGAGCGCCTTTCGGAGCTTCTTGTGCGGCGTCGCGCGCTTCAGCTCCTTCATGATCTCGATGCCCTCCGGCGACGTGATCGCCTCCAGGGTCCGGCGAGAATTCTTGAGCAAGTTCCGTTCCGTGATCTTCTCCGCAGCCATCTCCGGCCACTTCGCAGGATTGACGCCCCTCACGACCTTGGCAAGCAGCGGCATTGCGTTCTGCTCATCGCGCTTGATTTGCTCCAGGTTCTGTGCAGTGTCCGATCCGATTGTCCTCACACGCCCGGTTGCTTCGAGCACGTCGCCGAGATCATTGAGAGTTTGGAACTCGTCAGGCTCAAGCACGGCCTCCAGGATCTTCCGCTGCTTGGGATCACCGAGCAGCCTGCTCCTCCAGATCGCGCCAGCATCAATGCGCGGACCGCCCTTCGCCGTCTGTTTGCTTGCCTCCAGCCACTTCTCTTCTAGAAATGAACGCTTGACGGCCTGCCAGGCTCGCGGATCGGCAGCCTGCAGCTGGTCCCTCGCCCTGGTCGCTTCGCGTACCGAGATCTTGCCACGCTGAAACAGCTTGCCAGCGACATCCTTCAGCTTCGGACCAGCAAAGTCGGCGATGTCGCCGACGGCGCCTTCCCGCACCTGATCGACGCCGGGCGACAGGTCTTCGAAGATGCCGCGTGCCTTCGCGTAGTCGGGCGACGTCTGATCGAGTGCGGACACTAACGCTTCCTGGACGTCGATAACCTGTGCCCGCGTTTCCCGGCCGAGCTTCTTTGTCAGATTGGCGCCTTCGATCATCTGATCGAGTTCACGCTTCACGCCATGCAGCCGCTTAAGATCAGTGTGCTCCCCGACCAGGCGCCCGGCGTTACTCATCGTCCTATGGACCTCGCCGCCCTCGGGAAACTGCTCCTTAATGTCGTCGATCCTGGCGAGCACCGGTGCCGCGTCGACCGCTGGCGCCTCGGCGAAAGCTTTCTCGTAGAACGGACGGGCCTGGGAAGCCCGATCCTCGGCGACCGTGCTCATCGCGCGCCTGGCGGCTGTTCTCGCCATCTCACCGGCCGTGTCATCGCCCTCGACGTCCGAAATCCGATCGAAGTACCGCCCGATGGCCGGATCGATTTGTTCGATCGCGCGGCCCTCGTACATCCTGTTGACGTCGTCGCCGATTTCCAGGTTCTGCCCGGCAACCCGCTGCTGAGCCTTCAGGCTCGAAAGACTGGTGAGTTCGGCCGGTGTCAGATGGATACCCTGCTCGCGCCCGAGGCCGAGGAGACGCTTCACCTCTTCAGCGTCCAGCCGGTCATGATCGCGGACCAGGTTCCGCTCCATGAAGGACGTGAGCGATTCGCCGACACGATGCCCTACGGCGCCGAGCGAAGCGCCGACAGCAGCTCCGGCAGGAGCCGCGGCCAGGCGTTCGTCGAGACCGCCTTCAGCTCCACCGGCGGCCGAGAGTGCTCCCTCCGCGGCGCCGACACCGCTGGCTAGGGCGTATCGTCCAGCACGCGTCGCGCCACTCGCCGCCGCTCGGGCAATGCCCAGCCCAGGGACCGCAGCACCGCCGGCCATGCCGAGGTAGTAGCCGCCGCCAGCGTTCTCGTGCAGATCACGCACTAGCGCCAACTCTTCTTTATAGCTGCCGTCACCGAACAGCGAGCGAATAAATGCCTCGCCTTCATCGGCAAAGCCGAAGCTCGCCATGTCGCCAGCTCCGCGCAGGACGTCGCCAAGAAAGCTGGTTTCGCGGGCAGGCGCTTGTGGCTGCTGCTCAGTGCGTATCTGTTCAGGCAGACGTCCTCTGGAAAGCGCCCGGTAGTCAAGCTTACCGTCGGAAGACGCAGCCGCTTGCGAGGGTTGCTGATCCGGCAACCGGCCCCGAGACAACGCGCGATAGTCGAGGGGCGCTGCAGATGCAGGACTTTCGCCGAACAGCAGATCGCGGTATCGCCTTTGCCTTCCGCCATTGTCGGCTACCGGCTCAGCTGCAGGCGGCGACGCCGCATTGCCGCCAGTGCCGAACAGCATGTCCTGGTATTTGCTCATTCGTCTTCGTCCGTTTTGAAGGGCGCCTTGACCTACGCGCCAGCGCCTCCTGTTGCCACTTTGCCGCCGAGCTGCTGACCGAGGTTGATCAGCTGCAGGCCAACACCGCCCTTGCTCTTACCGACGCTCTTGGTCCTCTCGGATTTTTGGGCGGTCGCTGTAGCCTTCTGATTGGTGAAGAATTTCGCGATCTCGCCAAGCGTTCCAGTGTAATCATCCTGCGCCGCCCGCCGCTGATCGGCGTCGTACTGCTGGCGGTAGACATTGGCGTCCAGCTCTGCCTGCTCCTGGCCCTGCAGCACCGCGCCGATGCGCTCCAGGATGCTTCCACGCGTCGTCGCATTCTCTCCGGCGATGCCGGCCGCGTTGTTGATCGCGTCGTTCTGGAACCCGCGCTCCTGCTGGTAGGCGCTGAACAGATGCGGCGCGAGCTGTTGGGTGATCCCTTCCGCCAGGCCGATCTGATGAAGCGGCGAGCCGAAGGCACCGGAAGCAGCGAACCGGCTGTCGACGGCCGGTGTGACCTGGCTGCGCACAAAGTCGGCAACGCCTTCGAAGAACGGGTTGCTCGCCGGATCGGTGTACTTGCCGGACAGCGTGTCGCTCAGTCCCTGCCGCTGCTGCGCCAGGATCGGTGCAATCTGGTTGGCTCCCTGGCGGTTGGCGGCGAGCCCGGCAAGCGTGTTGCGGTCCAGCCCGGCTACCAGCTGGCCCTGGAGCGTCGTCGGTGCCAGCGCAGCCTGGCGCGCTAGACCGAGCGTTCCTTGAACATCGGGCGTCAGGAAGTCCGCCAGACCCGCTTGAGACTGCTGCGTCTGCGACTGCTGCGCTTGCGCGAAGCTCTTGGCTTTTTCCTTCTTCGAAAAAAGTCCCATCCGGTTCCTCCGATTCTCTGCGTCTGATGCCTGCCGCGATGAATTGGGCAGGACGCCTCGTTTTCCAGGCCATTTGCTGACGGTCAGCAAATTGTCCTGAAGCGAGACCATTTTACCTCATCCGCTCGATAAATGGTATTTTTCCGGCAAGATCAGCGGCAATCATTTACGGGCTGTTAGCCTCGCAGAACTCGTCAACAGCTCTCTGAGAAATAGGGTGGTCGCCCTCCCCATTTTCCGGTCGTCCGACGCCGTTGTCGAACAGCCTCAACAGCTTCCCACACCGCCGCGCTGCCCTCGCTTGGATACGGACCGCCGTCTTGTAGAACGTGTCATCCTTGGCCTGGCGAGCGTAAGAGCGCATCGCTTCGGCCTTGTCCGACCAGTCCTTGCATTCTTGGAATCTAACCTTAACCCGCCGTTAACCCCATACCGCCATAGTCTCCCGATCATCGCATCCGGGAGAAACAGAGATGACCGCTAAGACCATTGACTACTCAGCAGATCAGCGCCCGCCGACATCCGATGAGCTGCTGGCCATGATCCTGGACA
>JBCCIN010000473.1:0-3566 GCA_039028235.1 Pseudomonadota bacterium
CCTCCACTCTTATCCTTCCACATTCCCGCCCCTCTGTTGCCTGTATTTTCTCGCCCCCCCCCCCCCCCTGCCCCCCCCCCCCACATTTGTTTGGGGGGTCCAATGGGCTGGTGGGGGGCAAGTTGCTTTGTTTTCAATCGATTGGCGGCGCAAGACTATTGTTTCGGAAAACAACAGGTAAAACAAGACCTTGCTTGCGGAGCGCAAGCTGATCTTGAAAAGGGCGCGAGCCGGCATCGGCCTGCACAACCTATGCACTCATCCAGTCGCGACCGGTCTCTGACCAAGAACCGAAGCGTCCGATGCTTAATCCCCTCTGTGGCAAGGTTGTCGCCGAAGGGCCGACCCCTTGCAGCGATCAGCGACGTGGCCGGTTCACTCTAAAGGCAGATATCCAGGCAAAAGCTGAACCGCCGGTGAATTCCCGCTTACTGGAGGTGTTGACCAACTGCAGACCTTTCGTATCGCTAGCTTGCGCTGGCGAACAGGTCAGTTGGATGCAATAAACTATGAGGTTAATTGTCAGTATTGACAATCTATATCTTATGAGCCACCTGTGAGGCATGATCCTGTTCATAAGGTGCATTCATGCCTCGCCCAAGTCTGAAAGACGTCCGATCTGCTGAGATCCTGGCGGCATTTGCGAGCTGCGTTGCCCGCTTCGGTCTCGAAGGGGCCACGCAGGAACGCATCGCTAAGGCGGCCGGCGTCAAGCGTACGATCCTTCGCCACTATCTCGGCAATCGAGACGAGATGATCAACGCGCTGATCGACTTCGTAGTCACCGACTTCGATGACCAGAGCCAGGCCCTTTTCGATGCCCTGCCGAGTACCGATCGCGTGGCGACCTTGCTTGATGTCCTCTTTGGCACGTCAGGCAGAACCAGTCCCGACATGGTCTTGGTCTTCGAGGCCTTGGTCGCTGCCGCCGATCGTCACCCCAAGGCCCGCAAGGCCCTGCTCGCCTGGACCCAGCGGTTCATCGATGCGGTTGAGGCCGAGCTGGCCACGGCCTTTCCTTCTGCGGCTAGAGACAAGGTCATGGCGGCGGGCCACGGAATCGTGGCGCTCTATTTCAACGCCGACTCGCTGCACCCTTTGCGGCCCCCAAAAAGCTGGGATCGAGCCGCACGCGCGGCCGCCGACCTGCTCGTCGAATCTCTGAAAGGAAGCCAAAGTGGCTGACGCACGCCTGCCCACGATCATCGCCATCCCGATCCTGCTGATCGCTACTTACCTCCAATGGTACTGGGTCTGGGGCGTCCTGTTCGTCTACTGGGCCGTGCCGGCGGTGCTGTCCGGCGAGGCCTTTCTGATCGAGCCGATCGCGCGCTCCAGCCATCCGATCTTGTTCTGGATCATCACCGCCATGTGGCTGGGCTTCGGTGCCTGGACCATCGTCGCAGATCTCAGCTCGCGCTTCGCCTGATCTTTGGAGATCCGTTATGTCGACACCGCGTTTGATGCCCGTCCTTCCGGTCGAGGCCTACACGTCGCAGGAATGGTTCGACCGGGAGCAAGCGGCGATCTTTTCCAAGACCTGGGCCTATGCCGGCTTCGCCGAGGACGTCAGCGAGCCCGGCCAGTACATCACCGTCCAGGCCGGATTGAACAACATCTTCATCGTCATGGGGCGAGACCGCCGGCTTCGGGCGTTCCACAATATCTGCCGCCATCGCGGCACGCAGCTGATCCGCGCCGTCGGCAAGGCGCAGAGGGCGCTCACCTGCCCCTATCACGACTGGACATACGACCTTGAGGGCAAGCTGATCTCCGTGCCTGACAAGGAGCGCGAGTTTCCGGACCTCGACATGTCCTGTTATGGCTTGAAGAAGGCATCGGTCGACCTTTGGCGCGGCATGCTCTGGGTTCACCCGGATCCCGACGCCGGCTCGATCATGGAATGGTTCGGCAGCATCGAGCCTCATCTCGGACCGCATCAGGTCGATGCGTTGCCCGAATATGCGGAGGCGCGCACCACCTACGAGATCAGGGCGAACTGGAAGATCGTCGTCGAGAACTACATTGACGTCTATCACCTCGCCCATCTGCATTCTGGCACGCTTGCGATGTACGACCATGCCAAAGCGGAGTACGGCTTCGTTGGCCCGCATTATGCGTTCTGGGAGCCCTTGGCCGCAGATTACGGCGCCGATATTGAGAAAAACGCGCCGACGCCCCTGGTGATCCCCAAGGAGCAGGCGGGCGCCTGGGTGCCCATGCTGTTTCCCGGCATCGGCCTTGCCGAGAACGAGTCGAACTGGGCGACTTTCGTGGTCAAGCCGCTCGCACCCGATCTGACCCGGATCGAGAACCGGGTGCGCGTGGCCAATGCCTCGGACTGGGCGTTCCAGCAGCAGGAATGGCGCTCAGCAGCCTTCTGGCAAAAGAAGATCACGCCGAAATTCGCAGCCGACGAGAACGGGCAAACAGACGACCCGATGGCCAGCGGCGACTTCACGGCGGAGGACATCTATGCCTGCGAGCAACAGCAGAAATCGCTGACCAGCCCCTATTTTGAGCATGGCCCGTCCTCGACCCACGGCGAAATCCCGGTGCGCGCCCACCAGGAGCTGGTGAAGTCTTGGATAGAGGGGCAGCCATGAGCCAGGGCTTTCATAAGCTTAAGATCGCCGCTGTGGAAACGGAGACCAAATCCGCCAAGTCGATCCGCTTCGATGTTCCCGACGAGCTGAACGCGACATTTCGCTGGCGGCCTGGCCAGCACGTCACGCTTCGCTTTCGATTGAACGGCGAAGAGGTGCGTCGCTCCTACTCGATCTCCTCATCATCGCTCGCCGGAGACGGCCTCCGGATCACGGTCAAGCGGGTAAAGGGCGGGCTCGTCTCCAACCACATCAACGATCATCTGCAGGCGGAGGATCGGGTCGACGTCATGCCGCCTTTCGGCGGCTTCTGCCTCGATCCAGCGTCAAAGGCCCGCCGGACCTACTACCTCTTCAGCGCTGGCAGCGGCATCACTCCACTCTTTGCCATGATCCGATCCGTGCTGATCGCTGAGCCCTACAGTAGGGCCTATCTGCTCTACGGCAACAAGAACCCCAAGAGCATCATTTTTCGCGATGAACTGAAGGCGCTCCAGGCCGAACATCCGGAACGCCTCTCGGTCCGTCACGTCCTCTCCGCGCCGTCGATGTGGTCGTCCTTCGACTACTGGCGGCGCGGCAGGATCGACGCCGTCGCCGTCGCTGCGTTCATCGACGAGCACCCGCCCTACGCGCAGGATGCCCAATACTATGTCTGCGGACCCGGCAGCATGAACGTCGATGTCAGGACGGCGCTGATGGGCCTGGATGTTCCGGCAGAGCGCATCCACGGCGAGAGCTATGGTGGTGAGGTGATCGTCGATGGTTCGGTCAGCGGTATGGCGGCGTCCGCCGAAGTCGAAATCGCAGGCGCCGTGCAGACAATCGCCATCGACGCTGGCGAGACGGTCCTCCAAGCCGCTCGCAAAGCCGGTCTGCAGCCGCCATTCTCCTGCGAATCCGGCGTCTGCGGCGCCTGCCGCGCCCACCTGTCGAGTGGAACGGTTCACATGCGTGCCC
>JBCCIN010000474.1:0-3551 GCA_039028235.1 Pseudomonadota bacterium
GGATCGGCCATCCTCCAAAGGAAAGGATGGCGCCGGGAAACTGTTGGACAGCCTCAAAGCCATCGCGTCTTCGACCGATGGCCCGTCGGCGGAAGCGCTCATCGATCTGGAGCAGCGTCTGACCCGCTACCTGCCGGATCTTCTCGAGCGACTCGATCGGGCCCTCACCGCAGATGAGATCAGCCTGGACAGCCTGCCGGAGAGCCTGCGGGCGGACTGGATCAACGAGGCCGGCGAGGCCAAGGTCATGGTGCGGCCAGCGATCGGCATCCACGACAATCGCGCGCTCGAGCGCTTCGCCGACGCGGCACTCGGCACGGTGCCGAACGCTACGGGCACGCCAGTGATCATCACGGAGGCCGGGCGCGTCGTCGTCGGTGCGTTCGTGGAAGCGTCGATCATCGCCTTCTCCCTGATCACCCTGGTCTTGATCGTCGTGCTGAGACGTATGATCGACGTCGTTCTCGTGCTCGTACCCCTGGTGCTCGCCATCCTCTTCACCGCAGGCAGCTCGGTCTTTCTCGGCCTGGAGCTCAACTTCGCCAATGTCATCGTCCTGCCGCTTCTGCTCGGCCTCGGCGTCAGCGGTGCCATCCATGTGGTCATGCGCCGACGGGCGACGGAGGCGGCAGACGCGACATCCGAACCAGCGAGCACGCCGCGCGCCGTCCTGTTCAGCGCGCTCACTACCATCGCATCCTTCGGCTCGCTCGCCGTCTCGCCCCATCCGGGGATGGCGAGCATGGGTCTGCTGTTGACCGTGGCTATCCTCTGGAGCCTCGTCTGCACGCTGATCATCCTGCCAGCCCTGTTCGCGCTAATCGAACCTTTCCGCGGGAGCCCGGCATGACCGTCTTAGTAACCGGCGGCAGTGGTTTCGTCGGCTCGGCGGTAATCCGCGCCCTCTTGGATCGCGGTGACGAGGTGCGCGCGATGTTGAGAGTGGACGGCGATACCAACCTGCTCGACGGTCTGGACGTCGAGCGCGTGCATGGCGATCTCGACGATGCCGACAGTCTGCGGCAGGCGGTCTCAGGCTGCAGCGCACTTTTTCACGTCGCCGCCGATTACCGACTTTGGGTGCCGAAACCCGAGACGATCTACCGGACAAATGTCGACGGCACGAGGAGTCTCATGCTGGCCGCGGCCGATGTCGGCGTCGAGCGCATCGTCTACACCAGCAGCGTCGCGACCCTCGGCCTCACCGGCAGCGAGCAGTCCGCCGACGAGGAGACACCATCGAGCCTCGATGGCATGGTCGGTCACTACAAGCGCTCGAAATATCTGGCTGAGGAGGCCGTTCGCACCCTGATCGAGAAGGACGGCCTGCCGGCGGTCATCGTCAATCCGTCAGCCCCGGTCGGCCCCAGAGATATCAGGCCGACACCGACCGGACGACTGATCCTGGACATCGCCAAAGGCCGCCTGCCCGCTTATGTCGATACCGGGCTCAACGTCGTCCACGTCGACGATGTGGCCGCGGGCCAGCTTCTCGCCTTCGATCGGGGCCGGATCGGCGAGCGTTATATCCTGGGCGGCGACAACCTGCATCTCGGCGAGATCGCGGCCGGCGTTGCCAAAGCGGCCGGTATGAAGGCGCCGACCATCAAGCTTCCGATCGGCCCTCTCATGCCGATCGCCTATGGAATCGAAGCGTTCTGGCGGCTCACCGGCCAGACGGCTGAGCCTTTTATGACCGTTGACGGTCTGCGCATGGCACGAAAGCTGATGTTCTTCTCATCCGCCAAGGCCGAGCGTGGCCTCGGTTACAAGCCGCGCGCCGCGACCGAGGCCTTCAAGGATGCCGTCGCCTGGTATCGCGACAACGGCCGCATCTAGTCCGCATACCCGCGGACCGGCTCAGCCAAGTCAATGATCTGACCGCGTCACCCGCGACCGATATAGGGCATTTTGGTGGCCATGATGGTCATGAAGAGGACATTGGCATCGAGCGGCAGGTTCGCCATGTGCAGGACGGCGCGGCCGACCTCGTCGACATCCATCAGGGGCTCGGCCGCGATCTCGCCGTTCGCCTGCGGCACGCCTTCGGCCATGCGTGCTGCCATGGGCGTGTGCGCGTTGCCGATGTCGATCTGGCCAACCGCGATGTCATATTTCCGGCCGTCCAACGAGGCGGTCTTGGTGAGCCCGGCGACCGCGTGCTTGGTCGAGGTGTAGGCAGCGGAGTGCGGCCTCGGGGCATAGGCCGAAACCGAGCCATTGTTGATAATGCGTCCGCCGCGCGGGTCCTGGTCCTTCATCACCTTGAAGGCTTCCTGGATGCAATAGAAGACACCGGTGAGATTGACGTCGACGACCGTCTGCCACTGCTCCACGGTCACATCTTCGAGCGGCGTCATCGGGTGATTGGTGCCGGCATTGTTGAACACCACATCGAGCCGGCCGAAGGCCTTTTTCGTCTCCGCGAAGAGATTTTCAACGGACGCCTTGTCGCCGACATCCGTGGGCAGGATCAGCGTCCTGGCCCCGGCGGGCGCAGCACTCGCGGTTTCTTCCAAAACGTCCTGTCGCCGACCGGCGAGCGCTACGCTGTAGCCGCCGCCGAGCAGGGCCAGGGCTGCAGCCCGTCCCACGCCCGAGCCGGCCCCGGTTACGATCGCGATCTTACTCGTCGAACTCATCAGCGCACCCCCATCTCGCTCGCAGCAGGCCATCCACATTGACAGCCAGCGCTCAGACTACCTGATTTTCGTAAAAGGTCGATCCAGGCCAACGCTATCGCGAAGGCTTCAATCGCCATCCTCCGGAATGACCGCGATCACATCGATCTCGACCAGCCATTCCGGCCGGGCGAGAGCCTGCACCACAAGGCCGGTCGACACCGGAAACACGCCTTTCAGGTGGCGTCCGACAACGCGGTAAACCTCCTCGCGATAGCGGGGATCGGTAAGATAGATGGTAATCTTCGTGATGTCCTCGGGCCGGCTTCCGGCCTCGCCAAGCAGCTGCTCGATATTGCGCATGGCCTGCTCGGCCTGACCCGCGGCGTCGCCGACCGCTACCGAGCGGCTCGTCTCCAGATCCTGGCCGATCTGACCACGCACGAACACCATGTCGCCGCGCGCGCGCACCACCTGGCAAAGGTCGTTGTCGAGCTGCTGGTCAGGATAAGTGTCGCGTGTGTTGAACTTGCGAAAACGCTGATGGGCCATGGGCCTGCTCCGTCAACTCAGGTCAAGCTCGGCGCGGATGCGGTAGCGCAGCACCTTGCCGAGCGCACTTTTCGGAAGCTCGTCGACAAAGTGCACCGCCTTCGGCCATTTGAAGCGGGCGATGCGCCCGTCGAGATGGGCGAGCAGCCGATCAGCATCCAGTCGAGAACCGGATGCCGGGCGCACCACGACTACAGGCACCTCACCCCAGCTCGGATCGGCGCGGCCGACGACGATCACCTCGTCGACACCCTCGACCTCGCGCAGCAGGTCTTCGATCTCAGCGGGATAGATGCGCTCGCCGCCGGACTTGATCAGGTCGTCAGCCCGCGCTTCGACATGGAGATTCCCGTCATCGTCGAGATGGCCGACATCGCC
>JBCCIN010000475.1:0-3522 GCA_039028235.1 Pseudomonadota bacterium
GGAATGTCCTTCGGTTGAGGGCAGCCGTTCGGCCGCGCGAAGACGTGCGGAGCGCGCCCGCGGATTGGTGCGGATTTCGGCGTCGGTCGGGGTGATCGGGCGCTTCGAGAGCGGCCGAAAGGTCGGCGGCGCTGCCTCGGGGTCGATGATTTCAGGCAGGTGGCGCGACGGCTTTGCGGTCCGGCCGCTTCGTGCCGTCAGGAACTGCTTGACGATCCGGTCTTCGAGCGAGTGAAAGGCCACCACCACCAGTCGGCCACCCGGACGGAGAAGCTGCTTGGCGGCGTCGAGCGCCCGTTCCAGCTCGCCAAGCTCGTCATTGACGTAAATCCGAAGGGCTTGAAAGGTCCGGGTCGCCGGATCGATTTTTCCGCGGCGGCCGAGGACACCCGCTACGATGTCAGCGAGTTCGCCGGTTCGGGTGATCGGCGCATGGCCGCGGCGTTCGACGATCGCTTTGGCGATACGCCGGCTCGCCCGCTCCTCGCCATAGCGATAGATGATCGAGGCGAGTGCGGTTTCGTCGGCGCTGTTGACCACATCCGCCGCAGTCTCGCCTTCCGTCTCCATGCGCATGTCGAGCGGCCCGTCGGCAGCGAAGGAAAAGCCCCGTGCCGGATCGTCGATCTGCTGGGAGGACACGCCGATGTCGAGCACGATCCCATCGAGCTGGTCGATGGCGATCTCTGCGAGATGCTCGGCCATGTCGCCGAACCGGCCTTCCAGCATGGTGAATCTTTCGGACGCCGCCGCGAGCTTCCGTCCCCGGGCGACCGCTTCGGGATCCCGATCGAGCCCGATCAGCCGGCGCGGCGGAACATCCAGGATCGCACGGCTATAGCCGCCGCCGCCGAAGGTGCCGTCGAGATAGTCGCCGTCCGGCCTTACCGCCAGCGCTTCCATCACCTCGTCCAGCATGACCGGGATATGGCAGGCGGTGCCGACTCCGGTGCTCGCTCTATGGTCGGGAGAACACACGGGCTTCGATCACCCGAGGTTTGCGAGAACAGGTGAGCAACAAACAGCCCGTGCAGATCTGAGCAGTTCAGCTTTTTTATTGTTGGCTGCAAAATAAACCATGACAAAATCCGCTGTCGCGCTCGGGCTTGCCGCTGACCATCGACTACCAACTTGATCTATACAAAGATCGATTGGGCTTCGCTGGAAATTCACCCTAAAGTTACGCAAATTTGCAGTCAAGGTCTTATTCGAAGAAAATCCTACAACTAGCTGAAAATGCTGAATAATAATTATCTGATATAAGATATTCTTGTAAAACTTGGAGAAACTTCGACGGCCGGAGAGATATTGCAATTGTCTC
This sequence comes from Pseudomonadota bacterium, assembly GCA_039028235.1. Classification (GTDB taxonomy): domain Bacteria; phylum Pseudomonadota; class Alphaproteobacteria; order Geminicoccales; family Geminicoccaceae; genus JANQPX01. The sequence continues at coordinate 1,322 of JBCCIN010000475.1, forward strand.
AAAATCGCGATTTTTGACTATGTTCTTCTTTTGTTCTCTCTACCATCAAGCACATCGTAATGTTGGGATGTGTGATCAGGTGGCCTGTAAGCCGGGTTCTGTCCACAGCCTGTGGAAAAGCTGCTGGATGGCCATTCCTCTGGGATGTTCGTCGCCGAACACCTCGCGCGACCGACCCGGACGACCGGCCTGGAAACTGGCCTGCTCCTCCGAAGAAGAGCCGTCGCCCCTACTTGGTCTTGCTCCCGGTGGGGTTTGCCCTGCCGGGACCGTTACCGGCCCCGCGGTGCGCTCTTACCGCACCCTTTCACCCTGACCTCAGCGACCGGCCTGAAAGGCTGGTGCGCGGCGAGGCGGACTGCTCTCTGTGGCACTTTCCCTAAGGTCACCCTCGCCGGGCGTTACCCGGCACCGTGTCTCCATGGAGCCCGGACTTTCCTCCCCCGAGACAAGCTCGGAAGCGGCCATCCGGCCACCTGATCCCGGCAAATGTTGCCGTTCATGGACTTGGAATCAAGGTTGAAGGCCGAAGATCGCCTCGCATCGACGCGCACGATGCCTGTGACTAGAGCATTTCCGTAGCAGTTTTACGCGGCACCAGCCTGCTCCCCCTCCCGACCGCCCAATGCGATGGTACCCTATGGGTGGTCGGGAAGGGGAGCGGGCTGGATCGACCTGACCTGGAAAAGCTCTAGAGCGTGTATCCCGATCAAATGAGATCGGGATACACGCTCTGTCTCTTGGTTTCTTCGCATTTCCTTCCCGGACAGGTGTTTCCACCTGTCCGGGAAGAGCTCTATGTCGTCGATTGCTTGAATGACGATCGCCTCTTTCCCAAGCCACAGACACCAAGCGTGCTTAACCCTTTCTTTACCTGCCAGCGCTAACTTCGTCCCCGGTCCATGCGACCCTGGGAATCTGCCCGCCCGTTGGAAGAGAGTGGTGAGGCTCGGACTGCCACGATCGCATGGACCAGCGAGACGAGCGCAGGCTATCGAGAAAAGGTTAAGGAAGGGTTGCCAAGGCCAGCAGCCCATCCAGGCGAGCCAGGGTTTGGCGGTCCAACTCACCATCCACCCGCGCCGGCCGGAACCGTCGCTGAAACGCCGCCAGCCGGCGGACGGTTGACCTGTCGTCGCCGGGATCCGGGAGGCTGTAGCCGATCTCGTGAAGCTGCTGAATGGCTTCCTCCAGCGAGCGGTCCGCGCCCGGACCATCTTCAGGCCAGATGCCGATGCCGGCGGCGGCGAGTCGAGGCCAGTCGAACAGCTCGCCCGGGTCTTCCTTGCGATCAGGCGCCACGTCGCTGTGGGCGAGGACGCGTTTGGGTGAGATCGACCACCTTTCCATCGTCGCCGGGCAGAGCCATTCCAGCGCTCGGTACTGCGCCTCGGTGAAAGCTCGATAGCCCCATTCGTGACCGGGATTGACGATCTCGATGCCGATGGAACTGTCGTTCAGCTGCTCCCGTCCCTGCCAGAAGCTCACGCCTGCATGCCAGGCGCGTCTGGCCTCATCCACCAGCCGAAGGATGCCGCCATCCTCATCGACAAAGTAGTGAGCGCTGACCTTCGCCTCGGGATCGCAGAGCCGTGCCAGGGCGTCTTCCGCGGTCTTCATCCCGGTGTAATGCAGGATCAAGCAGTCGATCGCCGTCCCGTCAGGCCGCTCATCGGCATTGGGTGACGGATGATCGATGACAGTAAAGCTCAAAACCCGATCCCAAACCCAGGCAAGTCAACGCCGAGGGCCGCGCCCTCAGAAGCGACGGAGGAGGCGTTCCAGGTAGTCGAGTTCCTCGGCGGGACGGTGACGCTCGCCGGCGCGGCGGTGCAGCTCTTCCATGATCGAGCGTGCCTTGCCGAGGTCGAGATCGTCGGGGACTTCGGGGCCGAACATGTCGGCGTCACCGCGGTTGAAAAGGGAGCGGCCGAGCGGATCGCGGTCGGTGGGGCTCTGGCCGAACTGCTGACCGTCCTGCCCCGGCTGACCCTGGCCCGGGTTCTGCCCCATCATCTGCTGCATTTCCTGCATCATCGCCTGACCGCCCTGGCGAAGCTGATCGAGCGCGTTGGTCTGCGGGTCGAGCGCCTGACCCGGCTGCCCACCCTGGAGCGCGTCGCGCGCGTCACGCATGGAGAGCTCGGCCTCGCCCATCGCCCGGGGGATCGGCACGCCGTTCTCGCCGAGGGAGCGCATCA
>JBCCIN010000476.1:0-3515 GCA_039028235.1 Pseudomonadota bacterium
CTTGGTTGGCGGCCGCGCTGCTGGTGATCGCCAATACGGCGGTTTTCGCCCAGGATACGACCCCGGCCCAGGGGCAGCAGGCCGGCGGCGAGACCGACGATGCGGACAAGCGCATCGAGTCCGACGACAAGACGACCGATCGGCGCCTCAAGGCGAAGGCGGAAGAAGCGCAAAAGCTCCGGATCAAGCGCCAGACAGAATTCGTCTCCACCGTGCCGGTCGAAGGTGAGATCTTCTCCTATCTCGCCGTTCCGCAAGGCCTGGCGGGTGATCGCGGACTGGTCCAGGGACGTCTCCTCATCCTGCCGACGCTGACCGTGGGCGCCACCTATTCGGACAATATCGAAGCCTCCGAGGATGAACGCGACGAAGATCTCAGCGCGTTCGCCACGGGCACGGTCAGGGCCCAGTCCCTCCTGGCCCGCCATTCATACGGCTTCGATGCCACCGCAACGACCAGCCATTCCTTCCAGGAGGACAATGACGACTATGTCGACTGGGCGGTCGGTGCGGACGGCCGGCTTGACCTCACGCGCAGGAGTTCGGTCACCGCTCGGGCCACCTACACTCAGGACACCGAAGACGACAGCTCGGCCGAGGCCGAAGGCGAGGACAACGACTCCCAGTCCATCATTGGCAATGTCGGCTATCAATACGGCCGCAACCGGTTTGGCTATCTCGCCGGCCTCGGCGTTCGCCGCCAGGATTTCTCCGGGCCGGGAAGCGCCGATCGCGACAACACCACCTTTTCCATCAATCAGCGCGTCAGCCTTCAAAGGAACGATCGGCTGACCTTGTTCGTCACGCCGCAATACAGCTATACCGCGTTCGATGTGGAAGTCGCCGATGACGGCGACGAGCCCGACACGCATGCCGTCACCGGCCTTGTCGGCTTCGACTTCGCCTTTCGCGCGCCCGTGCTGTTGACGGCATCGGCCGGCTATACGCGCCTGTTCTTCGAAGATCCCGATCTGAACGACGTCGACTCGGTGGTCGGAAGCGGCACTGTCGGCTGGCTGATCGATCCGCTGACCACGTTCGACCTGACGGCCAACCACACGATCGAGGTCACCACCCTGGACGATGCCACCGCCACCACCACGACCTCGCTGGATTTGAACGCAAGCCGCCAGATCGGTCTCAACACCTCGATAAGCGGTCAGCTGGGCGCAACCTACATCGATTTCCAGGACATCGACCGAAGCGACATCGATCTACGCGCAGGCACCGGCCTGACATACCGCCTGACCAGCAACCTGTTCCTCGGCCTCGCTCATCAATACACGCGACGCCTGTCCGAACAGGATGGCGCTGAATTCTATGAGAACCAGACCGTGGTCGGCCTGACGCTGCTCTATTGACCGCCCGCCATCGACCGAACGCAGCCGACCGGCACGCACCGGTGATACGACAACATGACGTCGGCCGGACGATCGAACCGCATCTGAGACATCCATGCGCCAGCAAATCAAAGACCTGATCTTCAAGTCCTATCACGTCGGGCATCGGTTCAAGAACATGCTGTGCGACCATCAGCGGGAGCACATCGTCGTTCTTTGCTATCACCGCGTGAGCGACGATCTGCGCGATCACGTCACGGTCGGAATCGATCAGTTCGCCGAGCAAATCGCCTTCCTCAAGGCGAACTATACGCTGGTCAGCCTAAGAGAAATCACGCATGACCGGCCGAGCGAGGCGTCGGGGCCGCTGGTTTCGATCACCTTCGATGACGGCTATCTCGACAACTACCAGCACGCCTTTCCGATTCTCACCAAAGAAGGCGTAAGCGCCACCTTCTTCATCTCGACCGATCACATCACCGAGCAAAAGCCGTTCGCGCATGATCTCGAAAAGCTCGGCTATGGCCTGCCCAATATGAGCTGGGATCAAATCCGGGAGATGCATCGGGCGGGCATGGACTTCGGCAGCCATACCGCCAATCACGTCGATCTCGGTCAGGTCGACGAAGCCGACGCCTGGCAGGAGCTGACCCGCTCGGATGCCGCCGTCAGGACGGAGCTTGGAATCGACGACAATCTCTTCGCCTTTCCCTTCGGTCGATCGACGAACATGTCGGCAGGCAATCACGCCCTGGTTCGCAAAGCAGGCTATCGCTGCTGCTGCTCAGCCTATGGCGGTCTCAACGAACGATCCCGCTTCGATCCCTTCGACATCAAGAGGATCGGCGTCAATTACGGCTTCTCCCTGCCGGCCATCGCCGCCTACGTGGATGGCTGGCGCCGTCGCCAGCGAGGCTGATGAGCACGGAACGACAGACGCGCCCGAACCAGCCGCCTGTGGATCGGTTCGGTTCCTCTCTTGTGCCGACCTCAACCATGGGGTTACTAAGAACCCGTCAGCCAGGGGGCTCTTGCTTTTCAAGCCAGGATCAGATGGAGATAAAAATCCTCGATGGCCATGCCGCCACGGCGCGCATGGCTTGCGAGAAATTCCAAGAGGCATGGCATGCCCTCTTTCGATCCTGCCGTTGGGCGACCGGTTTCCAAGCGCCGGCGTTCGCCCTCGCCTGGTACGAAACCTACGCCGCGACCGCCGAGCCCGTGCTGGTCATTGCGGAGGACGGTCATGACCTGGTCGGACTGCTGGCATTGGCGTGGGACGGCGGTTCCTACCGCCTCTTCAATGTCGGCGACCACCAGGCTGAATACCACGCCTGGATCGCCGCTGATCATCTGGCGAACGCGTTCATCATCGAGGCGCTAAGCGCCCTGAGCGAGACCTTCCCGCGCAGCTCGCTCTCCTTTCGCTACCTGCCGCCCGACGCCCCGACGGCCTGGCTCGACGAGGCCCATCCGCTGCGCGACTCGCTTTCGATAAGGAAGGTCAGCCGCCCGCTGATCCGACTGATCGACGACCAGCAGATCGAGACCTCGCTGCGCAAGCGAAGCAACAGGAGCCGCCTCAATCGTCTGCGCAAGGCATGCGGCGGCGAGCTGACCTCCCGCGTCATCGGGACCGAGGAGGAGCTGGCGACGGTCATCGATGAGATCGCTCGGCATTACGATCAGCGGCAAAGCACCCTCAACGGCATCCGCCCCTTCCTCGACGATGCGGACAAGAAAGAATTCCACCTGAAGTTGATGCGTGCCGGCTGCCTTCACGCCTTCACGCTTCATGCAGGATCATCGTTCGTCGCCGCGATCATCAGCGTCAAGAGCGGGCGCTGCCTGTCGCTCGGCATCCTTGCCCATGCCATCGATCTCGCACCCTGCTCGCCGGGCAAATTCGGCGTGCTCTTCATGGCCCTTGCGGCGCTGCGCGACGACTACGACCTCATCGACCTGACGCCGGGCGGCGACTGGAAGGATCGCTTCGCCAATGACGGCGACTGGGTCCTCGAAGCGAAGGTTTGGTTCGATCGACGCGCGATGATGAAAGCGAGGCTGAACGAGCAGGCCATCTCGTCGCTGAAATGGCTGCTTCGGCCTTGCGGCCCGATGCCCCAGAAGATTCGGCAGCTCCTCGCCGTCAGCGCACGTCGAATCAAGCGGTGA
>JBCCIN010000477.1:0-3488 GCA_039028235.1 Pseudomonadota bacterium
GATCTCCTACGCGCAGGCGGAGTATAGCCGGCAGTCGGGTGAGGCGATCGACGATGACAGCGGGGCTGAGCCCGGCGTGCGCCCGTCGAGCGATTTGGCCAACGATCTCGCTGATCTCAGGGGCGATCTGCAGTCGGTCGAAGACGAGACCGAGCAGCTCGGCCGGAAGATCGAGGCGGAGACCGTGGCCACGTCAGAGCGCGCGGATCAGCTTGGCCGCCAGGTTCAGGATGCGGGCAGCCATGCCGGGATCGCACGAAACGAGCTGGAGCAGGCGGCGCCGAAGCCTGGTCGTCTGGAGCGCATCAACCGCGTGCTTCGCAGGCTACCCGATCGGATCGAGAAGACCGGAAAGGCGATGGAAGTCGTCATCGACGTCGCCGAGCCGTTCGCCGATCAGTGGTTCAACCAGCTGCCGACCGACATCTTCAACCTCGTGGTCAAGCATATCCGTCTCGTTTCCAAGAATATCGAAAAGGCGGGACAACGACTGAAGAAAGGGTTCGGATCGTCAAAACCCAGCAACGGGCGGCCGCCGCTCACGATCTTTCGCGAGATCGACGAGCCATGGTGTCCCGAGATGGTCATGCTGCCGGCAGGAACGTTTCTGATGGGCTCGCCGGAAGGTGAGGCAGGGCGGTACGATGACGAAGGGCCACAGCGTGAAGTGACCATCGGTCGGCCGTTCGCTCTCGGGCGCTATCCGGTGACGTTTGATGAATATGATCATTTCTGCGCCGAAACCCGATGCGACAAACCAGACGATCGAGGGTGGGGACGCGGGCGACGACCGGTGATCAATGTCAGCCATAGCGACGCGGAAGCCTATTGCGCCTGGCTGAGCGAGCTTACCGGATCTGGCTACCAGCTCCCGAGCGAGGCGATGTGGGAATATGCTTGCCGCGCCTGGACGACAACCGCCGACGCATTCGGCAACGGGTTGACCAGGGAGCAGGCCAATTTCAGGAATCTACGTCAAGAGACGAGCGACGTCGGCGCCTATCCCGCCAATGCCTGGCTGCTGCATGACATGCACGGCAATGTCTGGGAGTGGTGCCAGGATTGGTATCACGAAAACTATGAGGGCGCCCCCAACGACGGCAGCGCTTGGCTCGACCCGCCCGGCACGCACCGCTTGGTGCGCGGCGGGTCCTGGAACGACCCCGCCAGGGACGTGCGTTCCGCCTATCGCAATGCGTACGGGCCGGGCAATCGCGTCGGCGTCCTTGGCTTCCGCTGTGCCGGAGTTCAGGAGCAGTCGTGAGCTCAAGAGACAGAGGAGCATCGGCCCCGAGCTGGGAGGCGAGCGGAGCCGCCGACCGTGCCGGGGCCGCATGCGGAGCGCGGGCAGGAGGCCGCTCGCGGGAGCGAGCGGCTCGAATTTTTTTGGTTGGGCGGTGCGTCGGCTACGCTCGCAAGCCTTCCCAGCTCTTCGCCACTAGCGCACCAACCTCTCGCCGCGTCCCCTCATCAAGAAATCCGAGCGGCCTTGCAGCGGCGGTCGGAACCGTCGCGATCTTGGCGGTGCGCACGACGCAGGGCTTCACCAGGCCGGCCGCTGCCAGATCTTGGATGGCGACATCGCCGTGCCAGGGGCGATGGCGGGCGCTGGTGATCATCAGGCACCAGGCGACGCCGCATTCATGGAAGGCTGATGTCGTCACCACCACGGCGGGGCGGATTCTCTGTTCTGCCGTCTCGACGAAAGGGAAGCCGACTTGTACAACGTCGAACGCGGTGAGTGCTTTCATTGGCCGGGCTGCAGGTGAGCAAAGGCCTCGTCATCCTCGGGACTGTCCCACTCGTCGAACAGGGCAAAGGGGTCGGCGAACGGGTCAGCCGCCTTCGCAGGAGCTGCGCGCACGATCACCTCGCCGTCCTCCCCGACCACGGCCTCGACCTGATCGCCCTCGGCCACGCCAAGATGGTCGCGCAGCGGCTTGGTCAGGGTAATCTGATACTTGCGCGTGACTTTGATACGGATTGGGGCCATGTGCCGGCTCACTAGTAGGACGTACTACGTCCTACCCCATAATGCACGTTGGCGAATAATGCCAGAAAACGCTGTCGGCCGTGCCGACTTGACGTCCGCCTTCCGGCACGCGATCTGTACGCGTCAGGAACCCGGCGGAAAGACGGACGGGCGTTCAGGAGGTATCGGCACTGTTAGACTTCGAAAAACCGATCAGTGAGCTGGAAGGCAAGGTCAAGGAACTCCAGCATCTGGCGAAGGGCAGCGATATCGATCTTGCGGATGAGATCAAGACGCTCGAGGAGCGGGCGGACAAGCTGCTTCGTCAGACCTACGCCAAGCTCTCAGCCTGGCAGAAGACCCAGGTGGCGCGTCATCCCGAGCGGCCGCATTTCCGCCATTATGTCGAGGCGCTGTTCGAGGAGTTCACGCCGCTCGCCGGTGATCGGAACTTTGGCGACGACAAAGCGATCATCGGCGGGCTGGCACGCTTTCGCGGGCGTTCGGTGGTGATCATCGGCCATGAGAAGGGGGACGACACCGAGGACCGGGTTCGCCATAATTTCGGCATGGCCAATCCGGAGGGCTACCGGAAGGCCGTGCGCCTGATGGAGCTGGCCGACCGGTTCAAGCTGCCGGTGATCACCCTGATCGACACGCCCGGCGCCTATCCCGGCGTTGGAGCCGAAGAACGTGGCCAGGCCGAGGCGATCGCGCGTGCGATCGAGGCCTGTCTCAAGCTCACCGTGCCGCTGATCGGCGTGGTCATCGGCGAGGGCGGCTCGGGTGGCGCAATTGCCCTTGCGACCGCGGATCACGTGCTGATGCTCGAACATGCGGTCTACTCGGTGATCTCGCCCGAGGGCTGTGCCGCGATCCTCTGGCGAAACGGTGAGGAAGCGCCGGCCGCAGCCGAGGCGATGCGCCTGACCGCGCAGGACCTGCAGGACTTTGGCGTGGTCGACCGAATCGTCGAAGAGCCGGTCGGCGGGGCGCACCGCACGCCGGAGGAAGCGATCGCCGCAGTCGGCGACGCCATCGACAACGCGCTCACGCCGCTCCTGGTCATGTCAGGCACCGAGATCCGCCACCACCGCCGACGCAAATTCCTCGAAATGGGCAAAGCCGAAGCCGTGTGACGCGGTCATCGCGTTGACTTGCCTGAGCCAGGTCCGACGGCGTCGCGAAACGTCCAAAGCCAAAGACGTTTGAAGCGTGGCGACGTCAAGTATAGGATCAAAGCCCAGCTTTGTAGGATCGAGGCTCAGCCTTGGCCTTGGGGAGGAACCTGGCAATGACCGTGAGCAGAGCGCTAATCCAGGAGCTTCAGGCGACCATGCCGATCGCGCTCGGCGCCTATGCGCCATTCGAGCGGGCGAGCGGCCTTGTCATCGTCGATGAGGTCAACGGCTTTTGTGCTGTCGGCGGTGGCAATCTGGCTCCTCCGGTGCCTGACGCGCAGGTTTCGAAGATGGTCGAGGAGACCGATGCACTGGCAAAGCGCTTCAGTGACGAA
>JBCCIN010000478.1:0-3470 GCA_039028235.1 Pseudomonadota bacterium
GTTCGGGCGCTCGAAGGTATAGGCATCCCGGGCCGTCTCGCCCGCTTCGGCATACCAGTTCGGCCGCTCCCAGCCGAGCTTTTCGCCCATGACAGCGCCCGCATCCTTCAGATGCTGGTAGAGCGGCGAGCGGCGGCAGGGACGGCCGCTTTCATGCTCTTCCGACGGCCAGGCCATGCTGTAATGCTTGCCATAGGCCTCCAGGGTCCGGGTGCGCACCCAGTCGGTATCCTGATGCGGCCGTCCGAAACGCCTGATGTCGACATTCCAGAGATCATAGGGCGGCGATCCCGTCGCTGCCCATTCCGCCAGCGCCATGCCGGCCCCGCCGCCGGATGCGATGCCAAAGGCGTTGAACCCGGCGCCGACATAGAAATTCCGAAGCTCCGGCGCTTCGCCGAGGATGAACGTGCCGTCGGGCGTGAAGCTCTCCGGGCCGTTGATCAATTGCTTGATGCCGGCGGTCTGCAGGGCCGGAACGCGCGGGAGCGCGAGCTCGATGATCGGCTCGAAGTGATCGGTGTTGGAATCCAAGAGCGTGAAGTCGAAGCCTTCCGGGATGCCGTCCACAGCCCAGGGGATCGGGTTCGGCTCATAGCCGCCCATCACCAGGCCGCCGACCTCCTCCTTGTAATAGGTCAGCCGGTCCGGATCGCGAAGGGTCGGGAGACCGGCCGGCACGCCGAAGGGCTCGGTGATCATGTAGTGATGCTCGACGCTCACCAGCGGCACGTTCACGCCGACCGTGGCTGCCAGCGCCCGCGTCCACTGCCCCGCACAACAAATCACCCGCTCGCACTCTATCTTTTGTAACTGGACCTCGTTTCTGTTCGACTGAACCTCAACACCCGTGATGATGCCTTTGTCGACATGGATGCCTGTGACGGGCGTGTCCTCGACGACGACAGCGCCGGCCATGCGTGCACCCCTGGCGAGGGCCTGGGTGATGTCGGAGGGATTAGCCTGGCCGTCGGTCGGAAGAAAGGCGGCGCCGACCACGTCGTCGACGGTCATCAGCGGCCAGAGTTCCTTCGCCTCGCTCGGCGTCAGCAGTTCCATCTCCAGCCCGAAGGAGTGGGCCGTGGTCGCCTGTCGCCTGACCTCGGTCCAGCGCTCGTCATTGCAAGCGAGACGGAGGCCGCCATTCATCTTCCAGCCGGTGGCGAGCCCCGTCTCCTCTTCGAGCCGCTTATAGAGATCGATCGAATAGCCCAAAAGCTGGGTGACATTCGCATTCGAGCGCAGCTGCCCCACCAGCCCCGCCGCATGCCAGGTCGATCCTGAGGTCAGTTTCGCCTTCTCCAGCAACACCACCTCTTCGCCCATCCTGGCGAGGTGATAGGCGGTGGAGCAGCCGATGATTCCGCCGCCGACGATGACGAAGCGGGAAGAGGAAGGGAGGGTCATGGACGTCTCACGCGTTCTTGAAACCCGACAGAGCGGCTTCCAGTCTCGAGAGATTCTCGGCGGTGTATTCGCTGTAGTCGAAGTCCAGGGCCGAGTGGATTTCCGAGACCATAGACCACATGGTTTCGCGCATCAGTGACGCGCATTTCATCGCTGTGTAGGCGCGCCAGCGGGAGTCCGCAGGCTCCTCGAAATATTGCTCAAGAATTTGACGTTCTTGTGGCTGCGAGAGGCCGTTGTTGGTAGCGAGCCCGCCGAGATCGAAAAGCGGGGTGTTGAAACCCGCATATTCCCAATCGATCAGCCAGAGCCGGTCGCCGTCATCCAGGATGTTGGCGGCCAGAAGGTCATTGTGGCCGAGCACGATCTCGACCGTGCCGACAGCGGCTTCGAGCCGCTCGGCCGTGGCGAGGAGATCGGGCAGTCGCTTGATATGGTCGGACCCGCCCTCGCGAAGGGTCGCCGCATAGTCGCGAATGACGTGAAAGACCCAGAAGGTGAGAACGGGGCCGCGGAGATGGGGCAGCACGTCAAGGTGGCAGCGGCGCATCAGATCGACGACGCGCGGCAGGTTATTCGGATCGCGCACATCCTCTTCCGCATATGTCCTCGCCTCGATGAAATCGAGCACGAGGGCGCCAGGCTCATGATAATGCACGCCCGGCGTGATGCCAGCCGCATGGGCCGCCCGGCAGACTGCGAGTTCGTGCCAGCGGAGAATGCCATGGACGGGAATGTCATCGCCGATCCTGACGACATAGGCGCGGTCACCATCCGGTATCTTGACGTTGAAGTTCGTGATTCCGCCGCCGAGAAGTTCGGGCTTTCCCGGCGCCTTCCAGCAAGGCAGCGCCATCGCGCGGGCGAGTGCTTCCTCTTCGGTCATGTCTCAAGCCCCAATCTTCTGCGCGAGGTTTCGGCGAGCGCCGTGACGATACGATCAGCGATGATCGCCATAAACGCGACCGAAAGGCCAGCGATGATCCCCTGTCCGGCATTCGCCTTGGTGAGCCCGATATAGACCTCCTGGCCCAGATCGCGCGTGCCGACCAGGGCTGTGATCACCAGCATGGACAAGGCCAGCATGATGGTCTGGTTCAGGCCGAGCAAGAGGTGAGGTGCGGCGAGCGGCAGCTTGATGCGCCAAAGGAGCTGGCGGCGCGTGCAGCCCGAGACCAGGCCTGCTTCGATCAGCTGCGCCGGCACGCTTCGAACACCGTGAGCGGCGTAGCGAACAGCGGGGGCGAGCGCGTAGAGGATGACCGCGATCATCGCCGAGAAGTCGCCGACCCGAAACAGCATCACCACGGGGATAAGATAGACGAAGCTTGGCAGGGTCTGGAGTGTGTCCATAAGCGCGCCGATGATCCGGCCTGCCCGCGCATTTTCGGCGGCGAGCACGCCGAGCGGAATGCCGATCAGCGTCGCGATGACCACCGATACGCCGCAGAGATAGAGCGTCACCATCGCCTTTGCCCAAAGGCCGTTGGCCGCGATGAAGGCGGTTAGCAGCAAGCCGAGCACGCCCAGTTTCCAGCCGGCGACGCGCCAGCAGATGAGGCCGACCGCGATGATCCCCCAAGGCCACGGGATCTGACCGAAAAAGCGCTTCACCGGCAGCAGAAACCAGGTGAGGAAGAAGGTCTTGATGGTCTCGAAGGTGTCGAAGAAGTTTACGTTAATATATTCGATTGCCTGGCCCCAGAACGGCCCTGTCGTCAGCGTCAAGGACTCCGGATAGGTCTGGACCGGCGGCAGAGCCAGGCCGAGCACCAGCGTTCCCAGAACCACGAGGATGACGATCGAAAGCCAGGGGTGGCGCTGGATCATCGTGCCTTCGGCATGCAGCGGCTCTTTGCCCGCGCGCTCGGCGAAGGCCTGGCTCAGGCGATCGAGCGCGATCGCCATGACGACGATCGCAAGACCCGCTTCGATACCGGCGCCGATATCGAGGCGGCGAAGCGAGGCGAGCACGTCATAGCCGAGGCCGCCCGCGCCGATCATCGAGGCGATGATCACCATGTTGAGGGTCAGCATGATCACCTGATTGACGCCGACCATCA
>JBCCIN010000479.1:0-3470 GCA_039028235.1 Pseudomonadota bacterium
CCTGCGGCGCGCAGGCGCGCGACCACCGCAGCATCCTTGCTTGGCTTCCGCCCCGCGTCCATGGCAGTCCCGTTCTCAGTCGACATGCCACGGGTGTCGATGATGTCCTTCACGCCGACCGGCACGCCGTGGAGGGGGCCGATGGGGCGGCCCGCGCGGCGGGCGACATCGGCCTGCTTGGCCTGCGCGCGCGCGTTGTCGGGATCGATAAAGGCCCAGGCTTCGATCTCACCATCGATCTGATCGATCCGGGCGAGATAAGCGTCCACTGCGTCCTCGCAGGACTGCTGACCGTCGCGGATAGCGGCGGCGAGATCCACGGCGCTCAGCGATGTCAGGTCAACGGCAGGCATCGTATGCCTCTAGTTTCCATAGAAATATTCCGGCAGGAAGAGCGCGATGCCTGGGAAAAGATAGAGGAGAAGCATCGACAGGAAGATCATCGAGAGGAACGGCATCACGCCCTTGAAGATCTGCGTGAGCTGCACATGTGGCGGCGCCACGCCCTTCAGATAATAGGCGGACATGGCCATGGGCGGCGTTAGGAATGATGTCTGCAGATTGAGCGCCACCAGAATGCCGAAGAACAGCGGATCGATGCCAAAGTGAGGAAGCAGCGGCAGGAAAATCGGCACGAAGATGATGATGATCTCGGACCACTCCAGCGGCCATCCCAAGAGAAAGATGATCAACTGCGCCATCAGGAGGAACAGGACGGGAGACAGGTCGAGGCCGATCACGAACTCGCTGATCAGATGCTCGCCGCCGAGATAGGAAAAGACCGACGAGAACGTCCAGGAGCCGACGAACAGCCAGCAGACCATGGCCGAGGTGCGCACTGTCAGATAGACGGACTCGCGAAGGCGTTCCCAAGTCAGCGAGCGGTAGCATGCCGCCAGAAGCAAGCCGCCGAGCGCGCCCACGGATGCGGCCTCCGAGGGCGTTGCGAGGCCGAATAGGATCGCGCCCAGGACCGAAAGGATAAGGATCGCCAGCGGGAAGAAAGAGGTGATCAGCATAAGGGCGATCTGTCCGCCTGTGTAGTCGCCGGTTTCTTCTTCAGGCGGTTTCGGCGCAAGGGACGGGTTCAGCCAGGCGCGGCCGATCACGTAGATCATGTAGAGGCCGGCAAGCAGAAAACCGGGGATCATGGCTCCGGCATAGAGCTTCACGATCGAGACGTTGGAGGTTGCGGCGTAGACGATCAGCATGATCGAGGGCGGGATGAGAATGCCGAGGCAGCCGCCGGCGCAGATCACGCCTGAGGCGAAGCTGGTGTCGTACTTGGCGCGCAGCATCGCCGGAAAAGCGAGCAGCCCCATCAGTGTGACCACGGCGCCGATGATGCCGGTCGCGGTCGCGAACATGGCGCAGGTGGCAAGGGCCGCGACCGCCATGGCGCCCGGCAATTTTCTCGCGGCGATGTAGAGCGTGTCGAATAGCCGCGTGACGATATTGGCGCGCTCGACGATGTAGCCCATGAACAGAAAAAGCGGCACGGCGGTGAGCACGTCATTCGCCATGACCGAATAGGTCTGATTGATGAACAGATCGAAGATGCGGTTGTTGAAGAGACCCTCGAACCAAGTTTGCCAGAGCGTGATGCTGTCAGCACCTTGTTCGACTGCGCGCTCATAGCCCCGCCACATGCGGCCCGCATCGAAATAGGCGTAATAGCCGAAGAAAACAGCCATCGCCATGAGTGTGAACGCGATCGGGAAACCGAGAAAGATGCTCAGCAGGAAGAGGCCGAGCATGCAGACGGCGACTTGGGGATCGGTCATCAGGCGTCGCCCTTCGGCTTGATATCGCTTTGCCGGCTATGGGGGAGAACGTGGGACTCTTCGCCCATGGCCCCAAGGTCCCTATTTTTGAGAAGTACCGCCTCCAGTTCTTCGACGTCCTCGGCATGCTCCGGCCATTTCCCGGTTCTCATGCAGACGATGCAGCGGCAGACCTGGGCGACGCCCTGAATGAAGAGCAGGATGCCGGCGGCGACGATCACGGTCTTGAACTGGAAGATTGGCACGTTGGCCGGGCTCATGACCGAGACTTCGCCATATTGCCAGGATCGGCCGGCATATTTCCAGCCAGCGAAGACAAGGGCGAGAATGCCGGGAAAGAAGAAGATGAAGTAAAGAACGAACTCGACCCGGGCTTGGGTCTTCGGCTTCCAGAGGCGGTAGACGAAATCACCGCGGACATGACCGTCTCGCGAGAGCGTATAGGCGCCGGCCATCATGAACAGCGAGCCATACATCATATAGCTGAGATCGAACGCCCAGGAAGTCGGGCTTCGGAGAACGTAGCGCACGAAAACCTCGTAGCCGACGCCGAAGGTCATGATCAGGATGCACCAGGCGAACGCCTTGCCGAACCAGGCCGATATCTGGTCGGCGATTTCGATGAAGCGCAGCATCACTGTTCCCCGAGGACGTAACGGCGGTTGTATCGCTTTAGTATCTTTACGTTAACAAAACGTAAAAGAAAGGGCGGCATTTTCACCGCCCTTTCTGAAGGTCCAGCCTACCGACGCTGTCGGTTAGAAGCCGAGCTTACCGGGGAAGTAGTGCTCATAGGCGAGCTTGTAGTCCGCCTGGTTCATGATGTCGTAGAAGGCAACGCGCTCGGCCCAGGCCTTCTGGCTGTCGACGACCTTGGCGAAGAACTCGTCCTGGAGAAGGCCTTCCATCACCTTGTCCCAGCTCTCCAGCTGGGCCTGCATGATCGAGGTGTCGGTGCGGTAGACGTTGACGCCGTCCTCGTTGATCAGCTTTTGCAGATCGGCCGAGTAGCGGTCCATGGCGAGGCCGTAGCTCGCGGTATTGGCGGCTTCCGCGGCGTATTCGAGGATCGCCTGATGCTCAGGCGACAGGCTTTCGAAGGTGTCGCGGTTGAAGATGATCTCGAAGAACTCGGCCGCCTGGTGGTAGGAGCCCATGTGGTAGTGCTTCGAGACGTCCTGTGCGCCGAACTGGCTGTCAGCCGTCGGGTTGTTGAACTCGAAGGCCTCGATCACGCCGCGTTCGAGGGCGGGGATGATCTCACCGCCAGGAAGCTGGGTCACGGAGAGGCCCATGCCCTGCATGATGTCGGTGGCGAGACCGACGGTCCGGTATTTCAGGCCCTGCATCTGATCGGCAGAGCTGATGTGCTCCTTAAACCAGCCGAGCGGCTGGGTCGGCATCGGCATGGTGAAGAATCCGACGAGATTGAGGCCGAGAATGTCCTGCACCAGCTCCTGATAGAGGTCCTTGCCGCCGCCATTGTGGATCCAGGCGAGGATCTGCGCGGCGTTGGCGCCGAAGACCGGGCCGGTGCCGAAGAGCGAGGCAGCCTTATTCTTGCCATACCAATAGGCGGTCACGGTGTGTGCGGCGTCGAGCACGCCGTCATGGCATGCGTCCTGCACCTGAAAGGCCTGGACGACAGCGCCGGCCGGCAGGTAGTCGATCTTGAGCGAGCCGCCG
>JBCCIN010000480.1:0-3467 GCA_039028235.1 Pseudomonadota bacterium
CCGACCTGTGCGCCGGCGAGCGCGACCGGCGTCGCGATTGCCAGGGCGAGTAGTACGTTGCTGTCGTACACGCCTTTGAAAGCCAGGAGGATCGTGGAGATTGTCAGGACGGTCATGTTGAAGGATTGGAGGAGGGCTCGGGTTTTGGCTTTGGGCCAGGGGCGAAGGGAGAGCCAGATGGTGGGGATGGCGCCGGAGAGGCTGGCGAGGGCGCCGAGGAGGCCGCCAAGGAAGCCGACGACGCCGTCTATGAGCGGCATCGGCCGGGTGATGGCGGGGAGGTTGCGGCGAAGGGAGAAGAACAGGCCGTAGGCGAGGAGGAAGCCGCCGACCAGGAGTTTCAGCGGTTCGGGCGAGAGGCGGTCGAGCAGGCTCAGGCCGATGGGGATGCCGATAAAGGCGGGCAGCAGGAAGACGGCGAGCCGCCTCGGCTCGATCTCCTGGCGGACGATCCAGACGCCTTGAAAGCCGGTCAGGACGGAGATCGCGAGGGCAAGCGCCACGGCGTCGATCGGGTCCATCACCTGGAGCCACCAGCCGAGCGAAAAGAGGGCCGTGCCGAAGCCGGCGAGGCCGTTCACGAAGCCGGCGAAAGCAGCGCCTGTCGCGATGAAGAGGATGGCTTCGACGCTCATTGTCTCTGTCTGGGCCACCGGCCGATGGTAGCGCATAGGCGTTCTAGATCGGCAATAGCGTTCAAGCTCTCAAATCCATCTCAAGGAGTTACACCGCCGACGGCCCGATCATCTCCGCCGAATTCACACTTTCTTAACGCTTTATCGCTATGGTCGGCCATAATTTGCTGATCCATGCGATCCTGGGAGTCCGCCCGCCCGCGGGGGAAGGAGGCTAGGTTCGGAGTTCCAGGATCGCATGGATCACATGGCAGGGTGGCAGAGAGCGGTTAAGAAAGAGCTAACGATCGTCGGTGTTCAGCCCTGGAGCATCCTGGAGGGACAGGCCGGTGATGCGCGCGTGCAGTGTCCAGGCATTCCGAGCTTTTTGTCCCGTCCCATCGCCATACTTGATCCGGTCATCGGTGTCGTCGTCAATCATTAGGCAACAGTGACTTGTTTATAGACGAATGCCTGGGTCAAGCTCGGGCATGACGGTGATGGGGCGGGCTCCGTCACAGGCATTCAGCGAGCCCGCATACCCGTCGATATCCGAGCACGTTCATCGAAAACGCCACTAAGTCAACGAGGTGCGCGTCGCACATTGCTTTGTGGGGAGCGTCTTGGTAGATGAACGGTCCGCTGCTTGTCCGCTTGGGGGGTGCCAGGCATGAAATTGCTGGCCGCCAATAGCAATCGTCCGTTGGCCGAGGCGATTGCCGCTTATCTGAATGTGCCGCTTGCTGAAGCTACCGTTCATCGTTTCGCCGATATGGAGCTGTTCGTCGACATTCACGAGAATGTCCGCGGCGAGGATGTTTTTCTAGTCCAGTCGACGTCCTATCCGGCGAATGACAATCTCATGGAACTGCTGGTCTGCATCGATGCGCTGCGGAGAGCCTCCGCTCGCCGGATTACGGCTGTGATGCCTTACTTCGGCTATGCGCGCCAGGATCGGAAGACGGGCTCCCGGGCGCCGATTTCGGCGAAGCTGGTGGCGAACCTGATCACCACGGCTGGGGCGCATCGGGTGCTGACCATGGATCTGCATGCGGGCCAGATCCAGGGGTTCTTCGACATTCCGGTGGATAATCTCTACGCCTCGCCGCTGATGGCGAAATATATCCTCGACAATTATGACCCGAGAGAGCTGATGATCGTGTCGCCGGATGTCGGCGGTGTCGGGCGTGCCAGGGGCATGGCCAAACGGCTTGACTGCAACCTCGCGATCGTCGATAAGCGGCGGGAACGGGCGGGCGTTTCCGAGGTGATGAACGTCATCGGCGACGTCTCCGGCCATCGATGCATCCTGGTCGACGATATCGTGGATTCGGCCGGGACGCTTTGCAATGCGGCAAAAGCCTTGCTGGAAGCGGGTGCGACGTCGGCGTCAGCCTACGTCACTCATGGCGTTTTGTCCGCAGGTGCGGTGGCCCGGGTCAGCGCAAGCCCGCTGGAGGAACTGGTGATCACCGACAGCATTCGGGCGACCGAGGCGGTCAGGGTCACCAGGAAGATTCGCGAGCTGAGCGTGGCCGCGCTGATCGGCGAGGCGATCAAGCGGATCAGCGACGAGACCTCCGTCTCCAGCCTTTTCGATTGACGGCGTCAATGGGCTGGACGTTGTGAGGAACCTGGTCGGCGGGATTGCGCCGCAGACGAGATATGCAGGTGCCGGCAGGCGACGTTTGAAAGTCGCCGAGTCCGTGCCTAGGTGAAGGACGAGCCAAGCAGGTGCTGCCAGCACCACAGAGGAAGACCATGAGTGATATGACTACGCTGGTCGCTGAAGACCGGAGCGCCGTTGGCAAAGGGCCGGCGCGGGCATTGCGTCAGACCGGGCGTGTGCCGGGCGTTGTTTATGGCGAGGGCAAGGAGCAGGTGATGTTCTCGCTGGAGGCGCGTGCGCTCAGAAAAGAGCTGCAGAACCCGCGCTTCTACAGCACGCTTTGCGCGCTGGAGATCGGCGGCAAACCGGTACGTGTTCTGCCGCGTGACATCCAGCTTCATCCGGTCACGGATGATCCTATCCATGCGGACTTCGTCTATGTGTCGCGCGGTGCGTCCGTCACCGTCGAGGTGCCGGTGCAGTTCCTGAATGAAGACGAATGCCCGGGCATCAAACGCGGCGGCGTGCTGAACGTGGTTCGGCGCGAGGTCGAGCTGGTCTGCCCGGCGGACAACATTCCGGAGAAGATCGAGCTGGATCTCGCCGAGGCCGATATCGGCGACAGCCTGCATTATTCGCAGGCGGTCGTGCCCGACAATGTCGAGCCGACCATCACCGATCGCGACTTCACCATCGCCACGATCGCCGCACCGAGCGGCGGAGCCGACGATGAGGCGGCCGAGGACGGCGAAGGCGTCGAAGGCGAGGAAGGTGCCGAGGCCGCGGCCGAGGATACCGGCGCCGGCGAGGATGCTGGCGATGGCGACGGCGCCTGACATATCCGGCAGGCGCTGGGAAGGTGCTCGACCTGACCTCACATTGATGGTCTGATCCCATGCTCTTGATGGTCGGCCTGGGCAATCCCGGTCCTGACTATGCCGGTCATCGGCACAATATCGGCTTCATGATGGTCGACGCGATCGCCGAGGCTCATGGCTTCACGCCCTGGCGCTCGAAGTTCTCGAGCCGGATCGCCGAAGGCCGGCTCGGCGGCGTCAAGGTGATGCTGCAAAAACCCGAGACATTCATGAACCTGTCGGGTCGCGCGGTCATGCAGGCGGCGAATTTCTACAAGCTCATGCTCGACGATCTGGTGGTCCTGCATGACGAGCTCGATCTGGCGCCCGGCAAGGTCAGGATCAAGGAAGGCGGCGGTGTCGCCGGACATAACGGGCTTCGCTCGA
>JBCCIN010000481.1:0-3456 GCA_039028235.1 Pseudomonadota bacterium
CGGAGGATAGCCACGGTGGGTTAAGGACGGGTGAACGCCCGCGTCCTTTCCGAATCCATAGGTCAAGACTTTGTGCGAGCCGAGTAGACGAGATCGCCGGCTGCTGCGTGCCTGCAAGGCTGCGTCAGAATCCAGCGGTCGGCGGCAACGAAAGCCAGGCGGCGTTGAGATTATGGAGACCGCCCTTCCCGCCCCGGCCTCTCCTGGCCGAAAAGTCCCACCCAACCGCGATACACCGTCTGAGCGGACAGTGGCACGCGGAACATGCGGTCTCTGGTCTCGGGCTTACGGCCGACATCCGGTCCGGCTTGGACGAGGCGCCAGGCGACGTAGTAGGCGCCGACCCCGAAAATAATACCGCCGATCGCCTGACCGAGGAGCACGCCGTTGGGGCCGAGCCAGAGACTTCCGAGCCAGACCAGCGGCACGGTGCCGACCGTGACCCGGCCCCAATTGCTGATGCTCGACCAGAGCGGGTAGCCGAGATTGTTGAACGCGGCGTTGGCGATGAACTGGGCGCCGGAGAACACGAACAGGATCGCGATCCAGGTCGAAAAGAAGCCGATCAGGGCGGCAGCCCCAGCACTCGCGCCGAAGATGACGGCAATCTGATCCTGGAAAAGATAGAGCAGCAGCGACGTCGCGCCGACGACGGCGGTGGAAAGGAGGAGGCTGTCGATCAAGGCCTGGCGAATGCGATCGAACAGGCCGGCACCGAGATTTTGACCGATCACCGGGCCGACGGCGCCGGACAACGCAAACACCACGCCGAAGGCGACCGGGATAATGCGGCCGATGATCGAATAGCCGGCAACGGCATCGTCTCCGAACGCGGCCATGGACCCGACCACATAGGCATTGCCGAAGGGGGTGGCGATGTTGGTGAGGATGGCCGGACCGGCGATCTCGGCGATGCGCCTGACGTCACGCGCAAAGGCGCTCCCCTTAAAGCGACCGAGCATCCGGCGCTGATGGATCATGCCATAGGCACCGACCCCGAGCACGGCAAAGCGCGCGGCCACCGACGCCCAGGCGGCCCCCTCGATACCGAGGTCGAGGCCGAAGATGAGGATCGGGTCGAGAACGGCATTGACCAGACCGCCGGCGAGCGTCGAGGTCATTGAAAGGCGAGCGGCACCGACCGCGCGCAGCACGCCGCCGCTTGCCATGGCGAGCGCCAGGACGGGCATCGACGGGACGATGATCCGAAGATAGTCGACCGCAAGCTCGAGGGTTCGGCCTTCGGCACCGAGAAGGGCGAGGAGATCAGGCAGCGCGAGCCAGACCAGGAGCGCGAAGGGCATGGTCACCAGCAGTGCAACCACGCTCACATGGACGACATAGCGTCTGGCCCTCACCTCTTCGCCTGCACCCACGGCGCGCGCCACCAGGGCGGCCATGGCGATCGCAAGTCCGATACAGACCGAGGTGGTGAAGAACAGGATGGAGCCGGCATAGCCAACGGCGGCGGCAAGCTCGATCTCGCCGAGCAGGCTCAGGAAATAAAGATCGATCAGGTCGACCAGAAAGAGCGCGATCAGCCCCGTGGTCGCGGTCGCTGTCATCACGCCGATGTGGCGCATCACCGAGCCCTCGGTGAAGACGGCCCCGCCGCTTGAACCTGCCGCTGTCTCGCTCAAGGTCTCTTCGTCTCCTCAGGCATCTCGAAAACCGACTTCGCGACCTTGATCGCGCTGTTGGCGGCGGGCACGCCGGCATAGACCGCGACATGCAGGAGCGCTTCCTTGACGTCATCGGCACTGGCGCCGGTATTGGCGGTGGCGCGAAGATGCATAGCGAGTTCGTCGTCATGGCCGAGCGCTGCGAGCAGCGTGATGGTCAGGAGGCTCCGCTCCCGTCTGGTCAGACCAGGCCTCGACCAGACCGAGCCCCAGGCTCCCTCGGTGATGAAGCGCTGGAAGTCCGCATCAAAGGCGGTTTTCCTCGCTTCCGCACGATCGACATGGGCATCGCCCAGGACCGAACGGCGGGTCCTCATGCCCGATTCGAAGCGATCGTCGTCCTGCTCAGACAAGACCCTGCTCCTCGAGGAAACGGGTAATGATATTGGCGAGCACGTCGGGAGCCTCGACACAAGGCAGATGCCCAGCCCCTTCGATCTCGTGAAGCTCGGTGCCGATCAGCTCGGCGGTAGAGCGCATCAGTTCGGGTGTGGTCGCGCCGTCTTCGCTGCCGACCACGCAGATCGCCGGCATCGAGAGGCCTCTGGTTCCCTCGGTCAGATCAGCCTTCATGATGGCATGGCCCGTGCCGGCATAGCCCTCGACCGGCGTGCGCGTCAGCATCGCCCGCCAGAGTGCGAGATCCTCCGGCCGGCCGTCGCGAAAGCTCCGGCTGAACCAACGCTCCATCACGCCTTCAGCAATACCCTCCAATCCTTTGTCGCGAATGGCATCGATGCGGGCCTGCCAGATCGCCGGCGGTCCAATCACATGGCCGGTGTCGCAGAGCACCAGGGCCTTTGCGAGATCGGGACGCGATGCCCCGAGCGCCTGAGCGATCATGCCGCCGACGGAGAGGCCGACGATCACCGCCTGCTCGATCGCGAGGCCATCGAGGAGACCTGCGAGATCGTCCCGATGGTCCTCGATGCTGTAAGGCCCCTGCGGACAGGAGGAAAGGCCATGGCCGCGCTTGTCGTAGCGGATCAGGCGAAGGCCCTCAGGCAGATGCGGCAGCAGCGGCTCCCAAAGGCGAAAGTCAGTGCCGAGGGAGTTGGAGAAGACGACAACCGGCCCATCCCGAGGCCCTTCGTCTTCGAAATGCAGGATCTGATCGTTGGCTCGAAGCGCTTTCATCTCATGATCTCCGACGGTGCTTTCGCCCGAACATCCTATCTATCGCGACAGCTTTCAACTCGGGACGCGTTAGACGCGCGTTTCTCATCCCACATTTACCGTTCCTTAACAGGAATGCGTCATCAAGGAGCCGTCTCGCTGGTCCATGCGACCCTGGGAATCCGGGCCTCACCCCACCTTCTCCTACGGGCGAGCGGATTCCCAGGGTCGCATGGACCTGAAAACCATCATGGCGGGGAGAGGTTAAGAAACTCTTTCGCCCTGACCGCTTTGCTCATGGGCAGGCCGGCAGGCTGCCGAGGAAACATCATCGCTTCGACTTGATCCGCTGTTGGTCGGACGACTTTCGAAGACACCTCGGCACTGGCGGCCATATGTCAGCATACCGGCGATCCCATCATTGGTGCTGGAAACCAAGTGACGTTGTTATACCGGCCGCACGAAGTTTTCATCGATGAATTGTGAGGCGATGTCGCCTGCGGCGGATTTTCATCCGACGTTAGGTTTTCGTTAACGCCTCGATGCCATGCTGTCTCGCCGGGACGATGGCGGTGAAGGGCTGAACAGCAACCTTCAGTTCACCGCGCCGGGCGCCGGGACCTACTATGTCTCCGCCGAGGCCTTCGGCTCGTCGACC
>JBCCIN010000482.1:0-3450 GCA_039028235.1 Pseudomonadota bacterium
AGGGCTTGATCCCGCGCCAGGTCACCTTGAACGGCAGGACATGCTGCTCGTCGCCTGGCAAGTTGATGTATTGGGGCGGTGAGATGCTGACGACGAACGGGGCGACCGAAGCGCTGGGCTCGAGCGTCAGCTTGTCGATCTTGCCGATCGCCGCTTCGATCAGCTCGATGATCGTACCCACGATCTCGTCGGCATCGATATTGGAGACATGAATGCCGCCCGTCGCGGCCGCAATTCGGGTCGCCTGATCGGCGTTTCCGGTCGTGCTGCAGCCGGCATCGGTATAGTTGCCATCACTTATGGATGGATCATCATCCAGAGCGTTAGCAAAGAATTCGGACCGTGTGCTGATCGCAATGACGCTGATGTCCTGATTGACTAGGCGTGACGTCGCCGAGCGCTTGTCGGCTGCGTCGACGTTCTCGGTGATGTCGAAGGGCAGGCCAGTGAAGCTCCTGCAGATCGGATCATGACCTGGCGCGTCGCCAAACCAGACGATGATGCGCTTTGCGTCTGGCCGCCAACCGATCGGCCCACCTGGTGCCTCGCCCAGCTGATAGAGGGCGTAGAGTTGCCCTTCGGAGCCGTCGCCGCCGCCATCTGCCGTCCAGGCGTTAATCGCGGCCGCAACGTTCGCAGCATTGGTGTCCGGTGCGAGCTGATGCGTGAACGGGGGTGCGGTGTCGGGATAGTCACGATAATTGCCAACACCGAAGGCGATATCAAGACTAGTAATGGCGTTCAGGATGTCACTTGCACCCGCCTTTACGGCATCGAGGACCGGTCCCATGCTGCCTGTGTTGTCGGCGAGCAGGTAGACGTCCGCCTTCGAAACACCGGCGCGCGGGGGGATGGTGACCGTGACGATCTCGGTTTCGGTGTCGCCGAGTTCGAGCACCAGATCGTTGGAGCGGGGATCGATCGATGCGGAGGCCGCCTTGCTGGCCAGCATCGCCGATCCGGGTGCGGCCGGTCGGACGCGAGTGACGCCCAAGGCATCGGCAATATCGCTCGGCAGCGACGCGGCATCGACCTCCTTGCCATCATCGCCCAGCACGACGCTGTGCGCTGGTCCGTTGGGATCTTTGCGGCTGGCCGTGACGAAGCGGTGCACGGCCCGTCCATCCGGTAGCCTTGCCGAACGGTCCGAGCGCACGAGATCGCGATCGGTGCCCTTAATCTTCTTGCCCGCGAGGTCGGCTGCCGCCTTGCGGGCACCATCACTTGGAGAAATCGCCATTGCAAATTTGCCTTTCTCTGAAATTTTCGAATGAAAATCATGAATGTGCGAAATAAGACCGATAGTACGGCATAAGATGTTCGGGGCCTGTGAACCGATTCACACTGCCGATATTTTTTTGAGCACTGAATTGATTGGGTAGCGATCCTTGCTAGACATTCTGTCTGCTATGGGAGCGATCCGGCCTTCGATGACTCGGGAAGCGAGCTATCCGGGACTATTCACCGCGTTTCTGCCGGGGACTCTTGCGAGAGAGTGCCGCGGAAGGCGACGTTTCTGTGCTGGAGGCTATGAGCCTTCCTTTCGAAGCAGCTTTTGAGGGACTTATACCCGTCGCACAAAGACCTGACCCATGCGTTCGGTATAACGGCTGCGTTCACCCTTCCTTAACCCGCCATGGCTATCTTCCGGCAAGTCTCGCTGGTCCATGCGATCCTGGGAGTCCGAGCCTCGCCCCAACTCTTCCGGCGGGCGTGCGGATTCCCAGGATCGCATGGACCGTGAAACAGCATGGCATGGATGAGTTAACGCAGACTTAACGGAGGTCATAACGAATGCCTGGAGGCAGACGAAAATCCGCAGCAGGCGATGTGGCGCTATGCTCTATCGATGGAAACTTGCTACGGTCGGTATTCGGTGTGCCGGCAAGGATGTCCTTCGGCACATGCCAATTGCTGACACGGCGATCCACGCTTCAAAGGCGATAGTCCGCAACCGGATCGCCGAGCCGTTCGACATCCGGCGCGAAGCCAAGACCCGGCGTCGCATCAACTGTCAGCTTTCCATTGGCGCTGCGGACACCCCGACCAGGGGCAACGTCCACCGTCAGCATATCCTGACAAGCCCAGGTGCCGAGGCGGAACTCGGGTGGTATCGATTGCGCCAGATGTGCAGCCTCGGCGTCCGCGAGCACGCTGCCGCCAGTCGCCATGACATATATCTGGATTCCGTGGGCGAGCCCGAGATCCCGAATACGCCTCGCCTTGGTGAGGCCGCCGACACGGTTGAGCTTCAAGCCAAAGACCTCGGCGAGGCCGTCTCTTGCGATGCGGGCCGCATCCTGAAGCGTGACCAGGCTCTCATCGACGCTGATCGGCGTGGTCGTGACCTGACGAATTGCCGCGATGTCATCAAGGCTTTCGCCGGGCTGCTCGACGGTGATCCCGAGATCGGCCACCGCGTCCATGACGATCGAGGCTTCGCGCCTGGTCCAGGCCCGGTTCACGTCATAAAGAATGCGCTCGTCCGGCAGACGCTCCTGTTCCAGGTGACGAATGCGCGCAATGTCTTTCTCGATATCACCGCCGACCTTCGCCGAATGCACCTTATAGCCGAGATCGCGATAAGTCTGGATGATGCCGAGCATGTAGTCGGGTTCGCCTGAGGACACCGAGGACGCGATCCAGGTCCCTTCGTCACCGCGGCCGCCCAGCATGTCGGCAATCGACAGATTCGCCGCCTGGCCCGCAATGTCCCAGCAGGCCATGTCGATCGGCGCTTTCGCATAGAGATGCCCGGGAAGGCAAAGGTCCATCGCCCGCTCGACATGATCGAGAGCACGGGGCTCCTGTCCGAGAATCGCCGGTGCCATGGTCTCGATGCCGGCACGGATACCTGGGCCGTGGGCCGGCACATAGGTATGGCCCCAGGGCGTACCTTCGCCCCAGCCGGTAATGCCCTCATCCGTCTCCAGCCTGACGAATGTTGCGTCCAGCACATCGAAACGGAGCCGACCGCCAGAGAGCCAATAGGGATCTCTCAGCGGCAGGTCTTGTTGGTAGACAGTCATGCGCGTGATGTTCATGTCGTCCTGCCAATGACGTCACCAGCTTCTCATTGCCGCTGGCCGGAATTGGACACAAGGTTCCCTTGCGAACGTCGAGTGCGAGCGGACGTGCCGCGAAGCCTTCGCCCTATTTCTTCAAATGGTCGGCCAGTCTCAAGGCAAGGGCCAGGATCGTCAGTGTCGGATTAGCCCAGCCTCCTGTCGGGAACACGGAGCTTCCGGCAATGAAGAGATTGCCCATGCCGTGCACGCGGCAATTGGCGTCGACGACACCTCGATGCGCGTCGTTTGCCATCCGGGTCGTGCCCATATGGTGATAGCCGCCGACATGATGTTTCCCGACCAGATGATCGGTCTGCCAGAGCGGACCCTCATCCGTCAGCCAGTCCGACGGCTCGAGCCGTCCAAGCCCCAATCGGACGAG